>LFRV01000002.1 GCA_001512485.1 Clostridiales bacterium DTU069 | reverse complement strand
GGACCCGCGAAAATAATGTTCTAAACCTGCTCATCGAACTATTGTACAATAACGTCAACAAGAAGCTTCATTTGCAAGAGCTATACAGTTCAGCTCGGGCAAGTCGAAACTCGCAAAAATGCTTTAAAGTATTTCTTGCAGGAAGCATTTTTGCTCAGACAGTCGACTTGCTTGTCCTCGCTCTGACAGTATATCTCTAAGCTGCATTCCGCTATAGTTTCCGTTCTTGTACAATAGTTCTTCCAAGTAGCCCATGAGAATTACGCCGATAACGCAGCGGGTGGTTCGGGTGATTTCGGTGACGACGGGCGACATGTTTCAAATTTCTCCGTCAGCAGACCATAGTTTTCTGCGTACCGCTATGACAAACGCATCCACACAAACCGCGCCGGATTCCAGCAATACTTTCCCGCACTGTTCAAGCGTGCTGCCCGTTGTAATAACATCATCAATCAAAAGGACGCGCTTTCCTTCAATCAAATGCGGTCTTTTTACGTAAAACACGCCTTCAAGGTTCTTGTACCGTTCATCTTTCGCAAGCGAGCTCTGCGGAGGAGTATTTTTTATTTTTACAAGCACTCTGGAGATCACGGGGATATTCAATTTCTTTGCTAGACTGCGCGCAATAAGCTCCGATTGGTTATAGCCCCTTTCCCGCTTTCTTTTGTTATGGATCGGAACAGGCACCGCAATGTCGCAGCTGTTCGCCAAACGTAGCTGCGCTGGGACTCCGGCAAAGTATTCCTCAATTAACGGGTAAGACATATCGACAAGTATTTTTGCGTTTCCGGGCCTATCGTTGAATTTTAAATGATGAATTGCTTTCCTGACGCCTTTTTCGTAATCAAACGCACAGTATATATTGCTTATGCTGTTACCGGCCGGGTTATCAAACCGGTGACGGTTGATATGCGGAATATCTTTCTGGCAGTCATCACATACGGACTTGCGCGTATTAACACAAAGCACGCAATCACAACAGATACAGCGGGGCGGGAAAAACAAGCGCAGGAAATATTCAATTAGCGGAATCTTGCCGTATTCCATAGCCGTACCTCCACCCGGCCGACGCAATTAAGTAAAAGCAAATCAGAATTCCGGCAGGGATCGGTTTGTAAAAATATCGCAAAGCTTTTCTTTAAGCCCGGTGAAGCGTTCTTTTTCGGTATTATTATCCACCATATTCCTTAGAATGTTAATGTCCCCGACAAGAATCACCAATCGGCGCGCACGCGTTATAGCGGTATATAACAGGTTTCTGCAAGCCAGCATCGGAGGCACACCCGACAGCGCAATAACCACAGCCGGGAATTCGCTTCCCTGGCTTTTGTGTACGGTAATCGCATAAGCCAGTTCCAATTGATCGAGCATGTCGAAATCGTACTCGACAACCTTGCCGTCGTCATATGAAACCGTTAAATAGCCGTCATCTTCATCAATTTTTTGGATTATTCCCATATCACCGTTAAAAACACCTTCACCTGCTATTGTTGATTCCTTTTCTCCATTATTCTTCCATGAAAGGCTGTAGTTGTTTTTTATATGCATTACCCGATCATTCTCTCTGAAAATAGTATCGCCGTATCGCTTCTCCGCTAAACCCGGGCGCGGCGGGTTCAGCTTTTTTTGAAGTGCGGCGTTAAGGTAAAAAATACCGGCCGGTCCTTTTTTCATCGGTGACAAAACCTGGATATCCTTCATCGGATCCAAACCGAACTTATCGGAGATCCTTGACGTGCACAGTTCGAGTATCGCTTCTGCTGTGTCCTGCGGGCGGCTTTTATTAATGAAAAAGAAATCCTCTTTCGGCGTGTTCATTACCGGGTACTTCCCTTTGTTAATCATATGGGCATTTGTTATAATCGAGCTCTCTTCCGCCTGGCGGAAAACCTGATCAAGGCGGACCACATTCAAAATCTCGCTGTCTATCATATCTGAAAGAACCCTGCCCGGTCCAACCGAAGGAAGTTGATCCACGTCTCCGACAAATACCAGTCGGGTCCCCGGCACAATCGCTTTTAAAAGCGCGTGCATAAGCAAAACATCTACCATGGACGCTTCATCTATTATTACAACATCCGCCTCAATCGGATCCTGTTCATTTTTTCTGAAGCTCCTGCTGCTATCATCGTCGCCGATGTACCCGGTTTCCAAAAGACGGTGGATCGTTTTTGCTTCCGTTCCGGATGCCTCGGTCATCCTTTTCGCGGCTCTGCCTGTTGGAGCCGCCAAAACCACTTTCATTCCCTGTCTTTGGAAAAGAGAAATAATTCCTTTAATAAGGGTTGTTTTCCCGGTTCCGGGACCCCCCGTAACAACAAGTATGCTCTCTGACGCCGAACAACGTATTGCTTCAAGCTGTTTATCGGTATATGTTACGTGCTGCTCGTTTTCAACTTCTTTAAGGGTTTCTTCAAGATTGTATATTTTCTTTTCGGGTTCGGCCGCGCAAATTTGATATATTTTTCGGCATATATACTGCTCGGCCGTGTAAAATGCCGACAGATAAACCCTGTCCGGGTTTGACTTTTCAATATATATACTCTGCTCAAAAATCATTCTGCCTAATGTTTCTTCGACTATTTCATCTTTTACGCCCAAAAGACGGGCGGTATATGGTATTAATACGTTTACGGGAAGATATACATGCCCTTTTTGCACTGCTGCGGACAAAGCATATTGAACTCCACTTTGAATGCGAAATTTGGAACATGTGTCTATACCAATTGAAATTGCAACTCTGTCCGCGATTCTGAATCCAATATTTATATCATCATCGGTAAGACGGTATGGATTCCGTTTTATTTCTTCAATAGATTTTTCACCAAATTTCTTCCACACCTTTACGGCATAATTTGCCGATACCCCATAACTCTGCAGGAACATTACAACCTGGCGTATTTGCTCCTGCTCCATGAATGCTTGTCCTATACGCAGAGCCTTGCCGGCGCTTATTCCCTTAATCTCAGAAAGCCTTAGGGGTTCAAACTGCAAAACACGTATCGTTTCATCTCCAAACGCATCAACTATTTTTTTTGCTGTTGCCTCACCTATTCCCTTAATCACTCCGGAAGCAAGATACTTAAAAATCGCATCCGTTGTTTTAGGCAGCCGTCTTTCATATGATTCCACTTTCAGTTGCTTGCCGTAATCCTGGTGGACTACCCATGTACCGGTTACAAAAATGGTCTCGCCTATACCCAGCCCTGGAATGTATCCGACCAAAGTAATTAACCGGCGTCCCACCCTGATATCACAAACCGTATACCCGTTATTTTCGTTACAGTATATTATTTGTTCCACTATTCCTTCAATTTGCTCCAAAAAGAATCCCCGTCCGTAAAATATTGGGTAATTAAGTTATGCAAATACTAATTCATGGCCGGGATATCAAAGAAAGCCCGCGTTACAGTCAATCAGGGGGAAAAGATATCTTTACGGCCCAAGCTAATGCTGTTGCTTATTACCCGTCTCAATTTTACTCCAATTTATATTATCCAGCAATACCAGACGCGGATACTCGGCAGAGAGTTTTTCGACGACCGGCCTGTTTGGATCCTTTTCGGAAATACCGACGTACAGGCAGCCGTCGGTTCCTATCTTTTCCGAAACTCCATCCATGAACACGCACCTTATTTTCCCTTCCAGCCCTTCATCCCCAGGCTTGGGAACCAGGCACAGTTTCCCGCTGCAGGAATTTTTTCCGGTTTTAACTTTTGTAATTATAGTCTGGATAAAATGATATATACCGTAAAAAGCAAACAACGAAATAATAATATAAATTACCATACTTCCCACACCCTGACCGTTTCTAGTATCATTATATGCAGTTTAAAAAATGATTCCACTGGCGGGAAGAGCCATAGGCCGCTGTCGTAAAAGCAAAAATTGGGTTTAGAAACAAATATTACGGGTATAAATCAAATAAACATACAATTTTTGACACTGGAATAAACAAATATAAAATATTTGGATGTTTCTGAGGTGGTTATGAAAAAAGTATCACTTGATGAACTTGCTCCTGGGATGAAATTAGCCAGGGATGTTATATTAGATGATGGAAGGTTCCTTTTGCTGAAAGGGTTTACAATTAAAAACAGGTATTTAGACAAAATTCGCATGTATAACATTCCATATGTTTATGTCGAAGATGAAATAGGAAAAGTGGAATATTTCAGCGAAGAAAAAGTATATACCGAAACCTTCCAGACAATAAAGTCGGTTATGGATACCGTACGCGGCGGCGGGGATGTCAATCTGCCGGTAATAAAGGAGACGGTTGATACCATTGTCCAAAAAATACTGAATGATGACAATGTCTTTATGAAACTGACCGGAATACGTGATATAGATAATTATACATATCTTCATTCGGTTGACGTATGCATATATTCGGTAATCGCAGGAAAAAGCCTCAACATGTCTATAGATGAAATAAATGAATTGGCTCTCGGAGCTATATTGCACGATATAGGAAAATGCAAAGTCCCTCTTACCATTCTTAATAAGCCGGCAAGACTTACGGCTGATGAGTATAATATAATTAAAGACCATACGCGTTACGGTTATGATATAGCGATAAAAACACCCGGTGTTACCGAGGAAGTTGCACGGATTGCGCTCCTGCATCATGAGCATTGGGACGGAAGCGGATATCCGATGGGATTATCGGGGGAAGAAATAGATTATATGGCACGTATTGTGGCGGTTGCCGATGTATATGACGCTCTTACGGCAAACAGGGTTTATCGAAAGAGGTATATGCCGCATGAAGCCGCGGAGTATATCATGGCAAATTCAGCAAGCCATTTCGATTATGAAATTCTGAAAAAATTCCTGGATAATATTGCGATATATCCCGCAGATATAATAGTACTGCTTAACACCGGTGAAATTGCCAGGGTCGTCGAATCGAAAGAAAAAGAGTCGCTTCGCCCGAAGGTTATGGTTATAACCCGCAAAGACGGCCCGCCGGTTCTCGAACCGTATGAAATTGACTTAATGAAAAACCCCACTGTATTTATTGTAGATATCTTGAGCTGATGTTTGTGCTTTACCGGTAAACCGGCGGGGCAGTTCAGAGCAAACAGGTAAAACCAGGATCCGGCTTAAATCCCCGCTTCATTTCTTAAAACTTCAGCTTTGTCTGTTTTTTCCCAGGTAAAATCATCATCCTCCCTGCCGAAATGTCCGTATGCGGCGGTTTTACAGTAAATAGGCCTGCGAAGTTTCAAATCGCGTATAATAGCTGCGGGGCGAAGATCAAATGTTTTCTGAACAATTTGCGCTATTCTTTCATCGTCTATCTTACCGGTTCCAAAGGTATCAACCATTACCGATACGGGCTTCGCTACTCCGATTGCATATGCCAGTTGAATTTCGCATCGGTTTGCAAGACCCGATGCAACTATATTTTTCGCGACATAACGGGCGGCATATGAAGCCGAGCGATCAACCTTTGTCGGATCCTTCCCGGAAAACGCTCCTCCTCCATGCCTCCCCATTCCGCCATAGGTATCGACTATTATCTTTCTTCCGGTAAGCCCTGAATCACCCTGCGGGCCTCCAATAACAAACCTACCGGTAGGGTTTATGAAATACCGGGTATTTTCGTCCAGCAAGTTTTCAGGTATCACCACTCTGATTACCTTCTGAATTATGTCTTTTTCTATTGTCGTTTGGTCCGCATCCGGCAGATGCTGGGAGGAAATAACGACGGTATCCACACGTACAGGCCTTCTGTTTTCATATTCCACCGTTACCTGCGATTTGCCGTCAGGAAGAAGATATTCAAGTATGCCCTTTTTACGTACCTCCGCCAGCCTTTCGGTCAGTTTATGCGCAAGAGAAATGGGCATTGGCATTAACTCCGGCGTTTCATCGCAGGCATAACCGAACATAATACCCTGATCTCCCGCTCCTATTGCTTCTAATTCGCTGTCATCCATTTCATTCCTCCTGGCTTCATAAGCCCTGTTAACACCCATAGCAATATCCGGGGACTGCTCATCAATGGATGTCAGGACCGCGCACGTATCACAATCAAACCCGTATTTTGCCCTGACATACCCAATGTCGCGGACCGTGTCCCTTACAACCTTCGGGATATCAACGTAACAGTCTGTTGTAATCTCCCCCATAACAAGAACCATTCCCGTGGTAACGGCTGTTTCACAGGCGACACGCGCCATCGGATCCTCCGTAAGTATCGCATCCAGAACCGCGTCGGATATTTTGTCACAGATCTTGTCGGGATGCCCCTCTGTAACCGATTCAGATGTAAATAACACTTTAGACATTTTTTCGACTCCTTCCTTAAAATTCATGTCAAAAAGCCATATTTCCTCCTGATAATGCCTTGAGGGCTGATTTTTCATATGATCGGACAGGCCGCGCTTAACACTTCCAATACGCCTTTAAATCGCACAAAAGCCTGGTATTTAAAATAAAAAATCTCTTCCATGAAGAGATTATATAACTCTCCTCATCTCTCAGGATATCTCCTGCAGGAATTGGCACCGTGGCATTACGCCGGTTGCCGGGTTTCATAGGGCACAGTCCCTCCACCTCTCTTGATAAGGAAAAAACAGTATTTATATTTCCCTGTAAAGCATATCACGGGCCGCTGTAAAAATCAAGGACCGGGATACATTTTTCTATGTATTTTACAGATGCTGTAATAATCTTCAGAACATCAAGAACATCAATTCAAAACTATTGTACAATAATGGAAACAATAGCCTCATTTGCAGAGAGCATTCCGTTATGGTTTTCTTTTATTGCACAATAGTTTCTATAACTTTTTTAGTCTAAAAGCAGATAAAATTGTTTTACTATTTACTCCCGCTCAAACATATCTTTGCCGACACCGCAATCGGGACATACCCAATCGTCGGGAATGTCTTCAAAGGCTGTTCCGGGCTCGACTCCGTTATCGGGATCGCCTGCCTCCGGATCATAAACATAACCGCATACTGTACATACCCACTTTTCCAATTAAAACACCCCTTTCAATTATTTCTAATATACCACATAGATACCCGCATAAACAATATTAAACAAAGCAAACTTTTTAACATGCTTTCACCGGATACTCCGGTTCAAATACTCCGTCCTGCTGCGGTTATACTTCCACAGCGCGTGATGCAGCCCGTCCGCTATTGTTTCGGCCATCTTCATGACAAGGCTCAGCCGTGTATTCTGCAGGACCATAAATTCCATCCATCCACCGTGATTGACAATGCCGGTAACATGCATATCTCCGGTTTCAGGCAAATCCTTTTTAAGCCCGGCTCCCGGTCTTATCGGGCCATTTCCCACCGTAATCCGCCCTATATGGCCTGGCATGCCTAAGCAGGCATCAATTGCAATGATATAATGATAAGGGATTTCCTTTCTAATCCTTTCCAGCGACTGAGCCAGATTCGCGGCGTGAACCGGCCATTCAAGGTTTCCGACTACCCGGATGTAAGGCAGCTTGTATTTGCCCAAGCGATATCCGACTAAAGGTCCCAATGAATCACCGGTCGAACGGTCGGTACCAATGCACAAAACAATTATTGTTTTTTCAAACGGAATTGATGATATACGTTTGTTGACAGCCCGTGACAGATCATAGGCAGCGCCTCTTTTATGGACATCAATATAATCTTTCAATATATATTTTCCTTTCATCGGTAGAAATACGCGTTCTGCGCTTGATAAAATTTCTTATCAGGCTAATTAATGATTATTCCCATTGGCTATCTACTTATGCATTGCAAAACGAAACGCTGACAAGAATTCATTAAATAACCTGTAAACAGCGCCCTTTATGCGGGACATTTATAAATAAATTTATTCTGTTGCGGTCAAACCGACTTTATGTTAATATGAGAAAAAAAGGTTATCTTTGCTGGCATTTATCTGGAAGCAATTGGATGTACTTATATTACGGTCTGTTCGACTTTAATATTAAAAATTATAACCAGGCAGGATAAGAGATAATGTTTTCTCCTTATTTTTCTTCAGAAAATTCTAGTTTTAAGTTTATTTTGGACATACTGGACGGAATGCATGACTGGGTACGGGTTGTTGACAGGGATAATTCCGTTATTTTTATAAACCGCTCAATGGAAGAAGGGCTTCGTGTTGAAGACTTATCCGGAAAAAAATGCTATGAGCTTTTGGGCAAGGATTCCCCATGTGAAAATTGCACAACCCGTAAAGCGGTATTTAAAGGACAAACCCAGAAGAAAGAAGAGATTTTCAACAACAGAATATTTTCGGTTATGAGTTCCCCGATAGTTGCAGATGATGGAAATATTTACTACGTTGTTGAGGTTTTAAGGGATGTTACAAAGGAGAAGGAATTGGAAAACCGCCTTTTAAACCAGAACTTAAAGCTGCAGCAGAATTTGGATATGGCCCGAAAACTTCAAATGCAGTTGCTTCCCCGAAGCACACAATTTCCGCAGCTCGATTTTGCGTATCTTTACCACCCCTGCGCCGAATTAAGCGGTGATATGATTAATATCTTTCAAATCGATCGCGAGCACATTGGGATATATATTGCCGACGTATCGGGACATGGTGTTTCAGCATCAATGCTGACTATTTTCCTGATATCGGTGTTGAACAAAAAAATACTCTCTCCTTCGCGTGCACTATACCGGCTGTTCAGACAATTCAATACCAGCGGATTCGACAAAAATTCCTATATCACGGTGTTTTATGCCGTATACAATACAAAAACGCATATGCTCTGGTATTCAAACGCCGGGCACAATTGCATACCGATTATCTGCGGCAAGCACGGGATGAAAAAGCTTTTCATGCCGGGTACTCCAGTGAGCAACTGGATGGATAACCCGCGCTACTATGACGAATCCGTACGGCTGCTTCCGGACGAAAGGTTCTTCCTGTATACCGACGGCATGGCCGATCAATGGCTGGAGGAACCCGGGGACATTATCAAGGATGCTAATATTATCAATATTATTAAAGATAACGGCATTGATCTGAATGTCGCACTGAACCTGATTGCCAGGTACGTTTATAAACAGCTCGACGCAATCGGCGCAAAACAAAGGGACGATATCACAATGGCTTTGATACAGCCTCTTCAAACTGAAGAATCCACATCAAGAAAATAACTTGAAACACCCGAACCAGGATCTTTGGTAATAATACCGAATAACCAGCGGGTGGTTCGGGTGCTTAATACAAATTTTTCCTCTTTACAAACGAACGTATGTTCGGTTATAATATGGTTAGAACATTCGATTTACTGCGGAGGAATTATGGAACGAAAAATCCTTCATGTGGACGCCAATTCCGCATATTTAAGCTGGGAAGCGGTCTATCGTCTGCAGCACGGCGCCGAAACGGACTTAAGAACAATTCCGAGCGTAGTGGGAGGGGATGAGAAAAGCCGTCGCGGCATTGTACTGGCCAAATCAATTCCTGCAAAAAAATATAATATAAAGACCGGGGAAGCTTTATGGTCTGCAAGGGGCAAGTGCCCGAACCTGGTGGTTCTTCCGCCTTCTTATCCGCTTTACATGAGCTGTTCCGATGCGATGGTCAGGCTCTTAAAGAGGTACAGCCCGAATGTTGAAAGGTATTCGGTCGACGAATGCTTTGTCGACTTAACCGGATACTCACAAAAAAAAACCGCGGAAGAAATAGCCTGGGAAATAAAGGAGCGATGCCGTACCGAACTGGGGTTTACGGTAAATGTTGGGCTCTCAACCAACAAGCTCCTGGCAAAAATGGCTTCGGAACTTGAAAAACCGGACAAAATGCACACGCTGTACCGCCATGAAATTCCTGAAAAATTCTGGCCCCTGCCAGTGAGGGAATTATTTCTCTCTGGCCCCAGAACGCTTCCGAAACTTTACAAGCTTAATATTTTCACAATTGGCCAGCTGGCCCACGCCTCCCCGGACCTTTTGCAGCATCATTTAAAAAGCCATGGGCTGACTATCTGGAAATATGCGAATGGTCTTGACGACTCGCCGGTCGTTCCGGGTGATCGGGTAATAAAAGGAATCGGTAACTCGACCACCAGCCCTTTTAACGTCGACAATGAAAAGGAAGCACTTTTATATTTGCTCTCCCTGACGGAAACCGCGGCAATGCGCCTGAGAAGCAAAGGAATGCTGGCACGGGTTGTAACGGTGTCTTTAAGGGATACGCAGTTGTCCTTCTATTCACACCAGTGCCGGCTTATATCCCCCACCGACAGTACACTCCTGTTGTATCGGCAGGCCAAAGGCCTTTTTAAGGAAATGTGGCGCAAAGAACCTCTCAGGCACCTTGGAGTACATTTCTCCAATCTGGTGGAAAATAAATTTTTTCAGACATCGTTTTTTGACGATACCGTTGTTTTCAGGCAGCAGGCTATTGACAAAACCATCGACGAAATCCGGGGTTCATACGGCAACGATGCGGTGGTAAGAGGTTTATTCCCGCATTCGGGAATTCCACCCCTCTGCGGGGGAGTATATGAAGCGTTTCCAACGATGAGAAGCTTGCTGTAGGAGGGAAAGACATGAGGGTTTTAATGCAATCGGTGGATATGATTTGCTGTACCAACAGGGACGGGGTAATTACCCCTATAAAATTTCGGATTTCGGATGAAAAAGAGGAAAACAGGATTGTAAAAATAGACAGGATACTAAACAGAAAGGAAGAAAAGCTGGCTGGAAACCGTATGCTGGTTTTTACCGTTCAAAGCGTTATCCGCGGACGTGAGTGCAGGTTTGAAATGAAATACGAATTCAGCACATGCAAATGGTTTCTTTATAAAATATGAAAATGAGCCGGCGAAAACCGGCTCGTTTATTCTTTATCGTGTATCACCAGGAACCATATTCACGCATATCTTTTGTTCTTTACGGCCACCAGCGCGGCCGTGAAGAACGCTAATCCAAAGCCTATTATAATCAGCAGATCGGAAAGTATCGGCTTAACATTTTGAAAACCGAATTCCGTAAGCTTCGCTATTTCATTATTCGCCTTAACGTACCAATAAGTAGGTGTAAATCCGGCAATTTTCAGAACAAAGCTTCCCAAATACTCCTGGGGCACAAAAACACCGCTTATAAAACAGAATCCGAGGGTCACTATATTGCAGACGGCACCAATCGCTCCTTTGCTTTTAATGAGGTTACCGATGAAATAACTTAATCCGCAGCAGCAGAAAACAAACACAAAAGAGCTCAACAAAAAATAAACGGTGTTCATACTGAGGCTGTTTTTGAAATTTAACAAAAAACACAATAAAACCATTACAAACCAGGCACTGACCGTAAACAACAGGTTCGCAAGAATGAACTGCATATTGATACTGCCTGATTTAACCGGGGAACATTCATTTCTCATTCTGAGATCCCGGTCGTTAAATACGAAAATTAGCGCGCTCATTCCCAAAATAATAACCGAAAGCAGTGAATACGCCAAAAAGTTATAAAAGTAGTTCGCATACGTGTGATCATTGTTTTCTTTGCCGTTTGTTATCATTTCAACAGACGCGGCCGGCGCAAGATCCGATTCAAGATACCGGGCCAGGGCTTCCTGGCTTATATCCTTAAGATTCCGCACATACAGCCTTGCCGTGTTAAAATATTTGTCAATGCATAAATCAATATAAATATTATCTACCGAGTTTGGTACGGCTGTTTTTTCAAGCCGGACATCTTCGCTTCTCATGAACCCTTCGCTGAAACCTTCCGGAACACGGACAATATATGATACCTTTCTGAAATAAAGTGCATCCTGCAGCGCCTCGGTCTCGTCGGGAATCTCGACAAAATTAGCGATTTTTCCAAGCTCATGTTTAAATCCGTCAATCAAAGCGCTTTCTTCTTCACTTATAAAAGCCACATCAACTTTTTTTCCGGTAAACGAAATATCTCCCGCTTTACCAGTGCCGGTCATCGAAGAAGACATTATTAAAGAAACCGCCAAAAAAACAATGACATAGATCAGCATTATATGAAGATTCTTTTTTATTATATTCAAGCAAAGCTTAAATACTTGCATATTTCCGCCTCCTTATCATCAGATATGTGCCCGAGCAGAATACGGCTATAAATACCGTTAGGAGAATAATATTCTTAAAATACCTTGAAAACGTGTCATAATAATACAGGCTGTAAAAAGAATCCGTCAACAGGTTCAAAGGGTTAACATATGAAAGTACAGGCGCTTTCCGGGATATAATGTATTTAATCTCGTGCTGCATCATACCGGCAAAAAAGCAGCAAATCATTGTCACTCCGACTATGACTGCCACTTTTATACCTTCGGATTTCTTAACAACAGCGCTTATAAACGCTCCAAAAGAAAATCCCGTAATCGTGCCGATGAAAGCAGTAAGCAGAACAAAACCCGTTTTGCTTCCAAAATCAAGCTTCAGCATAAACACAAGATAAGAAATCAGTACAAGAACCTCTACCAATTGTATTAAAACAGACGCCGCAGCACTGAATAAAAACGCCTTAATTTTATGAACCGGGGCTGCGTTTACCCTTGCCGCAACGCTTGAAATATCGGCCTGAATGTCATTTATCTCCCTCATACCGAAAAACCCTCCGTAAAAACATGTCATTGCAATAAGCGTGTAAAAATAAAGCAGGATGGTATTTGGTTCGCCGCCCGTGCTTTTCTTTTCACTGACATATGTTTCACGGTTTCCGATATCATCGATAATCTTTTGAATTTGTTCGGGTTCTATTGACAATATCGTTTCAACGGCCGAAGAAGCATGTATGTAATTGTCAATAAAGCTTTTTACTATACTTTGGTTTATGCCCGAGTTATTTACGACCAGTTTTATCGGCATTTCAACAACAATATACCCATCAATAAGATTTTCGTTCAGCAGTTCGTTTGCTTCGTCTATTGTAGTTTCCGACAGGTTAAAAAGTCTTTCATCACCTGTGGATACTTCTTCAAGCGCTTCTCTGAAGCTTTTATTCTTCGCGTATTGTTCGTCGTTTATCACGGCGATATTTATCGGATTAAATATCTCATTCGTATACAGGTTCGAAAATGCCATGTAAAAAAACGTACCCAGAACAAGCGGGAATACCATTGTCCATAAAATGGTTTCCCAGTCGCGCATCAAGCATTTAAGCCTGTAAGCAAATATATGAACAAACATTCCTGTCCCTCCTTAATCCCGTAATTCCTTGCCTGTTATTTCAAGAAAAACGTCGTTCAGCGTAGGCAGCTCGGAATAGATCTTGCCGAACCGGATTTCATTTTTCCTGATAAAATCCAGGACAGTTTCAAAACTGTTCTTTCCTTTCCCGGATTTAATAACAAGCAGGTTGTCCTTGTACTCAACCGAAATGATGTTCGGCAGCTTCCGGATTTCGGATATATGCTCGTCGGTTATGCCGAAAGATTCAACAGTAATCTTTTCATTCATGGTAATCATGGCCTTAAGCTCATCCTTCGTACCCGTCGCGATGGCCCTGCCTTTATCGAGTATCATAATCCTGGTGCATATCCGTTCAACTTCCTCCATGTAATGGGAAGTGTATATCACGGTGGCTCCCTGCCTGTTAAGCTCCATTATACCTTCCAGGATCCTGTTCCTGCTTTGCGGATCCACCGCTACCGTCGGCTCGTCGAGAATAATAAGTTTTGGTTTGTGCGCTATGCCGCATGCTATATTCAGCCTTCTAAGCAGACCGCCGCTCAGCTTTTTAGGGTAGAATTTAGTAAAGTCACGCAGCCCGACAAAATCAATCGCTTCTTCCACCAGTCTTTTTCTCTCATTTTTATCTTTAATATAAAGTCCGCAGAAATAGTCAATATTCCCATACACGGTAAGTTCATTATAAACAGCGACATTCTGCATAACTATCCCGATATCACGTTTTATATCATACGCATCCGGCGCCATTGGCCTGCCGAAGATTTCAACTTCGCCCTTATCGTATTTCAGCAGCGACAAAATGCAGTTAATCGCCGTTGTTTTTCCCGAGCCGTTAGGGCCAAGCAAACCGAATATTTCACCTTCATTAACCGTAAGTGAAAGGTGATCAAGCGCAACCAGATCGCCATAGCGTTTGACAAGGTTTTTTACCCTTACAATCATTTCATCCGCCTCCGTTATATGATATTTTTATCATACCCCCGTTTTTCCGCGCCTGTAAGTGCCGCAAATCATATGTTTATGTGACAAATGTCATATTGTTTCCAAAACTAAACACCCGAAACAGGACCCGCGGAAATAATGTTCTAAACCTGCTCATTGAACTATTGTACAATAACGTCAACAAGGAGCTTCATTTGCAAGAGCTGTACAGTTCAGCTCGGGCAAGTCGAAACTCGCAAAAATGCTATAAATAATTTTTGCAGGAAGCATTTTTGCTCAAACAGTCGACTTGCTAATCCTCGCTCAGACTGTACATCTCTAAGCTTCATTCCGCTATAGTTTCCGTTATTGTACAATAGTTCTTCAGGACAAGCGGTAACACAGCAGGTGGTTCGGGTGATTTCGGTGACGACGGGCGACATGCTCCAACGCCCCGCTGCTTACAAGTAATGTGGAGCGGGTTAATGAGCGACCCGGGATATGGAGAAAAAAAGAGGAACCCGAAACACCCGAAGCAGGACCCGCGGAAATAAAGAAACGAAACATCCGAAGCCGCGGCCGCAGGAATAAATCATTGTACTTAAAGGTAAAAAAATGATAATATTTGGCTTGTAAAAACTTTTATTGGATGGGTTATCAATGTTTTACACTGCAAATTTAATTAACAAAATTATAATTTTTATATGCTGTTTCGTTATCTGCATTCTTGAAAAAAACATAAGCAGCAGTGTTCCAATAATATTGATTAGCCTGATTTTCAGCGATCTTTTAAGCTACCTGGACAATGCGGAATTAAGACTTGCTTTAACTGCGGGATTTTCCGTTTTGTCGTTTTTTATCCCCGGACTGGTTATTTTCCTTCCTTTAATCGCGTACGACATGCTTTTTAACAAATACCAGTACATAAACCTTATCGCAGCAATACCGCTTTTGCGTTCTTTCAGATATTACCCGGTACAAATATTTACAATTATAGTTATAACGGCGTTTTTATCGATAATGTTGAAATATTGGGCGGAAAAACAGCATAAGCTGATTACGAAACATAATCAGTTAATAGATTCGGCAAGAGAAATGTCATTTCAATTAAAAAAGCAAAACCAGGATTTAATCGAAAAACAGGATTATGAACTGAACCTCGCGACAGTAAATGAACGGAATCGTATAGCCCGGGAAATTCACGACAATGTGGGACATTTATTATCAAGCGCGATTCTGCAATCCGGCGCGCTTCTTACCGTAACGGAAGACGAAAAAACCAGGGAAAACCTTAAACTGCTTAATAATACATTAAACGAGGCAATGAACAGCATACACAGCAGTGTTCATATGCTGTATGACGATTCAGTTGATCTTAACATGCAAATATGGAATATTATAAAAAAAATATCGTTCTGCAAGGTGGTCTATAATTACAATATAACCGGGAACCCTGAAAAGAAAATAAAGTACGCGTTCATATCGATAGTAAAAGAGGCCTTTTCAAATATTATGAAGCATTCGGACGCCACGCACGCTTATGTCACTTTAAACGAACATCCCGGGTTCTATCAGTTGATAATACGGGATAACGGCACTGTAAAAAGCGACAGTAAAAAGGAGGGCCTTGGATTAAAAAACATGGAGGAACGCGTAAACTCTTTAAACGGGATTATTAACATAAACGAGAGAAACGGGTTCGAAATTTTTATCTCCCTTCCAAAAGACGGGAATAACGAATAACTTGTTTCCGTCTACCTGGCATGGCGAAAAGAAATGTAAATGAAAAATTGCCCCAGGGAGGTAAGGCATGAGAATAATAATCGTTGACGATGACAAACTTGTCACGGAGTCCCTGAAAACAATACTTGAGAGCGACCCGGATATTGATGTCGCCGGAACATGCAACAGCGGCCGGGATGCTGTGGAACTATATTTCAATCTGAACCCGGATGTTGTTCTGTTGGATATAAGAATGGACGGAATGACAGGGATTGATGCAGCGGAAAGAATACTGGAAAAGGACAGGGATGCTAAAATTCTTTTTCTTACCACGTTTTCCGATGATGAATATATAGTCAGGGCATTTCAAATCGGCGCAAAAGGGTATATTTTGAAACAGGATTTTGAGAGCATAATCCCGTCGGTAAAAGCTGTTTTTATGGGACAGAGGGTTTTCGGCGATGAAATAATTTCAAAATTACCGGTGTTAGCGGGTGAAAAAAACAGAAAAACAATAAATGATTATAATCTGAGCAAGAGAGAAATTGAAATAATTAAACTGGTAGCAAACGGGCTGTCAAACAAGGAGATCTCAAAAAAACTGTTTTTAAGCGAAGGAACGGTGCGAAATTACATAAGCATCATATTTGAAAAACTGAACGTTCGGGACAGGACTCAACTGGCTGTTTTTTATTATAAAACTAAAGACGACCTGTTCTGATAACACTGGAAGCAGCGCTGTTTCTGGATTTTTCTTAAAGCCGATCGTTCGGCTCTTCAGACATGTCATTTAAAAACGCCGGTTTCCAAATGATCCGGCAGTGAGTTGAAACGGAACAGGCGATAGAATTTGCCGTATGGAATATCACATCAGCACGGACCGGTATAATCTTATGCCGCCCTTTTTTACTACATCCTGAACATTATTGAAAACTTCCTCCATGATTTTTTTATACGACGAGCCGCCTTTATTGTGGTACGCCGCGAACCAAAGCGAGCCGCCCGGGTTTAGATGCAGTTTCGATTCGCGGATCAGGCGCTCGACAACTTTCTTTCCGGCGGCTATCGGCGGGTTTGTAACGATATCCGAAAATTTTCTCGATTCAATACCTGAATACAGATCGCTTTTAATAACTTCAACATTAAGAAAGTTCCGTTCCGCGTTCAGCTTTGAATACTTTACCGCTCGTTCGTTTATATCAACCATCGTAACCGAAACTTCCGGATAAATTGACTTAATAAAAAGACCTATTGCTCCGTAACCGCAGCCGACATCAAGGACAGTGCTTCCTGTGGGCCTAAAGTTTTCAATTAATAAGCGGGAAACTTTATCAACACGGTCTTCAAACGAAAATACCCCGCTTACCGATATTAACCTGAGCGATTTACCGGCGCATGTTTCGGTAAACTCTTTCTCCCTTATTTCGGAAGAGGGCTTCTCGCTGTAATAAAAATCATTCATCATTATTCCTCTCGCTTGATATTATCTTTTTCAACGCCTTAAACCCGGGATGCATCCTGACATCGGCCAGTTCATCATCTTTTTCGGCATAACTGAAGTAAGAGGGATTAAGCTTCGCCGCTCTCGCGACATCCAGAAACGCTTCGTCGATATATCCCGAAATAGCCAGTAAACAAGCCCTGTTGTAGTAAAGAAACGACGCATGCGGGTTGCATCTGATTCCTTCGCTTATTACAACAATTGCCCTGTCCAATTTATCTTCTTTTTTGTATGAAAGGGACAGGTTTAAAAAACTGTACGGGTATTTATTGCACCCGCGTATCGATTCCCAATAATACTCCTGGGCCTTCTTTTCGTAACCCATCTTTGAATACACTACACCCATATTAAACAGCGCTTTATGATGGCCGGGGATAATATCAAGCGCTCTTCTGAAACATTCCAGCGCCTCTGTATTCATATCAAGTTCTTCGTAAACCGAACCCATGTTGTTGTATGCCCAAAAATTATTCGGATCCAATCGTATAACATTTTTATAGCATTCAACAGAAAGATTTTTTTCACCCGTTTCATACAACGCGTTAGCGAGAAAAAACCTGGCCGGTACAAAACAGGGATCGGCTTTTATCGATTTTTCATACCAGGTAATCGCTTTATCGTACCTGCCTTTATTGTCGTACAGCATCGCGATGCCGTAATAACTCCTGGGATCCTCCGGAAATATTTTAATAATTCTAAAAAATATCCTGGCTGAGCGAAAGACATTACCGAGTCTTTCATAAATCAACGCATGTTCAAGAAAGCGTTTTAACCGCGCTTTTGCTGAAATACCGTTCAGTATTGTTATTATACCGAGTTTTACGTACAACAATAATTTTCTCATTTTAAAACCATCCTGAAAGCCTTAAGTCCGGCAGGCTGTTCGTTATATTTACTGTTTACGCCCCATCACGATGCGGGCAAAAATGTCGAAACAATAAATACAGCGGTAAACAAAACGATGAAAATGCCCATACGTAAATCCACAACGGTATAAGCCAGTTTTTTCATCCTTGTGCGCCCTATGTCCCCTCTGTAACATCTTGATTCCATAGCCGTTGCGAGTTCCTCCGCCCGTTTAAACGCACTGACAAACAAAGGGATAAGCACAGGAATAAAACTTTTTGCCTTTTGCAGTATGTTTCCGGTATCAAAATCTGCTCCGCGGGAAGCCTGTGCTTTCATTATTTTATCGGTTTCTTCCATCAGCGTTGGAATAAACCGCAGCGCTATCGACATCATCATAGCCATTTCGTGAACCGGAACCCTTATTTTTTTCAATGGGGATAAAAGACTCTCAATGCCGTCAGTCAGCGCGATGGGTGTTGTTGTAAGAGTCAGTATCGAACCCATAATCACTATTATAGAAAGCCTAATCGTTATCGTTATCGCCTGAAGAATCCCCTCAAGCGTAATTTTAACCGCTCCCACCGACCATAAAACGGTCTGTCCGGAATATGTGAATATATTTATTGCGGCCGTTATGACAAGGATAATCAAAAGCGGTTTTAAACCCCTGAGCGTATATTTAACGGGCAATTCCCCAATTAACAGAGCAATTGCGGTAAGCGCGACAAGCATTGCGTAACCGTAGACATTGTTCGCAATAAAAACCAATACCATTATTATAATGGTCGATATCATCTTTGTTCTCGGGTCAGCCCGGTGCAGGATTGATTTCCCGGGTAAATACTGCCCAAGGGTTATATTCTTCAGCATAGTAAAGCCCTCTTTTTTCGATTTCTGTGTTTGATTCCGCAGTATGTTAATCTGCGCGGAATCAAATGCCCATTATCCTCTTCATTTCATCGAGACCTTCCTGCACCGTCAGAATATCCTTCCTTACGCTTTGATTTTTTTTGTTGAGACGGTAAAACAGTTCGGTAATCTGCGGCACGTCGAGGCCTGTTTTCTCAAGGTATTCCTTGTTTGAAAAAACACTGCGCGTTTCTTCAACCATAATAATTTTTCCTTCTTCCATAACCGCGACGCGATCACAGAAACGCGCGATATCTTCCATCGTGTGCGACACTATAATTATTGTCGTATTTTTGCTTTCATTGAGCCTGGAAAGGAATTCGTATATCCCGGCGCTGCCTTGAGGATCAAGGCCGGCAGTAGGCTCATCGAGCACAAGAATATCCGGTTCCATCACAATCACTCCCGCGATTGCGACCCTTCTTTTCTGCCCTCCGGACAGCTCAAATGGTGATTTTTTCAATATATCGGCAGGCAAGCCGGTAATAGAAAGCGCCTCATTAATGCGCCTATTTACCTCACTGTCCGAAAGACCCATTTTTTTAAGGCCAAAAGCGATATCCTTTTCAACAGTTTCCTCAAATAACTGATCTTCCGGGTTTTGAAATATAAGACCGACTTTTCTTCGAAGCTCTTTCAGCGACTTGCCTTCAGGTATAATTCCTGAAACCTCTACCGTTCCCGCTGTAGGAGATAAAAGTCCGTTAAGGTGCTGTATAAGCGTTGATTTTCCGGAACCTGTATGGCCTATTATCCCAAGCTTTTCACCTTTATAAACGGTAAGCGAAACATCCCTCAGGGCATGGCGTTCGTACGGGGTGCCGGCCATATATGTGTACGAAAGGTTCTTTATCTCAACTATCTTTTCTCCCGTCTTCCGTGCCGTAACGGTGCCGTAACCGGCGCTTGTTTTCCTGCCCGATAAAATGTCGGTAAACACCTGTTCCGCTTCATCAATAAGAACCGGGATCCTGCCGTTTTTTATCAGTCCCTCGTTTACCATGCGCACATATAGATCGGAAACCTGCGGGATATCAAGCCCTATTTGCCTTAAAAGCCTGTATTCGCCGAATATTTCATCGGGTTTTCCCGACAATACCGCTTTGCCTTCATCCATAACTATTACCCTGTCGGCCTGCGCAGCTTCATTCATATGATGGGTAATAAGGACAATTGTTATGTTTTCTTCGCTGTTTAATTTTTTTAATACCGACATTACATCCTTACGGCCTTCCGGATCAAGCATCGATGTCGCTTCATCAAGCACAATGCATCTCGGATGCATTGCGAGTACGCCGGCAATGGCTATCCTCTGCTTCTGTCCTCCCGAAAGCATGTGCGGGGAATATTCGTCAAACCCTTCCATGCTGACTTTTTTCAAAGATTCTTTAACCCTGTGCCTGATTTCTTCAGGTTCGATTCCAAGGTTTTCGGGACCAAATGCGATATCTTCTTCGACAGTTGTCGCAACCAACTGGTTATCCGGATTTTGAAAAACCATTCCCAGGATGCGCCTGATATCCCAAATCAGCTCCTGCGCGTCGGTGTACCGTCCGAAAACGCAAACAGAGCCCCCGGCAGGCAGTAAAAGACCGTTCAGATGCTTCGCCAGCGTGGATTTGCCGGAACCGTTCTTCCCGACTACCGCTATAAATTCGCCTTCGCTCACGGTAAACGAAATCTCATCAAGCGCAATTACGGGCTGGCTTTCTCCCCGGGTATAATATTCATATTTTAAATCTTTTACGATAATAGCTTCCATATTAAACTCCCAAAAATGATGGGTTAAGTATATTGATGATTAGAGTAGCATAACCCCAAGAGAGGCCTTAAAACAAAGGAGAACGAATTTCTCCGCTCTCCTTTCCGGGGTTTTTGCTTTTATTAATCCTTAATTAATTCAAGGACGACCATTTCCGCTGCGTCTCCCCTTCTGGGGCCGATCCTGTACATTCTTACAAAGCCGCTTGTCCTGTTTTTCTCCTTATACCGCGGCCCTATTTCGTCCATTAACTTGTTGACAAGATTAATATTTTTCCCGTCTTCGTCCTTTACCTTATACAGCCAGGAAATCATCTGCCTTCTCGCATGAAGCCTGGATGGACTGTCCACCGGTTTCATTTCGGTTTTTTCTTCACGTTCGACAACATCATAGCTGTTATCGTTTTTTGACTTTTTAGATTTTGTCATCTTTTTCCCCTTGCTGTCGAGTACGGCAGAGCTGACCTTCGTCTGCCTGGTAGTGAAATTGTCACACTCTTTCACCGCAAGAGAAATAAGACTGTCTGCTATGGCTTTTATTTCCTTCGCCCGGGCTTCGGTTGTTTCAATTCGTTCATATTGTATAAGTGAAGTTACCAGGTTTCTCAGTATGGCTTTGCGCTGATCCGTTGGCCTTCCCAATTTTCTTTGCCATGCCATGCTTGTTCGCCTCCTTTTGCATTACTTATGGCTGCTGACTTAATTTTTTTAGCCTGAAACTATAATCCTATTAATAAAGTACACGTATAATCATTCAAGAAAAACGGCTGCTGCCCAATTACACATCTTCCGACGGAGCAAGAGACAACCCGAGAACATCAAGTTTCTGTACAACTTCCTCAAGCGACTTTCGTCCTAAGTTCCGGACTTTCATCATGTCTTCTTCCGTCTTGCTGATCAAATCCTCAACCGTGTTTATCCCCGCGCGTTTTAAGCAATTATACGAACGGACCGATAAGTCCAGTTCCTCAATTGTCATTTCGAGAACCTTTTCCTTCTTCGTTTCTTCCTTCTCGACCATTATCTCGGTGTCTTTCGCGTGATCGGTAAGGTTGATGAAAAGGTTCAGATGCTCGCTTAATATTTTGGCGCCGAGACTGATAGCTTCATCGGGTTTTATGCTTCCATTTGTCCATATTTCTATTGTCAATTTGTCGTAATCCGTCACCTGTCCCACACGCGTATTTTCCACGGTGTAATTTACTTTTTTAACAGGTGTGTAAATTGAATCAATAGGAATAATACCAATCGGCTGGTTAGGCTGTTTATTCCTTTCGGCGGGTACGTATCCTCTCCCGTTATCTACCATCAGCTCCATATATAAACGGTTATTGCCGCTTACTGTAGCTATATGCAAATCAGGGTTGAGAATTTCGACATCCGCGTCGGTCTTTATATCTCCAGCTTTTATTTCGCCTTCACCTTCGTAATCAATATAAATAACCTTTGGACCTTCCGAATGAATTTTAAGCGCCAGCTCTTTAATATTTAGAATTATTTCGGTTACATCCTCAACAACCCCCGGAATAGTAGAAAACTCATGCAATACCCCGTCAATCTTTATCGAAGTAACGGAAGCACCGGGAAGTGACGACAAGAGTACTCTCCTTAATGAATTTCCAAGGGTAATGCCGTAACCCCTTTCAAGTGGTTCAATTACAAATCTCCCATAGCTGAAGTCTTCTGCCATTTCCACACATTCAATTTTCGGTTTTTCAATTTCTATCATTCAAAGACCCTCCCCGCATTTTCCTTTATGAAGGTATAATATCGGATTTGCCGGGTAAAGCATATCCATCACATCAGGGTAACTGACCCTTCTAAACTACCCTGTGGAATTCTCATATCTGCAAACGCTTTTTAAAAACCATTCGCAAAGGTTACAAAAGTCAGGTTACTTGGAATACAACTCAACAATAAGATGTTCCTGTATCGGCAAATCGATATCTTCTCTGTCAGGCAAGGTAAGTACTTTCCCCGTCAGATTCTCATGATCCGCTTCCAGCCATTTCGGTATAACCTTTCCCCCTGTAACTTCAAGTATTTCCTTGAATCGGGGAGACTTTTTGCTTTTTTCCGAAACTTCAATTACATCGCCGGGCTTTACAAGGTATGACGGAATATTTACCCTTTTTCCGTTAACCAGGAAATGCCCATGAGTGACCAACTGCCTCGACTCATCTCTTGATACTCCAAAACCCATCCTGTGAACAACATTATCAAGACGGCTTTCCAGTATCTGAAGCAGGTTTTCACCTGTTATTCCCTTTCTTCTGATTGCCATTTCATAATATTTTCTAAACTGGCTTTCGAGCACTCCATAGAAACGTTTCGCCTTCTGCTTTTCGCGAAGCTGGATTCCGTATTCGGAAAGCTTTTTCCGCTGCTGGCCATGCATTCCCGGAGCATATGATCTTCTGTCAACTGAGCATTTATTCGTATAGCACCTTTCTCCCTTAAGGAAAAGTTTCTGGCCTTCCCTACGGCAGAGTTTACAAGATGCTCCTGTATATCTTGCCATTTTATATCTGCACCTCCGATTTACTAGCTTAACATAATTCCTTTTTTCCGGTTAAATATGCGTCCGTCCGGCCGAATCGGCATACGAACAGTACCGGCAATAAAACCATCCGTCATCTATAAAACAACGAAAGAAATCATTATATTAATAATTGACAATATTTGTGTTTCCTAATCTACACTCTTCTTCTTTTTGGCGGCCTGCATCCGTTATGCGGAATAGGCGTAACGTCTTTAATCAGATTTACTTCAAGCCCGGCTGCCTGCAGTGCACGGATCGCCGCTTCACGGCCCGAACCCGGTCCTTTCACAAATACCGATACCGTTTTTAAGCCATGTTCCATAGCGGCTTTTGCCGCTGTTTCCGCAGCTTGCTGGGCAGCGTAAGGAGTGCTTTTTCTTGAACCCCTGAAGCCAAGCCCGCCGGCGCTTGCCCATGAAATAGCGTTCCCCTGGACATCTGTAATCGTAACGATTGTATTATTAAAAGATGAACGAATATGTGCGCAGCCGCGCTCAATATTCTTCTTTTCTCTTCTTTTTCTTGTCCTTCTTGCTGTTTTTGCTGCCATTTAGTTAACAACCTCCCGTTTACTTTCTCTTATTAGCCACTGTCTTCTTCGGGCCTTTTCTTGTTCTTGCGTTTGTTTTGGTCCTCTGACCGCGTACAGGTAATCCGGCCCTGTGGCGTCTTCCGCGATAGCTGCCAATCTCAATAAGCCGTTTAATATTTAACGCGATATCCCTTCTGAGATCCCCTTCTATCACATATTCTTTTTCAATGGTCTCCCTGAGTTTATTGATCTCATCATCGGTAAGATCACGGATTCGCGTATCCGGATTAATACCCGTCTTCTTGAGTATTTGCTCGGAACGGCTTCTTCCTATGCCGAATATATAGGTAAGTCCTATTTCAACTCTTTTTTCTCTTGGCAGATCTACTCCTGCAATACGAGCCAATGTCTAACACCTCCGAATGTGTCGCATTATTTTTTACTGGCCTTAGCGGCCGTTAAATTTAGTAATACTCGAAAATTTACACCATAAATTTCACTTAGTCATTATGCAATTATTAAGGCTTTAGCCAATACAATATATATGTTAAAGATTAACCGGCAACAAATTTATACAAATTTGTTCAGCCGCGCCGTATTAATCTTAATTTTCAGATAGCCCGGATATTTCCCGAGCTGTTTTTATCATTACAAAAACGTAAACAGCACAAAAACATTAACCTTGACGCTGCTTATGCTTCGGGTTTTGGCAAATAACCACTACTCTGCCGTTTCTGCGTATAATCTTACATTTTTCGCATATTTTTTTCACTGAAGGCTTAACTTTCATTTTCCGCCCCTCCTATTCTGCAGTAATTATTTTCCTCTCCAGGTAATCCGTCCGCGGGTAAGATCGTAGGGCGACATTTCAACCGTAACCTTATCACCCGGCAATATGCGGATATAATGCATTCTCAGTTTACCGGAAATGTGCGCGAGGATCCTATGGCCGTTTTCAAGTTCCACCCTGAACATTGCGTTTGGCATAGCTTCCACAACTTTCCCTTCAACCTCAATGACATCCTCTTTTGACAAATTATAACCCTCCTTAATTATTTCAAGTAATTTGTTCGATGAACTCCGCAATAGTGTTTTTAAGCTCCGAATTAGTCGGTTTATCGCCTTTATTAATCAGCTCCGCTATATAATCCACGGTAATATCCGTAAACTTCAAATGTTTCATTCTTTTCTTTTTTGGCCTTTCAATCGGCCGTATATCACCGTCCGCTACCAATACAAAACTATCATCAATAATTCCAACCACTATAAGTATTTTCCCCTTGTCTCTGCCTGCTTTCGAATATACAACTCTGCCTATAACAGGCTCCGAGCAATCCATTTCTACCATCCTTTTAAAAGTTATAATTCTATCAATTAAACTTAATTTCTGCAAACACCAACGAAGAAAGCCAATTGATTCTGTTGTTTTTTAAAATGCCTCGTTCTATTTTATAGGAAGTTGCCCGATTTTTCAAGATTCCGTTTTAAAGCTGCCGGTTATCTCGTAAGTATTTCCGGCTCATTTCCTGTTATCGCAACAGTGTTTTCATAATGAGCGGATAATTTCCCGTCGATCGTGACAACCGTCCATTTGTTCGCCAATATCTTTACATCCGGGCTTCCTTCGTTAACCATAGGTTCAATTGCCAGTGTCATACCCTTCCTGAGCATCGGCCCTCTTCTTGATGTAACAAAATTCGGTATCTGCGGAGGTTCGTGCATTTGTGTGCCTATCCCGTGACCAACAAAATCTCTTACAACCGAATACCCGTTGGCTTCAACATGCCGTTGTACTGCCGATGAAATATCACGTATATGCATGCCTTCCTTTGCCATTTCGATACCCTTGTAAAAGCTCTCCCTCGTAACGTCAATCAGCCTGCGGGCTTCCGGTGAAATGCGCCCGACTCCGAAAGTTCTTGCGGCATCTCCATGGAAACCGTTAAAGATTGCTCCGACATCAATGCTGACAATATCTCCTTCTTTAAGCGGCACATCGTTAGGAATCCCATGTATAACCTCATGATTTACCGACGCGCATATCGCTGCCGGAAAATCAATACCCCCGTATGGATTCGGGACACCTTTAAAAGAAGGAATGGCATTCGCTTTTATTATAATTCTTTCGGCTTCCCTGCTAAGTTCACTTGTTGTTATACCGGGAGCAATCAGTTCTTCTATTCTGTCAAGAGCCATCTTTACAATATGTCCGGCTCTTCGCATAATATCAAGCTCGCGCTCCGACTTTACCGTAATCATCTAAATCCTCTATCCTGTCTTTCCGGTTATTTGTTCCAGTTTGCTCATAATCTCTCCGGTAGTAACTTCTATATCCTTAGTGCCGTCAAAATTATAAAGAATCCCTTTACTTTCATAATACCCTGTCAATGGTTCGGTATTTTTATAATATACCCTCAGGCGTTCCCTGACTGTTTCTTCCTTATCATCGTCACGGACAATCAAAGGACCGCCGCAGACATCGCAAATTCCTTCCTGCTTCGGTTTCAATGTAAGAACATGATACGGTTTGCCGCATCTTGCGCAAACCCTGCGCCCCTGCATCCTGCGGACAATCACTTCGTCAGGAACTTCGAGGTTTATTACCGCATCAAGTTTTATCCCAAGGCCGCTTAATTCATTATCAAGGCTTTCAGCCTGCGGAATTGTCCTTGGAAACCCGTCCAGTATAAAACCTCTTTGGCAATCGTCTTTTAAAAGCCTGTCTTTTACAATGCTGACAGTTAAATCATCGGGTACAAGTTTTCCTCTGTCAATAAACTCTTTTGCCTTTAGCCCTAATTCTGTGCCCTTTTGAATATTGGCACGAAATATATCCCCTGTGGAAATATGCGGTATATTAAGTCTTTTAGACAGGATTCCTGCCTGTGTTCCTTTTCCGGCACCAGGGGCGCCAAGTAAAACAATTCTCATTAAATAACTCCCTATTATCCGATTGTAGATAACAACATTTCATCATCAAGTATAAAAACGCAATACAATATCAATCAGGCTGTCAATCCAAAAATCCCTTATAATGCCTCATAAGCATCTGCGATTCTATTTGTTTAACAGTCTCCAGGGCGACATTGACCATAATAAGCAGTGATGTGGAACCGAACCACACATTTGCTATTTTGGTAAACATCTGAAGCAGAGACGGAAAAATAGTAATAAACGCGAGGAACAGAGCGCCAAACCATGTTACGCGGTTCAATACCTTCGCTATATAGTCCGATGTTGGTTTTCCGGGGCGAATCCCGGGAACAAACCCGCCGTTCTTCTTTATATTATTGGCCAGTTCAACCGGATTGAACGAAACCATGGTATAAAAGAACGTGAAGAACATGATCAATAACGCATAAACCACCGTAAACCATGGTTTTTCATTCATAGTCTTGAGGTATGTTAAAAACGGCCCTGTTTCGCTGTTTCCCCAAATCAGGTTTATAATCGTGGGCGGGAAGGTAGCAAAGGACATTGCGAATATTATAGGTAAAACCCCCGCCGAATTAACCTTTATCGGAATATGCGTGCTCTGCCCGCCGTACATTTTACGACCGACAACCCTTTTCGCATACTGCACGGGCACCCTGCGCTCAGCCTCCTGAACATAAACAACCAGCGCGACGGATGCGATAAACACCACCAATATTAAACCGATGACAATATATCCGACAGCGCCTTCCCCTAACATACCGGCTTCCAAATAACCAAGAAGCGTAATAAGGGTGTCCGGACCGCGGCTTATTATTCCTGCGAATATCAGCAGCGATATTCCGTTTCCTATCCCATATTCGTTTATCTGTTCACCAAGCCACATAAGGAATGCCGTACCTGCGGTAAATGTCAGCGTTATTGTAAGGTATGACCATACGCTCGGGTTTACCACGGCTCTCCGGATACCGGTGTAAAGCGCCGATGCCTGGATAAATCCCAATATAACCGTCCCATAACGTGTCCATTCCGCCAATATTTTTCTGCCGTGCTCGCCTTCCTTTGATAGCTGCTCAAGTTTTGGTATCGCAATTGTCAGAAGCTGAATAATAATCGAGGCGGTAATGTATGGGGAGATTGACATAGCAAAAATACTTGCGTTCTGAAACGCGCCCCCGGAAATTATATTGAAAAATCCGAAAAGCGATCCCCCTCCGGAAGCCAGATCTCTAAGAGCGGCGGCACTTAACCCCGGAACAGGTATATGTGTGCCAAGCCGGAATATCAAAAGCATAATAATGGTCATAAATACTTTCTTCCTAAGATCCGGAATCTTCCATGCGTTTCTTAAGGCTGAAAACACGCTGTTTTCCATAATTTATACCACCTCTACCTTTCCTCCCGCAGCTTCAATTTTCTCGCGCGCCGATTTTGTAACCCTGGCGGCCTGAACGGTAATGCTCTTTGTAATCTCTCCCGTTCCAAGCACTACAATACCGTCATTTATCTTTTTTATTATGCCTTTCTCTTTAAGCAGTTCGGCATTAACAACCGTTCCTTTATCAAATATATCCAAGTCGGATAATTTCACTTCAGTATATGTTTTACCAAAAATATTATTAAAACCTCTTTTGGGCACTCTCCTGTAAAGAGGCATCTGACCGCCTTCGAAGCCGATCCTGACTCCGCCGCCCGAGCGCGCTTTCTGGCCTTTGTGCCCCCTGCCGGCAGTTTTACCTTTTCCGGAACTTTCTCCTCTGCCTTTTCTGGTCGGCAGCTTTTTTGAAACTCTGGGTTTTAATTCTGATAAATTCATGGGTTTTTCACCTCCCCTACATTTCTTCCACTTCCACAAGATGCTCTATTTTTTTAATCATTCCGCGAATCTGTGGATTGTCCTTCTGGGTTACGGAACTGCCTATTTTTTTCAAACCAAGAGCTTCTACCGTAGCTTTCTGATCTTTTTTTGATTTTATCGTACTTCTTACAAGCGTTATTTTTAAATTGCCCATCGAAAAAGCCTCCTATCCCAAAATATCTTCCACTGATTTCCCTCTCAATTTTGCATATTCCTCAACAGTATGCAGTTGTGCAAGGCCTTCAATGGTGGCACGAACCATGTTTGTGGGATTATTCGAACCGAGCGATTTTGTCCGGATATCCCGAACACCCGCGAGTTCCAATACGGCACGTACAGGCCCTCCCGCTATAACTCCTGTTCCTTCGGGAGCCGGTTTCAACAAAACTTTACCCGCTCCGTATACGCCCAATGCTTCATGAGGGATTGTTGTTCCAACAAGCGGAACGCGCATTAGATTCTTCTTTGCGTCTTCTATCCCCTTACGTATTGAGTCAGGTATTTCGGCTGCTTTTCCCAGACCGACCCCGACATGACCATTTTCGTCACCAATGACTACAAGGGCGCTAAAACGGAAATTGCGTCCACCTTTTACAACCTTTGTAACACGTCCGATATTTACAACTTTTTCTTTAAGGTCCAATGTGCTGGCATCTATTCTTTGCAAGTGATTTCCCTCCTTATATTCAAACGGTTAGAACTCCAGGCCGGCTTCCCTTGCTCCGTCCGCCAGCTCCCGTACTCTTCCATGATAGAGGTATCCGCCTCTGTCAAATACAACTTGCTTTATTCCTTTTTCAATGGCTTTAGTGCCGATTAATTTACCAACTTCTCGCGCTGCGCTCTTGTTCCCGGTACTGCCTGCTTTCTCCTTCAGCGCTTCATCCAGTGTAGAAGCGGCAACAAGCGTTGTACCGGAAATGTCATCAATAATCTGCGCGTAAATATGCTTAAGGCTTCTAAAAACGCACAACCTCGGACGTTCAGGCGTCCCTGTTATCTTTTTGCGTACGCGTGTATGCTTCCTTAAACGGACCTTGTTTCTGTCCTGCATCTTTATCATAAAACACTCACTCCTTCCTATTTCTTAACTCCCGCTTTCCCTTCTTTTCTAAGGATGACTTCATCAGCATACTTGATTCCCTTGCCTTTATATGGTTCAGGCGGTCTCGTCCTGCGGATTTTCGCCGCGATCTCGCCGACTAATTGCTTATCTATGCCGCTGACAATAATATGGTTTGGGTTAGGGACATCAATGGAAATTCCGGAGGGTTCCTCTATCTCAACAAGATGGGAATACCCTACGGTTAATATAAGCTTTTTCCCTTGCTTTTGTGCCCTGTACCCGACACCGTTAACTTCAAGCGTTTTTGAAAAACCATCGGTCACGCCTGTCACCATATTGCTGATAATTGAGCGGGTAAGTCCATGAAGCGCTTTGTGCTTCTTTTGATCACTCGGCCTTTTGACCAGTATCTCGTTTCCTTCCTGTTCAATGGTCATATCCGGGTGTAAAGCCTGAGTGAGTGTACCTTTCGGGCCTTTTACGGTTATTTCTTTACCGCTGATCTTAATATCTACTCCGGATGGTATAACCACCGGCTTTTTTCCAACACGTGACATTATAATAGCACCTCCGTTCTTATATTGAAGACGGACCTTTTTGTCCATCCTTTTCAGAACAATTTTGATAAAACTGTTTTTTGGCTACCAGACAAATGCGAGAACCTCCCCGCCTACACCTTCTTTTCTGGCCGCCTTATCCGTCATAACGCCTTTCGACGTTGAAATAATAGCAATACCCAATCCGCCTAAAACCTTAGGAAGCTCATCCTTCCCGGCATATACTCTCAGACCGGGTTTTGAAATCCTTTTAATTCCTGAAATAACATTTCGCTTATTATCGGTGTATTTAAGCGTAATGCGAATAACACCCTGCTTATTGTCGTTTATTTCAGTAAATCCTTTAATATATCCTTCTTCCTCAAGAATTTGCGCAATCCTTCTTTTCAGGTTCGACGCCGGAATATCAACCGTTTCATGCCTTGAATTCGCAGCGTTCCTGATTCTTGTTAGCATATCCGCTATTACGTCAGTTGCGTGCATCGTTACGACCTCCTTTCAGGACTGTTACCAACTGGCTTTTTTAACACCGGGTATCTGGCCTTTATAAGCCAATTCCCTGAAACACAAACGGCATATGCCGAACTTCCGCATATACGCGTGGGGCCTTCCGCATATTTTACACCGGTTGTAGTAACGGGTTGAATATTTAGGCTGTAATTTTTGTTTGTGGATCAATGATTTCTTGGCCAAACTATATACCTCCCTTAATGGCTGAACGGCATTCCGAGAAGCTCAAGAAGCTCTTTTGCTTCCTCGTCGGATTTAGCTGTGGTGACAAATGTTATATCCATACCGCGAACTTTTTCAACCTTATCAATATTTACTTCAGGGAAAATCAACTGTTCTTTCACGCCCATCGTGAAATTCCCGCGGCCGTCAAAAGAATTCGGGTTAATTCCCCTGAAATCCCTAACTCTCGGAAGCGCCACGTTGAACAGCTTGTCAACAAACTCATACATCCTGTTGCCCCTCAGTGTAACCTTGCAGCCAATACTCATCCCCTGACGGACTTTAAAAGCCGCAACTGATTTTTTTGCCTTTGTCACTACGGGACTCTGGCCTGATATCGCCGCCAATTCATTTCTCGCCGCCTCCAGCGCTTTGGGATTATCCTTTACATCGCCCACGCCCATATTAAGCACAACTTTTACAAGCTTCGGCGTCTGCATCGGACTTTTATATTTGAACTTATCCATCAATGCCGGAACAACTTCATTTTTATACTTATCCACCAATCTTGGCATTTCCGGTCATCCTCCCTCCAATTAATCCGTGGTGTCTTTCAGTATGTCGATAACTTCTTCGCATTTTTTGCATACTCTTGCCTTGGAGCCGTTTTCCAAATACTTTTTGCCAACTTTCGTCGGTACTCCGCATTTGTCACAGACCAGCATGACTTTATCGACATAAATAGGTGCTTCCTGATTTACAAGACCACCCTGCTGATATTGGTTTCTCGGTTTCACATGCCTGGTTACCATATTTATTCCTTCAACGATAACCATACGCTTTGACGGTATTACTTCAAGGACTTTGCCTTTCTTGCCTCTGTCCTTACCGCTCAATACGTACACGTTATCACCTTTTTTTACATGTATCTTGTTCCTCATTATGGCGCCTCCTCTCCTGACGGTTTAGCTTTTTTCACAGCTTTTTATTTCTCCGGCGCTAAAACCGGATCCTGCTTTGTCATATCATACACCTGGCTTAAAGCACTTCCGGCGCAAGGGATATGATTTTCATATAATTCTTTTCCCTAAGTTCTCTTGCGACAGGACCAAAGATGCGCGTACCCCTCGGAGTTCCGTCATCCCTGATTATGACGGCAGCGTTTTCATCAAAGCGTATATAGGAGCCGTCAGCTCGCCGCAAACCTTTTACCGAACGGACTATCACCGCTCTTACAACTTCACCCTTTTTTACAACACCGCCGGGTGTCGCATTTTTTACCGAACATACTATAACATCGCCAATATTGGCATATTTCCGTTTTGAGCCGCCAAGTACCTTTATACACATCAGTTCTTTGGCGCCAGTATTATCCGCGGATTTAAGCATTGTCTGCATCTGAATCATTTCCGGCACCTCCTTCAATAATAATTAGTGCTGCTTCAAAATTTTGTCGAGATTAAATATTGCCGGTTCGAACATACACCATATATTTCGATTAACCGGCTGTTAAGCCTGTTACTTCGCTTTTTCGACTATTTCCACCAAACGCCATCTTTTTTGTTTTGAAAGAGGCCTTGTTTCCATTACCCTGACTTTGTCGCCGACTTTGCATATATTCTCTTCGTCATGGGCTTTAAGCTTGTATGTTCTTTTTATAATCTTTTTGTACAGCGGATGTTTTACGTTATCGACAACCGCCACAACAATCGTTTTATCCATTTTATCGCTGACAACCTTGCCCACACGGGTTTTCCTTAAATTTCTATCCGACATGTCAAACAACCTCCTTCCGGCGTTTACCGTTTAATCCCCAGTTCCATTTCCCTGATCACTGTTTTTACACGGGCTATATCCTTTTTCACGCTTTTCAGCTTCATAGGATTATCCAGTTGATTAGTCGCATGCTGAAAGCGTAGTTTAAAAAGCTCACTCTTTAATTCCTGCAATTCCTGGGTAAGCTCAGCCATGCTTTTCTCTCTCAGTTCATTAGCTTTCATTTGCTCCACCTACCTCTTCCCGTGATATTATCTTGCACTTAATAGGCAGTTTATGGGAAGCCAAACGCAGTGCCTCCCTGGCCATCTCTTCACTTATGCCGGCTATTTCAAACATTACACGGCCCGGTTTTACTACCGCAACCCAGTACTCCGGAGCTCCTTTACCGCTTCCCATACGGGTCTCTGCAGGTTTTTTCGAAACCGGTTTGTCCGGGAAAATTTTTATCCAGACCTTTCCGCCTCTTCTAATATACCTGGTCATGGCAACACGAGCCGCCTCTATCTGATTGCTCGTAACCCATCCAGGCTCAGCGGCCTGAAGACCGAAATCGCCGTCAGCTACCACGTTGCCGCGCGTTGCTTTGCCTTTCATTCTTCCTCTTTGCACACGTCTATATTTAACCTTCTTGGGCATCAACATTATTTGTCTCCCCCTTCCTTTTTGTCTTTTTTGACGGGAAGTACTTCACCCTTGTATATCCAAACCTTGACGCCGATTTTTCCATATGTCGTATCGGCTTCCGCAAAACCGTAATCTATATCGGCCCGCAAAGTCTGAAGAGGTATCGTTCCTTCATGGTAATGCTCCGTTCTGGCGATTTCAGCACCGCCAAGACGTCCTGAAACCGAAGTCTTTATACCCTTCGCTCCAAACTTCATCGCCCTTGACATAGCCTGTTTCATAGCTCGACGGAAAGATATTCTCCTTTCCAACTGCCCGGCTATATTCTCGGCTACTAATTGCGCGTTTGTCTCCGGCGTCTTGATTTCGGTAATGTTCACAAGAACATTCTTCCCTGTGAGCTTTTCCACTTCATGGCGCAGCTGTTCAATCCCAGTGCCGCCTTTTCCGATTACAAGACCGGGTTTTGCGGTATGGATGTTTAACTTGATCTTATTGGCCGCACGTTCAATTTCTATCCTGGCGACGCCGGCAATATACAGTTTCTTTTTGATATACTTCCTTATCTTATAATCTTCCACCAAAAGGTTTGCGAAATCTTTATTTCCGGCATACCATTTTGTGTCCCAGTCTTTGATAATTCCAATTCTCAGCCCGTGCGGATTAACTTTCTGGCCCATAAAAAACCTCCTTAATTCACGCCTTTTCCTTTAAAACCAGAGTTATGTGGCTGCTTCTTTTCCTGATACGAAACGCACGCCCTCTCGCTCTCGGTCGGATTCGCTTAAGCGTAGGACCTTGTGTTGCATAACATTCGGCTACATACAGGTTATCCCTGTTCAAGCCGTTATTATTAACAGCGTTAGATTCTGCTGATTTAAGCATCTTCTCAAGAATAGCCGCTACGTTTCTTGGTGTATGCCTCAAGATCGCATAAGCTTCATCAATATCTTTATTGCGGATTAAATCCAAAACCAGTTTGGCTTTTCTGGATGACACTCCAACATGCCTTAAAACAGCTCTGCCCTCATCTTTGCCAATACCCAGTATCTTTTTTTCCTTCTTTGTGAGGAGCGGCAGCTTTTTCGATTTTATTCGCTCTTCCTGGTATTGGGCTAATAATTCGTCCTTCTTTTCCAGAAGTTCATCCCTGGACATAACTTTTCTGCCCACATCCGTTTCCTCCTTCCAGGCTTGATGATAAACTTTAATCTTGCTTAATTATTTTATTTTTTAAGTTTACTGCTTCTCTCATCCTTGCCATGCCCTCTGTAAGTACGGGTAGGCGCGAACTCGCCAAGCTTGTGACCGACCATATCCTCGGAGATATACACGGGCACATGCTTCCTGCCGTCATGAATGGCAATGGTGTGTCCGACCATTTGAGGAAATATCGTAGAAGCTCTTGACCAAGTCTTTATGACTTTTTTTTCTCCCTTTTCATTCATCTCATTTATTTTCTTTAAAAGGCTTTCACTGGCATATGGTCCTTTTTTTATTGATCTGCCCATTGATAAACCTCCTCCTGGCAATTTTATTATGCTTTACGTTTCTTAACGATAAATTTGTTGCTTTGTTTGTTTTTCTTCCTCGTCTTATATCCCAATGTCGGTTTGCCCCACGGAGTAACAGGACTGGGCATACCAATCGGAGATTTACCTTCTCCACCGCCGTGAGGATGGTCACTAGGGTTCATTACTACGCCGCGGACGTGCGGTCTGCGGCCCATCCAGCGTTTTCTTCCTGCTTTTCCTATTGATATATTCTCTTTTTCAACATTTCCCACCTGGCCGATTGTAGCTTTACAATTAACGCTTACCATTCGTACTTCCCCTGAAGGAAGCCTTATCTGGGCATATTTGCCCTCGCGGGCCATTAACTGGGCCATATTTCCGGCAGATCTAACCAATTGCCCTCCCTTTCCGGGTTTCAGTTCAATGTTATGAATTACCGAACCAAGCGGAATTTTTGTAAGGGGAAGAGCATTGCCGGTACGAATATCGGCATTTTCTCCGGACATAACTGTATCACCGACTTTTAAGCCCAGCGGCGCAAGAATATATCTCTTTTCGCCGTCCTTGTAATGAAGCAGCGCAATGTTAGCCGACCGGTTAGGATCATATTCTATTGCCGCTACCTTTGCCGGTATATTGTCTTTATCACGCTTAAAATCAATAATTCTGTATTTCTGCTTTGTACCGCCCCCGCGGAACCGTACGGTTATTCTTCCATACGAATTTCTTCCGCCGGTTTTTTTGATCGGCGCCAGTAAAGATTTTTCCGGCTCTTTCTTTGTTATTTCTTCAAAAGTTAATACAGTCATATGTCTTCTTGCAGGAGACGTCGGTTTGTATTTTTTTATTGACATGACATTCACTCCTTTACTAAATTTCGTCTATCCGTTAGCAGGCCGACTGTATAGCCTATTCAACCGGATATCGAACATTTCGCAGCCCTTTGCAAAGTAACGGAAGAAACCGCTTAACTTCAAATTCCGCTTCGACAACAGGGCAGCAAACTAATATTATTGCATACCACCAAACTCCGGAATTTCGGTTTTATATTTTTTACCGGTGGTCACCTGTTTTCCATTCTTGTCAAGATAAACAACAGGCTGCGGGTCGGTATCTATTTTTACAATCGCCTTTTTCCACTTTGAAGTCTTTCCGAGGTGTACACCCATTCTTTTTTTCTTGCCGTCATAATTAATCGTATTTACTTCCAATACCTTTACACCGAATAATTTTTCAACCGCATTCTTAACCGCGGTTTTAGTCGCGCGGCAATCAACAATAAACGTGTATTTCCCATCGGCCATTTCTTCATTGCTTTTTTCAGTAATATATGGGCGTATTATAATATCCTCTGCGTAATTCATTATGCGTACACCTCCTCGACCTTGGCCACGGCTTCCCTGGTGATAATAAACTTTTTATACTTAAGGATATCAAGCGTGTTAATCGTGTTCACGCAGGATGTTTTTACCTTCGGTATGTTTCTTGCCGATTTGACTACTTTATCATCAACGGAACCAATCACAACCAGCGCCGAATTGTCCGCATTCAGGTTTTTTAATATCCTTTTAAACTCTTTTGTTTTTATTTCAGGCATTACGAGCTCATCCAAAACAATGATATCGCTGTCTATGACCTTACTGGACAGAGCGCTTTTTAATGCCAGACGTCTCACTTTCTTAGGAACAGTGTATCTGTAACTTCTTGGTTTTGGCGCAAAAGCAACACCGCCCCCCGTCCATTGAACGGAACGAATGCTCCCATGGCGGGCACGGCCGCTTCCTTTTTGCCTCCAGGGCTTTCTGCCTCCACCTCTGACTTCGCTGCGTGTTTTGGCAGATTGAGTACCCTGGCGTTTATTGGCTAATTGATTTACAACTACCGTATGAATAGCCGATTCATTAACCTTAACGCCGAATATATCATCGCTGAGGGTAATCTCCCCAACGACTTCACCTTCGATATTATATACATCCACTTTTGGCATGTCAGGTCCTCCTTCCATAAGCAAGTGCTTAAGCCTTAACGGAATCTTTAATCGTGACAACGGCGCCCCTTGGCCCGGGTACGGCACCCTTTACCAGCATCAGGCCCCTGTCAGCGTCAACACGTACCACAGTCAGGTTTTGCACTGTCACTTTTTCAGCACCCATGTGCCCGGGGAGCTTTTTCCCCTTAAAAACCCGGCTGGGATTTGAGGCCCCACCCATGGAACCGACACCTCTGTGATACTGAGAACCATGCGATTCACGGCCCCGTGAAGTTCCAAAGCGTTTAACCGTACCTTGGTAGCCCTTGCCTTTTGATGTTCCCGATACATCAATTTTGTCGCCTTCCTGGAACATATCTTCAACTTTTATCTCCTGGCCTACCTCATAAGCATCAATATTTTCAAACCTGAATTCCCTGATAACTCTTTTAGGTTTAATTCCCGCTTTTTCAAATTGTCCCTTCATGGGTTTGTTTACTTTATTTTCGCTGACATCTTCAAATCCAACCTTTAAAGCGCAGTATCCGTCGGTTTCTACCGTTTTCTTTTGAATAACCGACACCGGCCCGGCCTGGATTACGGTAACCGGAATCAATTCCCCATTATCCGTAAAAATCTGTGTCATGCCTATTTTTTTGCCAATCATGCATTTTTGCATATATATTCCCTCCTGTCATTGGTTCGGATATTAATCCGAACTTAACATTTTGCCAGTTTACAGTTTTATTTCAATGTCGACACCCGCAGGCAAATCCAGCCTCATAAGAGCATCTACCGTCTTTGGTGTCGGAACCAGGATATCTATGAGCCTCTTATGGGTTCTCATTTCAAATTGCTCACGCGAGTCCTTATATTTGTGTGGCGCACGCAAAATTGTTATTATTTCCCTTTTTGTCGGCAGGGGTACTGGCCCTGAAACCTTTGCGCCTGTCCTTTTCGCGGTATCGACTATTCTTTCCGCGGATTGGTCCAAAATTTGATGATCAAAGGCTTTCAACCGAATACGAATTTTTTGTTTGTTCGCCATACATATGCCTCCTAACATGTGCCTTAATCAAGGCAATTTGCCGACTAAAGCACTATACTGTATTCTCCGGAACGTTTATCCGGTTGTGTAATGACGCAACAAGTTTGTTTCTGTACACCCAGCCGGGTGTTTCATGCCGGTTCATATTAAAAACCCAGGACAGACAAGCTAGAACGCTCGCTAAACCTGGGCTCTGCAACAAACATACTCTACGTGCAAAAAACGCATTCAAGCAGAATGTACAGTGACTTGTCGCCCGGTTTCTCTGAATCGGACATTCTCCATTGAAGTTCCCCGTTCCAAGCCGGCCATCTTCAACTTCATCGTGTGCAATGTCACAACGGGCATAATTATACTATAAATCTTTTCACGTGGCAAGTAGTTTTACAAAATTTTTTTATCCGAATTTTCGCTGGTTTTATTCAGCTAAGGAAATATTTCCCGGTTTAAACTGCATTGCTGTAAAATAATTTTACGGCATTGTGATAATGATTGTACAATTTTTTCTAACACAATTGCTTTTTATATTCTATATATTGTGCTTCATATTGTGCTTCCGTATATATTGCTTCCGTTTACCAAAATTGGATAAGCAACGGAAGAAATTATTCATTTTTGCATATTCGGTTCTATAACGGTGACATAATACTCTTCATATGTTAAACCGCTGTTATAGACCTCTTTCGCAATTTCAGGACTTACATACCTTAAATGCCAGGGCTCATATTTATAACCGGTAATATTTTCTTTCCCTTCCGGATAACGTATGATAAACCCATATTCATGCGCCCGGTCCTTATACCATTGATATTCCTTAGTATCGAGCACACTGTAGTCATTAATAACCACATCAACGGCAAGCCCCGTATGGTGCTCGCTGTGCCCTCCTCTGGAATTCAGGCTATCGACGTCTTCCTGTGTCCGGCCGCTGTTTATGGCATTTTCCCAGATTCTCTGCTGAGTCGGTATGCTCCTGTAAGTACCGTATGCAGTAATATTCAAGCCTTCCTTTTTTGCGTCCTCATGCATTTTTATAAAAGCTTCTGCAGCTTCTTTTCTGAGATGCTGCGCTCCGCGTCCGGGTACACAATAGCGTTCTTCAAGCTGTTTGAGTTCGGGCTCGTAATTGTCAGGCAGTTTATTGTATTTATTTACCAATACCGTTACATCATTATAGTTTTGAATTTCTTTAATCAAGCCGTAAAAAGGATAATCAAGGCCTATATTGACATCTATGACCACGCGCTTTTCATCAAGACCTGGATTTTCCAGCCCATACTCTTCATATCTGGAAGCATTTTCAGGCTTGTAATACGAAAGAAAAGAATACTTCGAACCTGTATCCTGCGCGGAAGGGCTCTGAACATGCTTCGCTTCCTTATCGGCCTGGGAATTATCCTGTGTATCCTTTTCAGGTTTTTCTTCAATGCTGTCATGCGCTGTGCCGGTTTGTTTGTTTTCTGTCTGAACAACATCCTGAGCGGTATTATCCAAACCGTTAGATCGATCAATAGAAGCATTTATATCGCATCGGTTTATCAGACCGGTACATGCAATTAAAATCGCCAACAGAAATATGTTGAAAAATGTTAAAAATAATAGTTTTCGCCTCTTCGTATAATTCACAAAAACTCCTCCGGACTACATAGTCATGGTATTATAATAACCTCATCGGTAAAATTGTCAAGCTTGATTTCAGGTTATTGTTCCAACACTTTTTTGAACTGCTTCATAATAACGGAAACAAGAGCTTTAACAGCATGTGATTATAAATAACGGTTTCTGATATGAAGAAGAACTTGCGATAGACTTTAAGAACCGGTGCCGGTTTAGCGTAAAGTTACTTTATTACGCGGCGCGCCCCCAGATATTTGGCTCTATATTCCGACAACCGCATAATAACAACCTTTTTTTTGCTTGAAGAGGCATGTATAAACTGATCATTCCCGAGATAAATGCCTACATGGCCAAGACGTCCGTTGTTGTAGCGATCAAATAAAAGTATGTCACCAGGCTTCAGATCCGTTCGGGATACTTTTGTTCCGACGCCTGAATAAGCTTCTGCCGAACGGGGCAGAGAAATTTTGAACTTGCTGTATACATATTTTGTAAACCCTGAACAATCAAAGCCCTTAGGCGATGAACCGCCGTAAACATAAGGAACGCCGACAAATTGTTTCGCATATTCTGTTATCTGGGATGCCAGGCTTTGATTATATGGCTGTGCAGATTCGGCACGTGCAACAAGATTCTGGCTCGCAACCAGATACGGGGCATATACGAAGGCTTCCATGTTGTCTTTAACTATAACCTTCATCCATTCTCCCTGCTGTTCAAGCACCTGAACGCGTGTGCCCCTGGGAATCGTCGTAACTATATTGTGATCGGAACCCGGGCCGCTTCTGACATTAAGCAGATTTACATTTACATAATTATATACGGGAGGTTTTGTGTCGGCAACATATTCCGCGAACACATACACTTCCTTTTTTTCAGGCGTTAATACTTTCAGCCACTCCCCGTGCGATTCAAGCACCTGCACCCGGGTACCCTGGGGCAGTGTTCCAAGTAATTCGGTATCGGAACTTGGACCGCTTCGTAAATTCAATAAATTAACCTGGACATAGTTGTAAACAGGATCCGGTATTTCGGCGGGCTCGACGACGGATTCGCCCTTCGTTTCGGGCAGAGGGGTTGATAAGTTATAATCGGTGGGAGTTTCAGATACAGTGTTTTCCGCAGTTTTAAGAGACATTTCGTTCGAAATCGATTCATCAGATTCCAAAGCATTTGATCCTGACGCTAAGTCTGAAAGACTGTTTCCCGCGCCGGCATCAATACTGTTACTCATCCTTGATCTTGACGCGGATAAAACATCATAAGCGGAAGCCCTTGAGTGTCGTGTATTTGCGTATATAAAAACAATGGTTGTAAAAACAAGAATTAATGCTGCCAATATTTCCGAACAGCGTCTTATTATGTTTGTATTCTCCATTGTTCCTCCTAAAGCGGTTCACGATGCATACCGTCATAATAACCGCATGCTCCGTCAATACCGCGCTAAAGCTTAATGTTTTAATTCATTGTTGCCGCTAGTATTCAGCCTTGTCCAATATTATTATATGTTACAAGTAATTTAAATGATTTTATCCGTATGTATATTTTTTATATTTATATTTGGTTGAGTTCTATTCTATCATTATATTTTTTTTCCTTCAAGATGGAAAATATTTTTCAATTATTTCCTATAATTTGAATATTGGTATTCGGACGTTGCTTTGTCGACCTAGGAACCCGAAACACCCGAAACAGGACCCGCGGGAATAATGTTAAAACGCAGCGGGTGGTTAACGGGCCGAGGCATTGCTGCCGCGTTCCGGTGGGTACGCGGCTCTGGTTCAGGTACTTTCGGTGACAAGAAAAAGGGGAAACGAAACACTCGCGGAAATAAACGGGTTATAGCGTCAGCCACATGATAAGGGCATCATCACCGTCCTCGCGGTAATAACCCTTCCTGAACCCTTCCGTTTTGAAGCCAAACCGTTTATAAAGTTCAATTGCCTGAAAGTTACAGGATCGGACTTCCAGCGTCATCGCTTTAATGTTCATTTCACGAGCTTTTTCAATTAAAAGCCGTATCATTTCAGTAGCAATATTTCTTCTGCGGTACTTCGGATCAACCGCAATGTTTGTAATATGCGCTTCGTCGATAATAAGCCACATGCCGGCATATCCGACTACTTCCTGTCCATTGATGGCAACAATATAATATGCAATAGGGTTATTAAGCTCTTCATTAAACATCGCCGCAGTCCATGGTGACGAGAAAGAGCGCGATTCAATTTGAACAACCCCGTTTATATCATTAAAGTCCATTTTTCTGAATATAATGCCGTCTTTTTCATACATACAATAACTATCACCAGCCAGCTTTTCCGCATCCTAAATGTATAATCAGGTCTTTCCCTTAAGCCTCTCCGCCTGGGATTTTCTTAAATAATTCGGAGCCGCTTTAAAAGCATCCGATACCTGGCCTTTGCCGTACATCTGCCATGCCAACCTAGCCGTAGCCGCGGCTCTTGGAGTAAATATTTCATCGGGCGCAAAAAAAGCCCTGAAGCCCTGGGACGCAAAAAAATCCCTGTAAACAGGAACCGCGTCTCCTACAAAATGCACGTCTGAATTAAGCTTTTTGAGATTTTCGGTGAGAGCTTCAACGGTGACGCCGGCATCGGGATACAAGGTTTCTATTGAGTCCCCGCTTATTTTATATATGCCGGAATAAACCTGTCGGTTTCTTGCATCCATTATCGGGCATATAACCCCGGGCCATTCGCTTATTGTATATGCCAGGGACATAAGGCTTGAAACCTCTACAACCGGTACGTTTAACGCATAAGCCATTGATTTGATCGTAACCACGCCAATACGTATCCCGGTAAACGAACCGGGGCCGTTAGCCACAGCAAGCATATGAATGTCACGCTTTCCCATGTCCAGCATATCAAGCAGCGCCTCTATCATTGGGATAACCTTCTGGGAATGTGTTTTTCCATGCCTCAGGGAAACCTCCCCTATCAGGCGGCCGTCATTTGCAACTGCCGCCGAAGCAGTCGCGCCGGACGTGTCCAATGCCAGTATATTCATATGGGTCCTAACCCCCTTATTGTTATTATCCGCTGATCGGGATTATTATCGGTTCTTTCAATCTTAATCCAGACAGTATTTTCAGGCAGCATATTTTTAATAAGATCAGCCCACTCTATTATACAAATGTCTCCTTTATACAGGTATTCTTCAAACCCTATTTCAAAAAGCTCATCCTCGTCGCTTACCCTGTATACATCAAAGTGGTGAAGCGTAATGCTGCCGTCCTCGTAACTGTGGACGATATTGAAAGTGGGACTCGTAACATGTTCACGTATATTAAGCCCCTTTGCCACGCCTTTTACAAAAACCGTTTTACCCGTTCCGAGCTCCCCTTCGAGCGCGATGATATCGCCGGGTTTCATCTGTCCTGCCGTCTTTTCGCCAAGCTCAATTGTATCATTCTCGTTATAAGTAATAAATTTTTGCATAACTATTTCTCCGCAGTATCGTTTCGTTATATATCCCGAAACACAAATATATCAAAAAACAAAAACCGTTTTCAACGCCTGAAGCCCGAGCCCAACTCAAAAGCTTATCTTTTTTCAATTATTATCCATTATAATACAGAAAAACAAAAAAAACAGCAAGCTGCAGATATTACACTGCAACAAAATAGTAGTTTATGTTATACAAGAATATATACCTGTGAAACGAGTATGGGAAATGAGTTTGAATTAAAAAAACACCTGGCTGAACCGGGTTTATTTCTTGATAAGATTGCCGGAATCATCACGGATAAGACCGAATATCTTTATCATAATTTCCGGTACAGGAATTCCAAGTATGATTAAATTTTGAATTATGCTTAATCCTTCCGTGCCTATCAGATAGACATACATTGCCGTCGTAACCGTTCCTTCCACGCGAATGCTTAACCCGCCGTCCGATGTAAACATGCCGATTAAGTATTCAAAAAGGATCGTAACCATGATTAGAACGAGATACATAAGCTTTTTCACAATTCCCTTTATTGCTATCCTGTAATTATAACCTTCGTCACGCAGCATCCCGCATAAAACGCCGGTTATATAATCTAATACGATAAAAACCGCCAAAATAACAAAAACCTCATCGATAGACTGGGAGATGTATGAAAGCAGTAGTACTATCCCCCCTAAAAAGGCTTTCGTTTCAAACGCCTGGGTCAATCCATGCACAATTGCCGCCTCCTTCACGAAATAGCATAGTTATATGCGATAACCGTCATTTATGTTTCTGCTTTATTATATGCATCGAACAGGAATGCGGACAATTAGTAAAAAAGGCCGGATAACTCCGGCCTAACGAGGAATATGAGTAAAAACCCGTTTATTGATCTTATGATCCGGTTATTTAGTTTTCAGCCATGCATCGTACTGTCTCTGCATTTCGGCGATGAGTTCGTCAACGCCTGCGGCTTTCAGTTCGGCTTCAAACTGTTTTACCGTCGGTTCAACTTCAACGGAACCTGTGAACAACTGCTTGTAATAAGCCTGAACTACGTTTTTGCACGCGGAAATCTGGGTTTCAACATTGGTTTTGTCAAATACAAAGCCAAGGCTGTTCAATACAAGACCCTGGTCGTTGAAAGCAAGGAATTTTTCCCACTTCTGCGGGTCTTCATTGCTCATCAGGTAATTCTTGAACTGATCTCCGTACTTCCATCCATGGCCGGGGTTGTATCCCGAATTAGCCGGATCGATTAATTCGATAACATTGTCGGAAATCTTCTTGTAATGTACATTTTCAATTCCATAGTCCAGAAGGTTCTTCATATATTTATCGGTGTAAAGAAGTTCAATAAAACGGAAAGCCTTTTCAGGATTCTTCGAACCTGCGGGAATTGCAAGCAGAGCACCTGTCGTTTCCCTGTTCGACATAACCGGCTTGGTTACGTCAATCTGTACCCACTCAATGCCTGTGCTGGCGTTGATTTCGGCATCTTTACCAGGCTTAAGCGATTGAGATGCAGCAAAGTATTTGCCCGACTTCATAAGTTCGAGCTGGTTTTGCATTGTAGCTGCGTCCTGATGGATATAACCATTGTTGAACCAATCTCTCATGGTATTGTAATATTCAATGCTTTCAGGCGCGAGGAAATTGTTTACTATCGTATTGTTTCTGTTATCCGGATAAAGCGCTCCGGGAACATCGTCGTCGCTTATACGATCCCAGTCAAGCAGCTGGAACGGCGCATCCATAGTGGCAATACACAGGGGGGTAATTTCAGGTTCGTTGTCCTTGATGATCTTCAAAAGCGGTTCAATTTTTTCATAGGAATCAATGCCGCTTAAATCCATATTGTACTTATCAACAAGGTCTTTTCTGACGAGATATCCCCAATTATGCACTTTTTCCTTGTTCGTAGGAACAGCATAATTCTTGCCGTTAAGCGCCGAACCGTTAAGGAAATCCTCGCCGAGTATCTGCTTTATTGCAGGGTATTTTTCAAGGTACGAATTCAGTTCAGTGAAATATCCCGAAGCGGCATTGACATAGTAGTTTGCAGCCCAGTTCGCCGTAAACACTATATCAATGGCTTCACCGGAAGCCAGTGCGGTGTTTACCTTCTGGTCATAATCGTCGCCCCATGCGAATACATTCAAATCAAGAGCGACATTCAGCTTGTCTTTCAAATATTTGTTTGCTTCTTCCAAAACCATTGGTGTATCAGGTTCCTGCCTGTTTCCAACCAGGTACATCTTAAGTGTAACAGTAGGTTCCGATGGTGTCGACGCCGCGGGTGTGCTGTCAGATGGCTTTTCGGTTCCGCTGCCTGTCTGCGAAGGAGCCACACAGCTTGTAAGAGTGAGACTAAGTACGATTACGATTGCCAGAATCAGTCCCCAGATTTTTGTTGTTTTAAGCATAATAATCCCTCCTTGAATATATTTATATAAAACCGATATATCGGTTTCATCCTTTTACCGCTCCTATTGTCAATCCTTTTACAAAATATTTCTGAAAAAACGGATATGCAAAAATAATCGGGCCAATAGATATAACCGCTATTGCCATCCTGGCTCCTTCACTCGGCAGTTCCGCCAAAACCTTGCTGGATTCGGCAAACTGGGCGCTTCCGCTGGCAAGGTATTGTATCATGTTTAATGTTTGATACATCAGGTACTGTACATTATACAGTTTACTGTCGGTTACAAACACAAGCGGTAGCCACCAGTCGTTCCAGTATCCGAGCGTACAGAAAAGCCCTATTGTAGCAAGACCCGCACGGCACAACGGCAGGACAATCACAAAAAACGTTCTGAATTCGCCTGCTCCGTCGATTTTCGCCGATTCAATGATTGATTCGTGTATGGTTGTTTTGAAAAATGTCCGCATTATCATCATATACCAGGCATTCATCAGGTACGGCACAATTAATATCCAGATAGTGTTTTTAATATTAATAAGCTGCGTATACACCATGTACCACGGGACAAGCCCGCCGCCGAAGATCATCGTGAAGTATGCAAAGAATGAGAAAAAGTTTTTATATTTGAAGCTTTGCCTCGATAGCGGGTACGCGTAAAGGCATATAACCAAGAGGCTTAAAACAGTTCCTACAACGGTAACAAAGATGGAGACCCCATATGCCCTCCAGATAACATCCCCTGCAGTAATTACATAATCATATGCTTTCAGTGACAGTTTTTGCGGAAAGAATGTATAGCCGTACGCAAGGATATATTTCTCCTCGGTCAGTGAAATCATAATAATAAGCAAAATCGGAGCAATGCAGACAAGCGCGCATATCGCAAACAATAAATTAATTAAAATATTGCTTAGCGGTGATATGCGATTGCCGGTATTGGATCTTATACGGCGCTCATAATCAGCTTCAATATCAGGGTTTTGAACACTTACACCTTCCGCCATTTTACTGCCTCCTAAAACAGTGCCTTGTCTTTATCAATTTTCCGGACTATATAATTTGCGGTAAAAACCGTAATGCACCCGACTACAGCCTGGTATGTACCCGCCGCCGTAGCCATCGAAATATTATTCGTGTTTCTTAACGCCCTGTACACATAAGTGTCAATAACATCCGTAACAGGATACAACTGCCCGCTGTTTCTCGGAACATTGTAAAACAACCCGAAATCGGCATTAAAAATTCTTCCGACGGCAAGCAGAGTCATAATAATCATAAGAGAACGCAAAAGCGGAACTGTTATGTACCACACTTGCTGTATTTTCGAGGCTCCGTCAATCTCCGCCGCTTCAAAGTATTCGTTGTCAATTCCTGTTATGGCCGCGAGATAAACAACAACGTTATAACCGGTATATTTCCACAGTTGAAAGAATGTAAGTATAAACGGCCAATGCTTCGGTTCAAAATACCACTTGACAGGTTCCATACCAAGAGCGGCTATTATCGTTTTGTTTATAAAACCATTTTCGATGCTGAATAACGAATACGCGAGATAACTTACTATGATCCATGAAAGGAAATACGGCAGGAACATTACGCTTTGATACAGCTTTGCGGTTCTTTTGTTTGTCATTTCATTAAGAAGAATCGCAAATGTTACCGGGACTATAAGCCCGAGTATTATAAAAGCCAGATTGTAAAGTATTGTGTTTCTTGTTATTTGATATGCATAAGGCGTTTTAAAGAAGAATTCAAAATTCTTAAACCCTGCCCATTCACTTTTAATTATTGAAGAGAAAAAGTTTCCGTGAAATCTGTACCTCTTGAACGCAATGACAATACCAGCCATAGGAATATAATTGTTTATTATCAATAAAATAACTCCGGGCAGCAGCATGATAAACAGCGGAAGATTTTTTTTAAACTCATATATAAAACCTTTGTTTGTTGACGCGCTGATAATAGTTGTGTTGCTCCGGTTCATTATTATCACACCTTTGGTTTGTTTAATCGGGATACTCCTGTGCTGCCGGAAAGGTTAATGCCAGGAATGTCCGGGCAGTATTTATTTTAGCAGAACGCATTTTCTCATAGAATAGAACATATTGGATTAACTTGTAATATATTGACTTGTTGGAGGGGCAAAATTATACAACAAAATAATCCACATCGCACAGAAAAATTTTAGATTGGATTTGGACAATAGCTTTGAGGTGTGGAAGGAGCCTAACACATATCCCTGTATTCGGTCGGCGTCACGCCTTCGTGTTTTTTAAACAGGCGGGAAAAATAATGGGCATCCGGGATTCCCACCAACTCGGCGATTTCATATGTTTTGTATTTCGGATCCTTTAAAAGTTCTTTTGCTCTTTCAATTCTCAAACCATTAAGGTAATCTATGAAATTTTTCCCGAGCTCTTTCTTAAACATCCTGCTTATGTAATATGTACTGACATAAACATTTTCAGCGACATCATTCAGCGTTATCTGCTCGGTATAATGCTCGTTGATATAGTCCATTGCCTTTCTGAGAACAAGCTTTATGTTCCTGTTGTTATAACTGTTTATTTTTGTCGTTATGCTTAATGAAACCTCTTTCAGCAGGTAGTTAAGCTCTTCTATCGTTTCGGATTTGGCAACCATCTCGTGAAGGCCCGGTATATTCATGCTCTCCGGTTTTTTTTCATTATCCGCCTGTGCGACGGACAGATGAATATTGTTTATGTATGTGATTATGCTTAAGTAAAAAGTTTTCAGGTACTGCGCGTCAATATTGTCAAGGCTTTCGACAAACTCGAATATACCTTCAAGCCTTTTTTTGACAATGCCTTCATTGCCTGTCTTTATTCCTTCTATTAACATCCCCCGGTACTTTTCGAGCAGAGAATAGTCCTTATACCTGAAAAAACCGTTAAGGTCACTATGGAAAATAATCGCGTTGCTGCCAAGATAAAATTTGTATTCAAGAGCTTCCCTGCACTCCTTTAATTTGTCGGGAAGCTGCATAATGCCTCTTCCGTCTGAACTTACCGCAACGGATATTGTAAACCCGAAGCAATTTATTACCATGTCCTGTATATAAGCACATTTGTTATTAATTATTTCATTATGGTTCGGTTCGTCGTCGGAAAGCTGAAGAATAAATGCCGCGCTGTTATCGCTCAGGGAAACGCTAATCAATTTGCAGCATTCACTAAAAACTTCTTCAAATAAATTGATGATTCCGAATTGGTACAGATGCATGTTGCTGCTGTTTTGGGTTTTATCCCCGTCGTTGTCGATTTCCGCCGTAAGCAGGATAAAACGTCCTATCTCAATACCAAGAAGGTTTGCTCTTGCAGTAATATCTTCGTTGTCCGTGTTAATTTCATACAATATGTCGTATAGAAATTTTTCTCTTAATACAGGAATATTTTGTTCAAAGAGCCGTTTAAGCTTATCCATTTCCTCGGCTCTGTTTCTTTGGTACTTCAGCTCTTCGACTGCCCTTTTTACAACCGCAGCCAGTTCTTCAATCTTTGACGGTTTAAGAACAAAATCGAACGCTCCAAGCTTTATTGCTTCCTGTACATAGTCAAAATCCCTGTATCCGGTCAAAATAATGATTTTGCAGTTTGGAATATAACTTTTAACGTCACGTATCATATTCAGCCCGTCCATTTCGGGCATGCGGATATCGGTAATCAGGATATCGGGGCGGTGAGCCTCGATAAGCTGTTTGCCCTCCTCGCCGTCAGAAGCTTCCGCACATACGGTGCAGTCGAACTGCTTCCAGTTTATTATGTTTTTTAATCCTTTGCGTATTATCGGCTCGTCATCAATTATTATAACTTTGAACATAATACCCCTCCGCAGGCTGATCCCAGTTTAGCGGTATGTTTACTATAACTTTTGTAAAACTCCCCTGTTCGCTTTCGATCTTTACCCCGTATTTATCCCCGTAAAACAGTTTTATTCTCCTGTTCACATTTTCTATCCCTATGCTTTTGCGGTGCTTACTTCCAAGCATTTTAAAATACGAGTCGTTATCCATCGAAAGCATCCTGTTAAGGGCGGATAATTCCGTTCCGTCTATGCCCGGGCCTGAATCCATAACAATAATAACAAGCATATCGTTTTCAATAAACGCTTTAAGCGATATCTTTCCTTTTCCGCGAAGCTTTTCAATCCCGTGATAAACCGCATTTTCGACAAGAGGCTGTATTAAAAGCCGCGGGATTTTAACTTCTCCCGCGCCGTCCGAAATCTCCTTTTCAAATTCTATTTTATCTTCGAACCGTGCCTTGAGCAGAGAAATATATTTATCCGAATATTTGAATTCTTCCTCCACGGTAATCAACCTGTCATCCCTGCCGATACTGGCCTCCATTAAGTCGGATAAATCGGTAACGATTCTGCTGATTTCAGGCACATTATTGAGCTGTGCCATCCAATTTATCGATTCGAGCGTATTAAAAAGAAAATGCGGGTTTATCTGCGACTGCAGGGCCTTCAGCTCGGCTTCCTTCCTTGTTATCTGTTCCCGGTAAACCCATGTGACCAAATGGTTTATTTCTCGTGACATTTCATTAAAAGTCTGGTTTAAAAAGCCGATTTCATCATTGCGCTCATCATCAATATAAACAATCCTGTTGTCCTTCTGAACCATCTTCATTCCCTTTACGAGCCTGTTAATGGGGTTAATGAAGCCCATCGCAATGGCAAGGTTAAACATCGATAAAATCAGCACTGTGATAACGGAAAAAACGATAATGTTCCTGCCAAGAGCATTCGCATCTCGGAAAAGCTCGCTTAATGGAATATATGTTATCACCTTCCAGCCCGTATCGCTTATAGTAGTATGTGAAACCATAGCTTTCAAGTCATTGTCAATCCGGCTGTCCCGTTCGTTCTGCAAATTTCTCAGCGAGCCCGAATTAACGAACCAATCCTCGTTGATTCTGCTTGCAATTAGCTCATTTTTTTCCGAAACAATTACGACATTCCGCATGCTTTTTGTAAGCCCTTTATAAATCGTTTCCAAAAATTCCTTTTTTACGAGAATAACCTGGAGGCCGATCTCACTAAAATCATCCTGGTTATAAATAGTACGGACAAGGTATATGTTATTAACGCTTCCGTTTTGACTGTCGGTATACCACGTCGCTTTTCCTTCATGCTGCCTAGCTTTTTCCAGTATATCGGCATACGGGAGTATCGTTCTGATGCTGGAACTTCTGGAATTGTCGTCGGCATAGAAAAACTTTCCCTTATTGCTTATTATGGCAATTGATTGGACTTCCGGCCTCGACAGGACTATTTTTTTAATTGTGTTGCTTATTTCATTTTCCGCTTCATAATCTATGAGCGGATCTTTTCCTCTTTCCTGATTCAAAATATTGTATATTTTTTTATCATACAAAAGGTCCTGGGAGATTATGTTCAGGTTATTTATAAAATCCTGGAACCTAAGCTCAATCATTTGAAGCATATCCTGCGCATAATTCATCGAGATCCGCTTTACCGTTTCCTCCGAGCTGCGGTAACTTAAAAAACCCATAAAGATCATCGGAATTATAATCTGAATATAAAAAGCCAGTAACAGCTTCTTCTTTATTGACAAGTCCTTATAAAGTCTTAATATTTTTTTCTTCATCGTACCTGCCGGCCTTCCCGTGATAAATGTTTCAACGAACCAAATGCTGTTTATGCACTTTTACTTTATCACTGAAAATCAGCTTTTTGCGGATACCGGTAAAAATGTGCTATTCCTGATTTCAATGAAATATATCCCGTTTTTATTTGGCAATCAAGCCTGCGCTGACAGCCTTATCCCACAATTCATCAATCTCCATTTCGCCCTCAAGCATATACGGCATATCCGCCGCTATAACCTGTTCCCAAACTGTCCTGTCAACAAAACTGTCCGGAGGGCCGACAAACTGGCGGCTGTTGTTTAAAAGCAATTGCCCTTTTCTCGTAAGACTGTTGTAATTAATTTTGTAGTCCCTGATATCAACGGTGCTGATCATGCCTGTCTGTTCGGCAAAAATGACCGCTGTTTCTTTTGACGTAAGCATTTTTAAAAGATCAATGCAAGCCTCTCTTTTATCCGAATTATAAGCTTCGCTGCTTATATGAAAACATCCGTTTCCAATACCATAGATCATTGTGCGCGGAGGGGCTTTCCCTCCATCAATATGCGGAAAATGTACAATATCCACAGTATCATCAGTATCTTTTATATTTCCTATGAACCATGAGCCCTGAACAATCATAGCCGCTTTTTTCTGCTGGAACAGCAGGTTTCTTTCATGGTTCGTCATTGTGAAGCATTCCTCGGGAAATGCTCCCATTTTATACAGTTCACGCATGCATTCCATCGCTTTTTTAAAGTATTCTCCCGCCTCGCCGGCCGAAGGATTCTCAATATTCTCCTTACCCGCCAGGACCGCGAGGATGTTCTGGTATAAATATGTCCCTTCTGCAAGCGAATTGTATGCAATAGGGATAATTCCGTTTTCCCTGAATATTCTTACGGCACGCTTTAAGTCGTCAAAAGTTTCGGGAACAGGCGCATTATACTGCTCAAAAAGATCTTTATTAATAAAAAGCGCTTCGAATATCGTTTCAAATGGAAGACCGTAAATTCTGTCGTTATATGTCGTATACACCCACATACTGCTTTTGAAACTGTTTTTCCATTCCGGGTTTTCATTTAATAAATCGGTTAAATCCGCTACTTTTCCCACTTTTATAAGTGCGCGTATATCCGACCCCGGCCATAACCCGAACACATCCGGACTGTTGCCCGACGCAAAATCCGTTTTTATCTTTGGCAGAAAATCTTCACCGAACAGTGATTCATTTATTATCTCTATATTCCGGTTTTCGTTTGTATATTTGACGAACAGGCTTTGCAGCGTTTCGGCTTTTGAGTCGACCCCGCCCCAACTGCTGATAAAACGCAGAGTAATTTTATCCGCTTCGTTTTCCATTTCGCGGCTCACGTAATATGTATCTTCCCCAGCGGTGTATTTACAGGACGCTGCCAATAAAAGTATAAAAATTAACAGCAACAAAAAAATACATTTTTTTAACTTCATATCCTGTCCTTCGGCACCGGTTTAATATTGCCGCCTTTTTACAGTTTGTTCTTTTATTATACAGTATCCGGCGCCGGCATTCAATTCCATTGAAAACACCCGAGACAGGACCCGCGGGAATTATGTTCGAATCCTTTCTTTTAAACTATTGTACAATAACGTCAACAAGGAGCTTCATTTGCAAGAGCTACACAGTTCAGCTCGGGCAAGTCGAAACTCACAAAAATGCTTCGAAATATTTATTGCAGGAAGCATTTTTGCTCAGACAGTCGACTTGCTTATCCTCGCTCTGACAGTGTATCTCTATGCTGCATTCCGCTATAGTTTCCTTATATTGTACAATAGTTCTTTCAAGTCACCTGTGATAGTTACGCAGAAAAGACAGCGGGTGGTTCGGGTGTTTTCGGTGACGAAGGGCGGCATGCTTCAACGCCCTGCTGCCCACAGGCAAATGCGGAGCGGGTTAATGAGAGACCCGGGATATGGAGAGTATAAAGAAGGAACGAACGGAAAAACCAGCGCGCTAATACCCCTGGTTTTCAAGTTCGATAAGCGCGCGCCCGGCCGCTATGTAGTCCGAAAACGGAATATTGTCGCCAAAAGCGCTGAAAAGCGGTTCATCCGATATCTTATCAATAAAAAAGCAGAGAATCAGATCCTTATGCAAAAGGTGCTTGATGCTTTCATATTCCTTTATAACCGCTGTAATGCCGGAAACTTTTTTTATCTTGTTGTACCTTTCGGTCGCTTCATGATGCCTGTTTAAAAGTTCGCTGAAAAAGTCATTGGAATTGTATATTTTATATTGATCCATGCCGTAAACTTTTGCCGCGAATTCCAGTCCCGCGATAGTCTGCAGGTTAAATTTCATTAAAACTTCATTAAAATCGTCGGTTTTAAAGTAGTATCTATGCCCCTGCAGCCTGGAAAAGGCTTTAAGCGTATCAAGATAACCGAGCAGGATATTTTTTTTGATTTTTTCCCTGTCAAACTCGAAAATTCCTCCGAGTGATTCAGAAGGGCGGATAAACTTTATATAAACATCCTTGCTGATTAATCCTCTCCTCATTCCGATTGCCGAACTGTCTATTACAATAAACCGTTTATAGTTTGCTTTAATCATCATATTTATGGGCAAATTATCGTATAGACCCCCGTCAAGAAAAACATTTTCTCCGATTTTCTGCGCCTTGTAAATAGGAAAGCATGCAGACGCCAGCAGATACTGAACAAATTCATCTCTTTTAATATCTTTTTTCAGTATTTCCAGCGGTTTATGATCTTTTATTGAGTACGTTACAAGACCAAAATCGATATCGGATGTGTATATCTTTTCGAGATCAAGATTATTTTCAAGCAGTTTGCGCAGCGGTTCGTTACTGAAGCCTTTATGCCGGACATAGTCCCTTGCTACCTTAACAATGTTCGAGATACTGAACAGGCTTTTATTTTTCTTCATGTCTATTTCAGCGTCCATTACATCATCAATATTAATATTGTAATAGAGCTGTTCCATTTTTTCTGTATCGCCCTGGATAATGAATGCGGCGTTAATTGCTCCTATTGATGTCCCCGCAATTGCTTGTATGGAAATGCCTGTTTCTTTTAACGCGTTCCATGCTCCCAACTGATATGCGCCTCTTGTTCCTCCTCCAGCGAGAACAAGACAATAACCGTCATTCACTATAAAGCACCACCCTTCTTTATAAACAGGGAAGAAACCGCTTAATTCCTATAATGAACGCAGAGCCGCGAACCTGTAGTTATTGATCGCATTCCGGGTCGTATATGTACGGGCGCAAAACCTCGGCAACAGCACCGTATCCCTGAATGGTAAGGTGAAGCCCTTCCACCGTGTAATCGGTTCTGATATTCCCGCTTTCATCTACAAGGCGGCTGTAAACGTCGATATATGTTATTCCCATTTCGTCAGCAATAATTTTGAGCATATCGTTCAGCCTTGATATATCGGCATTGTTCCTTTTTCTGACAATAAATTTTTTTATTTTCCTGTCTTTTGATCTCGAAACCGGATATACCGACTGCAGATATATTTTAGTCTGCGGGCAATTTTTTTTAATTTCCGAAATAATTTTTCTTATGTTGCCGGCAGTGTATTCAACGGTTTTATTATTGCCAAGGTCGTTTGTCCCTATCAATAAGAAGACTTTTGACGGCGATAATTGATAGACACTTTCGTTAAGACGGTTCAGCACACCGTCGGTCGTGTCTCCGCTTATACCGCGGTTTATCACGTATGCTCCCGGGAAAAACTCGTTCAGGCGGAAAAAATCGGTTATCGAATCTCCGAGAAAGACAACGGAGCCCGGTTTTGCAACTGCGTTAAGATGTGTAAACACGTTCTCTATTGTCTTTTTATAAAACTTGTAAATAGGATTCATCGGTTTCACTCCACACCTTACAAGCGCCGGTATACAACTTTGCCGTTTATTATTGTTATATCCACTTTTGTTTTGTAATCAAACGGATATCCGCTGAATATAACAATATCAGCATCTTTTCCGGGCTCAAGACTTCCGACTCTGTCATCGATTCCGGCGGCTTTTGCCGCATTTATCGTAATCGCTTTAAGCGCGTCTTCTTCTTCCATGCCCTCCCTGACCGCGACGGAAGCGGATAACAATAAATGCTGTATCGGAACGGCCGGATGATCTGTCATAATCGCAACCGGAATCCCTTCTTTTGAAAGAATTCCCGGAGCCTCAATACTCTGATTTCTCAGTTCAATTTTCGATCTGTCGGTAAGCAGCGGACCCAAAATCACTTTAACATTTTTCTGTTTCAGTATGTCTGCAATCATATGGCCTTCGGTACAATGATCTATTGTAATATCGAGGTTAAATTCTTCTGCGATACGAAGAGCTGTAAGAATGTCATCTGCCCTGTGCGCGTGAACCTTCATTATAAGCTCTCGTTTTAAGACAGGGATAAGCGCTTCAAGCCTTATATCAAATTCCGGCTTATCCTTCTCATCCGGGTTTTTTCTATATTCTCCCCAGTTGTCCATATACTCTTTAGCTTTGTAAAGCTGTTCACGCAGTATTGCGGCAGTAGTCATGCGCGTGCTCGGCATCCGGTTCTTATCATTGTGAACAGACTTTGGGTTTTCTCCGAAAGCGACCTTAAGCGCGCATGGCTGCTTGATAATCATTTCATCCACCGAACGGCCCCAGGTCTTTAATGCCGCAAATTGACCGCATATAACATTTGAGCTTCCCGGCCCGCAGACAACGGTCGTCACTCCCCATTGTCTCGCTTCATCGAAGGCCCGGTCAGCATGGTATATGCCATCGATAGCCCGTAACTGCGGGGTAACGGGATCTATCGCTTCATTACCGTCATCCCCTTCAAAACCGACCGAGTCTTCAAAAAGCCCAATATGCGTATGCGCATCGACAAAGCCCGGTAATACGTACCTGCCTTTCGCGTCTAAAATATCCGTGTCATTCGGACAATTTGCCATAGAGCCCATTTCTTTAATTATACTGCCTTCAATATGTATATACCCATTTTCAAACGCGGCAATATTTGTCAAGTCTTCACGCTGTTTTGTTCTGTCGGCCATTGAAATTATCCTGGCATTAATTATAAGCATAAAACCCTCCGATAATATTTATTGTGTTTATATATATGTTTTATCCGCACCGCTTATAAAAATAAAACATGTGCAGTCTGTTTGAAACTGTCAGGCAATTTCTCCCGTTATTTTAACACACTCTTCATTAAAGCCGCAATAATAAGAAAATGGCCTGTTTCGGCCATTTTCTTATTTATTATGCTATTGCTCAACGGTAACCGCTGCTTCATTTTTCGCTCTTCGTACCGGGAAAATATCCTTTCCGCCCGGATCATCACTATCCCTTTCCAATGCCGGATATCTTGTCAATGCTGTTCCAATCACCTGATCCATTGAAGAAATCGGTATTAACCTTATCTTATCACGTACATTGGACGGTATCTGTTCGAGATCTTTTTTGTTTTCCATCGGATATAACACGATATCAATACCGGCTCTATGAGCCGCGAGTACTTTTTCTCTCAAACCGCCGACAGGCAAAATCTTTCCTCTTAATGTGATCTCCCCGGTCATAGCCACATTTTTCTTTACAGGGATTCCTGTAAGTGCTGAAATCATTGCAATTGCAAGGGTTATACCCGCCGAAGGCCCATCCTTCGGTATCGCTCCTTCGGGAACGTGAATGTGCATATCATATTTTTTATGGAAGTCTTTTTCAATTCCAATGGCTTCCGCTATCGAACGCACATAGCTTCTTGCAATTCTTGCCGATTCTTTCATTACGTCGCCCAACTGGCCTGTCAGTTCCAAAGCACCGTCTCCGGGCATAATATTCACTTCTATCGACAGCGTATCGCCTCCCACAGGCGTCCATGCCAGACCGCGGGCTATGCCGACTTCGTCGCGGTCATTAGCCATATCATACAAATACTTTTTACTCCCAAGGTATTTTGCCAGGTTTTTTTGCGTTATTCGGACGGCTTTCTTCTCCCCCGCCACTATTTGCCTGGCTACTTTACGGCATAAGGTAGATATTTGGCGTTCCAGGTTTCTTACCCCGGCTTCACGTGTATAGTAATTAATAATATCCCTGACGGCGCCTTCTTCAAAGCGTATTTGCCCTGGCAGAAGGCCGTGGTTCTTTATTTGCTTCGGTATAAGATGCCGTACTGCTATCTGTATTTTCTCCTGCTCAATATATCCCGGTATTTCGATTATTTCCATCCTGTCGAGAAGCGGTCTGGGTATCGTGTCTTGATTATTGGCAGTTGTTATAAACATCACGTCCGAAAGGTCAAACGGTATTTCAAGGTAATGATCCCTGAATTCTTTATTCTGTTCCCCGTCAAGGACCTCAAGCATTGCAGAAGCGGGATCGCCCCTGAAATCACTTGACATTTTATCTATTTCATCAAGGAGAATCAGAGGGTTTTTGGAGCCTGCATGCTTCACGGCGTTTATTATCCTGCCAGGCAAAGCGCCTACATATGTTCGCCTGTGTCCCCTGATTTCGGCTTCGTCCCTAACTCCTCCCAAAGACATTCGGACATAATTACGGTTCAGAGCCTTTGCAATAGAGCGCGCGATAGAAGTCTTGCCGACGCCGGGAGGTCCGACGAGGCAGATAATTGGTCCATGAAGGCCATTTTTCAATTTTCTTATAGCGAGGTATTCTATCATCCGCTCCTTTACCTGTTCCAAACCATAATGATCTTCATCAAGAACCTTTTCGGCATTGTTAAGATCGAGGTTTTCTTCCGTTTTTCTGTTCCACGGCATTTCAATAATCCAATCAAGATACGTACGGATTACGCCGCTCTCGGCCGACATTGAGTGCATTTTGGACAGCCTGTCCAGCTCTTTCAGCGCTTTTTTCTCGGCCTCTTTAGTAAGTTCGGCTTTTGCTATTTTTTCACGGTACTCTTCTATTTCGTTGTTTTCCTGGTCTTCTTCCCCAAGTTCATTTCGAATTACCTTTAATTGTTCCCTGAGATAATATTCCTTTTGGCTCTTATCAATCCGCTGCCGAACTTTGTTGTTGATGTTCCGTTCAACCTCAAGGATCTCAATTTCTCTTATCAGCAATTCCAGTAATTTCTCCAATCGTTTTCTCGGTGAAATCTCATTTAGAATTCTCTGTTTCTGATCGAGTTTTAAAACCATGTTTGCCGCGATAACATCCGAAAGCCTCGCGTAATCTTCCATCGAGGCAATTGTAAATGTAGTGTCCGAAGGGATGCGGTTCGTAAGCTTTGCATATTTTTCAAAATTACCAATAACCTGCCTGATTAATGCTTCAATTTCAGGTTTTTTCGGCAGTGTTTTCGGGTTCGGACGCACCTTCAGACGAACTTTATAGTATTGCTCGCATGGTATGTGTTCAATGATACGTGCCCGTTCCAGACCTTCCACGAGAACCCGGATGGTGTCTCCGGGAAGTCTTAACAACTGTTTTATTTTCGCAATAGTGCCCACTGGATATATATCTTTGTAATCCGGTTCTTCCAAACCGGGATCTTTTTGTGCGCACAGCAATATCATTTGATCCTTCATCATTGCCTCATCCAGAGCTTTTACAGATTTTGTCCTGCCGACGTCAAAATGAAGGATCATATGCGGAAACACAACAAGCCCGCGCAGTGGTAAAAGTGGCATTATTACCGTTTTTGAATCGTTATTTTCCTGTGCCATTAACAATCAAATCCTTTCAATGCATTACCCGTGTTATGATTCTACATATCTCAAAAACCCGTATATTTACTTTTTATCAATATCCCGAGCATTTAAGGCATGTCCGGCCTAAAACCGCTGAAGATTCATAATTGTAAGATTAATCAGCAGCCTGTTTGATTCCATATAAACAAATACGGCTGCTATGTACTGAAAAGACACCGGTTTACTGCATTGCGAAATGCTTGTCTATTTTTTATGTATAGTTATTATACTCTACGCACTGCTTTATTTCAATGTTTTATTATGGATGAAAGGGTGGTTATTGGTGAACAGGTTATAGTGCAGGTTTTAAGTGGTTGATATTGAATTGAAACGCAGATATGCTGAAGGAAGCGAAAGATGATTCTTTCGCTTCCTCTTCAAATTATTTTATAATATCGGCAACACGGCCTGCTCCGACCGTTCTTCCACCTTCACGTATTGAGAAGGTCTGGCCTTTTTCCATAGCGATGGGTGTTATAAGAGAAATATGCATCGTCACATTGTCGCCTGGCATGACCATTTCAGTGCCTTCAGGAAGCTTAATGGTGCCGGTAACGTCGGTTGTTCTGAAGAAGAACTGCGGACGGTAACCGTTAAAGAACGGAGTGTGTCTTCCTCCTTCTTCCTTGGTCAGAACGTATACTTCAGCGGTGAATTCCGTATGCGGGGTAATAGATCCGGGTTTAGCCAGAACCTGTCCCCTTTCAATTTCATTACGCTGCACGCCTCTTAAGAGAGCACCGATATTGTCACCTGCCTGCGCCTGATCCAAAAGCTTTCTGAACATTTCAACACCGGTAACGACAGTCTTTCTTGATTCATCTCTAAGTCCGACAATTTCAACTTCATCGCCGACCTTAAGTGTTCCTCTTTCAACCCTGCCGGTAGCAACGGTTCCGCGGCCGGTGATTGTAAAGACGTCCTCAACCGACATCAGGAACGGTAAATCTATATCGCGTTCAGGTGTTGGAATATAAGAATCAACCGCTTTCATCAGTTCAAAAATTGATTCGTATTTCGGATCCGAAGGATCTTGGGAAACGCATTCCAACGCTTCAAGAGCCGAACCGCGGATAATGGGAATATCGTCGCCAGGGAAACCATATTCGCTGAGAAGTTCCCTTAATTCCATTTCAACAAGCTCAATAAGCTCTTCATCGTCTACCTGATCGCATTTATTAAGATATACAACAATGTAATTAACGCCAACCTGGTGCGCCAAAAGAATATGCTCACGTGTTTGCGGCATCGGACCGTCAGCCGCTGAAACGACGAGTATCGCGCCATCCATTTGAGCGGCTCCGGTAATCATATTCTTAACGTAGTCCGCGTGGCCCGGGCAGTCCACATGGGCATAATGGCGATTCTCTGTTTCATATTCAACATGGGCGGTATTAATGGTAATACCTCTTTCCTTTTCTTCAGGAGCGGCATCAATCTGTGCATAGTCTTTTACTTCAATTTTTTCGTTTCCAAGAGCCAATACCTTCGTAATTGCTGCCGTTAGAGTGGTCTTACCATGGTCAACGTGACCAATTGTACCAATGTTAACATGGGGTTTTGTTCTTTCGAATTTAGCTTTTGCCATCGAAATTCTCCTCCTTACACACAGTTAAAAAAACTGTTGATAATGATAAATTTATAATTAGTTTAGATAAAATTTAACCTGTCTTGCAACCGGTATAAATAATATTATACTAACATGTTTTTACTGTCAATGCAATTCCCATGAATCCGTTGTTATCCCGCTGGAGATCCTGTCCTGTATGCTCCGCGGCACTTCGGAGTAATGATCGAATTGCATTGAATATACGGCTCTGCCCTGGGAGCGTGATCGGAGCTCCGTCGCATAGCCGAACATCTCGCTCAGCGGTACAAACGCTGAAATTACCTGTGCTCCCAAACGTGCCTCCATACCTTCAATGTGACCGCGTCGTGAATTCAAATCTGCTATAATATCTCCCAGGTATTCTTCCGGAGTTGTCACTTCAACCTTCATGATAGGTTCGAGTAAAACCGGATCGGCTTTTTTCATCGCTTCCTTGAAAGCTATCGAACCCGCTACCTTAAATGCTATTTCAGATGAATCCACCTCGTGGTATGAACCGTCGACAAGCCTTACTTTTACGTCGATAACCTGGTAACCGGCAATAACTCCCGTATTCATGGCATCCCTGACACCTGCGTCAATAGCCGGGATATATTCTTTTGGTATAACGCCTCCGACTATTGCGCTTTCAAATTCGTAACCTGATCCCGGGGGCAGCGGTTCAACCTCTATCCAGCAGTGCCCGTATTGCCCGTGTCCGCCGGTCTGGCGGATAAACCTTCCTTCCGCTCTTACGGGCTTGCGTATTGTTTCCTTATAAACAACCTGGGGCTTTCCGATATTCGCTTCAACTTTAAATTCCCTTAACATGCGGTCCACAATAATTTCCAGATGAAGCTCGCCCATCCCTGAAATAATCGTCTGGCCGGTTTCATGGTTTGTTGATACCCTGAAAGTGGGATCTTCTTCGGCCATTTTCTGAAGAGCAATCGCCATCTTATCCTGTCCCGCTTTTGTTTTTGGTTCGATTGCCACATTAATAACCGGCTCGGGAAACTCCATTGACTCAAGGATAATCGGGTGATTTTCATCACAAAGCGTATCTCCGGTTGTTGTAAATTTCAGGCCGACGGTCGCCGCTATATCTCCGGCGTAAACCGCCTGGACTTCTTCTCTGTGATTGGCATGCATCAAAAGAATTCTTCCTATCCGCTCACGTCTGCCTTTCGTTGAATTAAGCACATACGAGCCTGCGTTCAGCGTTCCCGAATATACGCGGAAATAAGCCAGTTTTCCGACATACGGATCGGTCGTAATCTTAAACGCAAGCGCGGAAAACGGGGCATTGTCATCCGGGTGACGCTCAATTTCTTCATGCTCATCCGCATCATCCGAAATAAATCCTCTTACAGGAGGCACATCCAGTGGTGAAGGCAAATACGCGACAATGCAGTCAAGAAGTTTTTGGACACCCTTATTTTTATATGAAGAACCGCATGTTACCGGAATAATATCGACATTTATAGTTGCTTTGCGTATTCCGTTCATAAGCTCTTCCTTCGTAAAGTTCTCGCCTTCAACGTATTTTTCCATAAGCTTTTCATCCTGATCCGCTACAGCTTCAACGAGCTTGTTATAATATTCATCGGCGAGGTCCTTCATGTCTTCGGGAATATCCTCTTCTTCGATTACCCTTCCTAGATCATCACGATAGTAGTATGCTTTCATTTCCACGAGATCTACAATCCCCTGGTAATTCTCTTCCTTTCCTATCGGCAGTTGAATGGGAACCGCATTAGCTTTCAGCCTCTCTTTCATCATTTCGATGCAGTTAAAGAAATCTGCGCCCCTAATGTCCATTTTATTAATGTATGCAATTCTCGGAACCCTGTATTTATCAGCCTGACGCCATACGGTTTCGGACTGGGGCTCAACGCCGCCTTTAGCACAAAACAGAGCCACAGCGCCGTCCAGTACACGAAGTGAACGTTCAACTTCCACCGTAAAGTCAACGTGACCAGGTGTATCTATAATGTTGATCCTCGTTCCTTTCCACTGGGCGGTAGTTGCGGCGGACGATATCGTAATACCTCTTTCCTGTTCCTGTTCCATAAAATCCATTGTAGCCGCGCCTTCATGAACTTCTCCTAACTTATGAACACGACCGGTATAGAACAGAATACGTTCCGAGGTAGTCGTCTTGCCTGCATCAATATGCGCCATAATGCCTATATTGCGTGTATTTGCCAGGCTAAACTCTCGAGGCATCAATGCCCTCCTTTCAATAGTCTTCATGCGGATTACCATCTATAATGTGCAAATGCCTTATTAGCTTCTGCCATTTTATGAGTATCTTCTTTCTTTTTCACGGCATTACCGGTATTGTTTGCCGCATCCAGAATTTCTGCAGCCAACCTTGCGCTCATTGTACGCTCGCTTCTTTGACGCGAATAATTAGTAAGCCAGCGAAGCCCAAGAGCCTGCCTTCTTTCCGGACGGACTTCTACCGGAACCTGGTATGTGGCACCGCCAACTCGTCTTGCCTTTACTTCCAGAACAGGCATTATATTATTGAGCGCCTGCTCAAACACTTCCAGCGGTTCTTTCCCTGTTTTTTCACGTACAATGTCGAAAGCTTTGTAAACTATTTTTTGCGCCACACCTTTTTTACCGTCCAGCATAACATTGTTTATGAGCTTTGTTACAACCTTGTCATTATAAATTGGATCGGGCAGTACATCCCTTTTTGGCACATGTCCTCTTCTTGGCACTTTCCTTCCCTCCTTGCATGATAACTGTCGGGCCGATAACCCGAGTATCACAGGTACTCGTTCCTGATCTTCCGGAACGTGAGTGCTCAGCAGTTGTATAATAGTAACCGCCAATCTATATGCAACGCGCTGAAGCACGCGCAGTATCCTGTTATTGTTTTCAGATCCCGCTAAATTTATGCTTTAATTTTTTGGTCTTTTAGCACCGTACTTTGAACGGGCTTGCATTCTGTTTGCTACACCGGCCGTGTCAAGAGTTCCGCGAATTATGTGATAACGTACGCCCGGAAGATCCTTTACACGTCCGCCGCGTATTAACACAACACTATGCTCCTGCAGGTTGTGCCCAATACCCGGGATATAAGCAGTTACTTCAATCTGGTTTGTAAGGCGTACCCTTGCAACTTTGCGAAGTGCGGAATTCGGTTTTTTCGGCGTTGTTGTTTTAACGACCGTGCAAACACCGCGCTTTTGCGGACTTGAAATAGCAATGGGACGTTTCTTCAGTGTGTTCATACCAATTTGAAGCGCCGGGGAATCAGACTTTCTGATTACTTTCTTTCTTCCCTTTCTTACAAGCTGGTTAAAGGTCGGCATCTTTTTTCACCTCCTTATAATTAATTCGTTTACGGTATTGCCCAATTATGAAAAATGAAAAGCCAAACGGCGTTTTTGGGCAAAAAATAATATTTATATATTTCTCCTTTAAATAAAAGGATTGGATAAACATCATTCGTGTCTTATTTTTATTCTTTTAAAATAGCGGCAACAGCAGTACCAACATCAATGCCGCACGCCTTTCCCAAAATCTTCATGCTTTCAGCTTCTATTACGGTAATACCTTTTTCCCTGCATCTATCCGCTATTTTCGAAACTAACCTCTCATCTGCGTCCTTTGCAATGTAAACAGTCTGAACGCTGTCTGCTTCCACAGCTTTAATTGTTTGCTTCATGCCCACAACTTTGCTCCGAAGCTTTAAATCATCCAGCATGCTTCTTTTTCCCTCCAATACTACCGCATCCCCGGTTTAACAACGAAAGAATTTGCTTTATTTTTACTAAACAGCTTTACAATAAAAAAGCGGCAAATCTTATACCGGCAGTAAGCATAAGTACACAAAAACAGCATGATTACCCATGCCGATTTAAACACTGGAATATTGTATCACCGCTTCCTTTTGTTTGTCAAGGGTTTTTGCTTTATTGCGGGGTTATGTAATTAATGGCTGCTATTATTTATATATATACTGGATATATTCTAAAGGCCTTTTTGTTTTATTCTCCTGTATTCAATAGGAGTCATTCCGGTTATTTTCTTGAAAGTTTCATTGAAACGCTGCTGGCTGGAAAATCCAATGCTTAACGCTATATCGCTTGCCTTTTCATCCGATTCCGACAGGAGTTCCTTAGCCCGGTTTATACGCAGATTTATCAAATAACTGATCGGGGTTTGGCCTGTTTCTCTTTTGAAAATACGTGTAAAGTAACTGGGGCTTAAAAACACATACCCTGATATATCGTTAAGCGCTATATCCCGTTCATAATAGTTTCTGATATACTCTTCGGCCAGCCTGACAAGTTCCTTTTGCTTTGAACTGTCATCGGTTATACTTCTTTCCCATTCCAGTTTAAGCGCCCGGGAAATTAAAACAAAAAGCTCCAGGATTAAGAGATGTATAAGAAAATCACTTCCGAATTGCTCCTGCGCTTTTTCGGACACAATACGGTTTAATATCGTTATTATGTCATTTTTCTGGTTTACTTTCAGTTTTAAAAAAGGGCCCGTATGGTTTCCCGCATAAAAATTTATGAAGTCTTCTATTGAAATTTCAGAAGGATAATTGGATGTTTTCTGCTCGGTACCCGATACAAAAGAAAAATACAGAACAATAAATTCGCATTTGCATCCTTCCTGAACTTTCAAAGTATGCCGTTTTTGCGGTTTAATAATTATAATATCGTTTGGCCCGAGCATTGTTTTTATGTTTTCTATTTCAAGCATCGATATGCCTTTTTTAACATAAACCATTTCATAAAAACAGTGACGGCTTTCGGTTTTTGACCAATCGGCGTCAGCGTGGCGTTCTATGGAATTGATAACCACTGGCAGATAACCTGAATTGTTTATAAACTCTTGCCATGTTTTTGGAAAAAGTTCGGTATTCACCGCATCCCTCCTTTGTTTATTTTATCATAAATTTAAAAAAATCGTAAGATTTTAACTTGCAAAGCCGAGGGCAGCCGGGCACCGGCTGAATAAATTCATGATACAATGTTCTCCGGCACCCATTCGAATCTTTGATTTCGGTAACGGGTGAGGTTATTTTAACATATTTTCCCGCGATAATAAAAAGGCACGATATGCAAGCATACCGCGCCTTTCAATATTATAAACGTTACATCATTCCCGGCATACCGCCGCCCATGCCTCCTCCTGGCATTGGGGGTTCTTTTTCCGGTATGTCCGCTACAAGACCTTCCGTAGTCAGCACCATAGACGCAACCGATGCGGCATTCTGGAGAGCGAAACGCGTTACTTTTGCCGGATCGACAATACCTGCATTAATCATATCCACATAGCTTTCGGTCAGAACATCAAACCCCGTTCCGGGCTTGGAAGCTTTAACCTTATCTACTATAACGGATCCTTCAAGACCTGCGTTTGCGGCAATCTGACGTACAGGTTCCTCAAGCGCCTTTTCAATAATCTTCGCGCCTGTTTTGGCATCTCCGTTAAGTGTTTCCGCTAATTTCGAGACCCTTGGCAGAACATTAATATACGCGGTTCCTCCTCCTGCCACTATGCCCTCTTCCACGGCAGCGCGCGTCGCTGCAAGAGCGTCTTCAATTCTATGTTTCTTTTCCTTCATTTCGGTTTCGGTTGCGGCTCCCACCTGAATAACTGCAACTCCGCCCGAGAGTTTTGCGAGCCTTTCCTGCAGTTTTTCACGGTCAAAATCGGAGGTTGTTTCCTCAATCTGTGATTTAATTGACGCAATCCGTTTCTTTATTTCTTCCTTGTCACCGGCGCCATCAACAATGATGGTGTTTTCTTTTTGAACTACAACCTTCGCGGCGCGCCCCAACTGATCTATTGTGGCTTCCTTAAGATCAAGACCAAGCTCCTCGGTGATAACTTGCCCTCCTGTAAGAACGGCTATATCACGAAGCATTTCCTTTCTTCTGTCGCCAAAGCCGGGAGCTTTTACGGCAACACATATAAACGTGCCCCTCAACTTGTTGACAATAAGGGTCGCCAGAGCTTCTCCTTCAACATCCTCGGCAATGATAAGCATCTTTTTGCCCTGTTGGACGATTTGTTCAAGTATCGGAAGAATTTCCTGAATATTGGAAAGCTTTTTATCGGTAATGAGAATGTATGGATCCTCGAGCACAGCTTCCATTTTATCGGTATCGGTAACCATATAAGAAGATATATATCCACGGTCGAACTGCATTCCTTCAACTACTTCAAGGCTAGTTCCCATAGTTTTGGCTTCTTCAACGGTTATAACCCCGTCGTTCGTTACTTTTTCCATGGCGTCCGCAATTAATGCTCCAATCTCCTCATCATTTGCTGAAATTGAAGCAACCCTTGCAATATCTTCCTTTCCTTTTACTTTCTGGCTGATTTCCTCTATTCCCTTAACAGCTTCTTCAACAGCTTTGCTTATTCCTCTTTTAAGAATCATAGGATTTGCGCCCGCGGCAACATTTTTCAGACCCTCACGGATAATTGCTTGCGCGAGAAGCGTTGCGGTGGTGGTCCCGTCACCGGCGACATCATTCGTTTTTGTCGCCACTTCCTTAACCAATTGGGCGCCCATGTTTTCATACATGTCCTCAAGCTCTATTTCCTTTGCTATCGTCACACCGTCGTTTGTTATCAGCGGTGAACCGAATTTTTTATCAAGAACAACATTTCTTCCTTTTGGTCCTAGTGTAACCTTAACTGTATCGGCCAATTTATTTACACCAATCTCAAGTCCTTTTCTGGCCTCTTCTCCAAAAATTATCTGTTTCGCCATTATAATTCCCTCCCTATTCTACAATCGCAAGAATATCATTCTGCTTTAATATCGTGTATTCCACACCATCGATTTTTACCTCGGTTCCCGCGTACTTGCTTATTAAAACCTTGTCACCGACATTAACCTGCATTTTTACCTCTTCCGTACCGGGACCGACCGCTTTAACCTCGGCAACCTGGGGTTTTTCCTTTGCAGAACCCGGAAGGACTATTCCGCTTTTTGTGGTTTCTTCGGCTTCAATCATCTTTACCACTACTCTGTCCGCTAACGGCTTAATTTTCATGATATACCCTCCTTATACTATTCCGGCAGCGCCGGAGTGAATTGTAATTTACGCATTCATAACCGTTTTATTTGGAAGCGTGTAAAAAATTTATAATATTAGCACTCATCCCAAACGAGTGCTAATACAATATTAATATAGAGCTTTACTTTGAAGCAAACGGATCTATCCGATATATTCCGCGAAATATCACCTCTATTGCTAAATATGTTAATATATTATAATAATTCTTGAGTTATCTTTAAATATCTCATTGTTGCGTTTTTTATTATCCCCTGTTAATCAAATTTTCCCGCTTTTAAATAAAAAATCTCCTGTTTTAATGTGGTCTTTTCATTATCGAATTATACCGGCAAATTAAATATTTTCCATATAAACAATAACGCTCTTTTATTGCTTAAATAAATCTTTTTATTTGCTGGCAAATGGAACAAACAGCAGTTTAAAGACGTGCCGCTCCCGACTTTCTGGCCGCTTCCGCAACATAACGGGCTACGGATTTTCCAACTCTCTGATCAAAAGGAGTCGGCAGAATATATTCCGGATTCAGTTCACTGTCACTGACAAGGGAGGCTATTGCCCTTGCGGCGGCAATTTTCATCTCGTCATTAATATCCCGTGCCCTGACATCAAGAGCTCCCCTAAAAATACCCGGGAAGGCAAGCACATTATTGATCTGGTTCGGGAAATCCGATCTCCCTGTCCCAACAACTTTTGCGCCGGCATCTTTAGCTTCATCGGGCATAATCTCAGGAACCGGATTCGCCATTGCGAAGACTATCGGATTTGGAGCCATTGATCGTACCATTTCCTTAGTCAGTACCCCCGCTGCGGAAACACCGATAAAAACATCCGCACCGCGTATGGTTTCAGAAAGATTGCCTTTCTTTCTTTTCTTATTAGATACTTCAGCCATTATCGCTTTCTCTTCATTCAGGCCTTCACGCCCTTTATAAATGGCGCCTTTCGTATCGCACAAAACAACATTTTTAAGGCCCATTACCATCAACAGCCTGGTAACCGCAATTCCGGCCGAACCCGCTCCATTAACAACCACTTCAATGTCATTTATCGATTTTCCCGCAATTTTAAGCGCGTTTATCATCGCCGCCAATGTGACAACCGCGGTTCCATGCTGGTCGTCATGAAAAACAGGTATATCCAGCGACTGTTTCAGACGTCTTTCAATTTCAAAACAGCGCGGCGCGGAAATATCCTCGAGATTAATTCCGCCGAACCCTCCCGCGATAAGCTGTACGGTTCTCACAATCTCATCGGTATCCTTTGAACGTATGCAGACTGGAAAAGCATCTACATCCCCAAATGTTTTAAATAAAACACATTTCCCTTCCATTACCGGCATTGCCGCTTCAGGACCAATGTCGCCAAGGCCAAGGACCGCAGTTCCGTCGGTCACGACGGCTACCATATTGCCGCGCCTTGTATACTGATACGATAAATCGTTGTCTTTTTGTATCTCTTTGCACGGTTCCGCGACACCGGGCGTATATGCCACCGAAAGATCCTCTTTCGTGTCAACCCGTACCCTGCTGATAACTTCAATTTTACCTTTCCACTGCCTGTGAAGAGATAATGCCAATTCTTCTCTGCTGCTCATAAACATACCTTCTTTGCATTGATTCATCCCATTTTGACAGTATCCTCAAATGTTAACTGAAAATTGGGATTAGTATTTTTAAATATTCATATAATAAATCTCTCTTAATCCTTCAAGGGTAAGTACCATGTTAACTTCATCAACACATTTAAGTTTTGAAGCGATAAACATTGCCGCGCTTCCTGTAGCAACCACTTTTGCATTTTCTTCGCGCATTTCCCGTTTTATTATCCTTACAAGGTACTCAACCTGTCCCGCGCTGCCGTAAAACAATCCCGACTGTATGCTTGTTTCGGTATTTCGTCCAATAACGTACCGCGGTTCGGCAAACTCTACCCTCGGTAACTTTGCCGCTTTATCAAATAGCGCTTCGGCCGATATCGTGATGCCGGGGCAAATTATACCACCCAAATAATCACCGTTGCGGCTAATTGCGCAGTAGGTGGTCGCAGTGCCAAAATCAACAATTATAACCGGAGCGCCGTACAACTTTACTGCTCCGACAGCGTTAACAATTTTATCTGCTCCCACTTCGCGCGGGTTCTCATATTTTATATTTATTCCGGTTTTGGTTCCGGGTCCTACTATCAATGGTTTTTTATCCGCATATTTTATAATCGCGTTCGTGAAGGAATGCATTACGGGCGGGACAACCGAACAGATAACGACATCTTTTATCGATTCCATGTTCACTCCTGCGGACTGGAAAAGAGAGCGGAAAAGTATCCCCGTTTCATCGGAAGTCCTGTTTCTGTCAGTAGAAATGCGCCATTGATATTTTAACTTGCTGCCGTCAAACAAACCAACAGAAGTGTTTATATTTCCAATATCAACCGCTAATAACAAACGGTATCCCACCTCCGGCATACAATAATCCGCCCGATGCGTTACAGTCCAAGCTTGATGCTTCGGATCTGTTTAATTTCAAACTGGATATCCTTTTCAATTTTTTCTATATCCAATTTAATATCATCAATTGATTCTTCCCTTTTTGGATTCGATATTCTTGCCACCAAACTATCGGAACCGTATCGTAATGACTTTTTATGATAATCGCCCCTGCCGCCTTTTCTGTAATTCGAGCGGGCATTGCTTTCCTTTCTTTGATTAACGTTCCTTTTCTTATTTGTATTTTTATAACCGCTTTGTGACATATAAACTGCCTCCTTTTTCACTCTCAGGTTAACCGTATCGAGATCTCCCCGGAAGATATTAACTGCCGTCTTCCGTCCTGCGTCTGGACAAGAAGATTTCCGTTATCCGCAACATCCAGCGCCCTGGCCTTTATCGCTTTATCGTTCCGGTATATGATAATATCATATCCTATTGTAACTGAAAAGCACCTCCAAATATTCAGAAGCTTATCCGCGCTTTTATTCAATACAAAATCCAGGTACAAACTTTCAAGCTCTTCCAGTACCCTGGCCGCAAGCATGCAGCGGGAGATATCACTTTTTGAGAAACAGCGCAGCGATGTCGCGGTATTTTTAAGTTCCTCGCAGAAATCATCCTCCCGATGATTTACATTTATGCCGATCCCGACAATAATAGAATGGACTTTTTCAGGCTCTGCGGACATCTCGGTAAGAATACCGCAAACCTTTTTGTTTTCTATAAGAATATCATTCGGCCATTTTATTCCCGGCTTAATATCGATAAAGGGCGTAATTGCACTGCATACGGCACTTGAAGCCGCCAATGTAATAACCTGAACATATTCCGGAGCAATATCAGGCTTCAAAAGTACAGACATATATATACCCAGCCCCGGTTTTGAATTCCATGCTCTCCCTCTTCTGCCTCTTCCGCATGATTGGGCTTCCGCCACAACAACGGTACCTTCGGCTGCCCCGTTTGCCGCAAGCCGTTTCAACTCATTATTCGTGGAATCTATTTCATCGTAAAATATCAAATTGCGCCCAAAAACAGTGGTATTAAGCTGGCTGGCTATCGCATGCCGGTTATAGACATCCTGGTGAACCCCCATCTTATACCCGCGTCTTGTTACCGCATTAATCATATACCCTTCTTTTCTCAGCCCCTCTATATGCTTCCATACTGCTGAACGCGATATTTTCAGCTTTTCGCTCAGGGTTTCGCCGGATATGAATCTGCCCTTATTGTCTGCAAGTATTTTCAGCAGAGCTTCCTTTGTTTTCATATATCATCCTGCTTTTCCGTAATATTTATTATTTCTGCGGGAGTTTTTCTCCGCCGTCCGTTCCCGGTACCTGGCGCCCATGGAGGCGGAGCACCTCTTTAATTTCGTTATACTTGCGATAATCGGGGATTGGTACGGAAATATACTCGTTTGAGCCTTCATCGAAAAAAACGGCAATATTGTCATTTGTGCTTCTATAGCATCTGTAAACGCCATTTTGCTCCTGGGCGGCTAAAAAGCTGTATAAAAGAACACTGTTAAATTCAGTATACCGGTCATTTAGCTGCTGTAGTATATTATTTACATAAAGAATTTCCGAGTTCTCATATAAAATTGGTTCATCCATACTCTTTCCGAGCAAGCTGATCTGTTCCGAAAGAACGGTTGTAAATACAAAACACTGCGGCCTTCTAATTGAACCGAAAATATAACCGTTCAATGGAACCATCGATTTAAAAAATTTTTCTTTTAATTCCGGAAATTCATTGCTGATACGGTATAAGTCGCTGTCGTAGACAGCACAGTATTCCGCCTCGATATCAAGCTTTATGCAGCGGTATGAGCGATCTTTATGCTTTTCGTCGTCAAGCGGGTGCAAAAAAGCCGAAAAGCAAGGCTTTTCAACCCTGTTCCACGGTGTACTCTGATAGCTTTCCTTCCATTCCGAGAGCTTAAGACCGCAGTCTATTATATCTTCCAACTTATCTATAGGGACATAAAAGTACACCACCGCCATTTTTATGATACTCCCCCCATGCATTACAGTAACAATCTTTCGATTATGCGACCGGGATTCCGGGAATAAAAGACACATCAAATATTGCACGAACCTTTTAAAATATTATATAATACTATTGTTCTGTTTGCAAAGTATTTCAAGATCCCGGAGATACCCCAAAACCCCATATAATAGCCGTGATGCCGAATGTATATTATTCCGGTTGGAACAAACGGAACAAAAACACTGCGTTTTTAATTTCAGAGGTAACATAATGAAAAAGCTCTTTGACTTAAGCCGAGAGCAATTGAAAGCTTTGGCGGAATACAAAGATGTAATTGATACAGGCCGGTCTTTTAAAAGGAACTTTTGGCAAAATGAAAAAAACATGGAGGATATACGTCCTAATTCCCAAATTATTACAAGGTACTGTTTTGAGGTGCTCGAAAACATTTCCTGCACGGATCTTCCGTCTTACAATCTGAAACAGATAAAAAACATGCTCGTAAAGAACCATCTGTCGGGTATGATCCAGACTGTTTTTGAAAACGATATACTACATGTATTAAAAAACGCATATCCCGAAGAATTCAAAAAACGTCGGCTGACGGAATGGATGTGGAGCAGTCATGGAATTTGGGATAATGACGAGTATGTAATTGAAGCTGTCCAGTATATGATCCTTAAAGAAGGTATTCGCCGTGTTGACTTGATTCCAAAATACGACTGGAAAAAACGGCTTCTGAAATATAATATTTATAATGTATTGTCCCGTTTTAACTGGTCTGTTTACAGTCTTTTCAATTTTGTATATCCCGGACGATTCCATCCTTCCGATTTTCGATACAAGACAAAATGGAAAACAAACTCAAAAAAAGAAGCCCTTGATAATGCATACAGGCTAATGGACAAAACCTTTGATGAAAACCGGCTGACTCGTGATAAGATTCTATTGCTTAACCGCTCGGATTTCAAACGGCTTGGGCTTATCAGCATGCTGATATCGGTTTTTGACGGAGACCCCCTTAAAGCAAAAGAGTTTTACTTTTATAAAACAATAAACAATAACCGGAACATAAAATCGCTGAATAACGAGATAAAAAAACAGGAGGAGCAGTTTGAAAACGCTTTAATACTCAATCGCCTTAAACAGGCATCAACAGGCAAATTCATTTATAACCTTCACGCTAACCACAGTGTGTACTCCTTTTTGAAAAGATACGCGAAAAAAAGGAATACGACTATCCGGAACCTTATCGAGCAATTCGGATTTATATATAAAACAGCGAGGGAGGATCATGCCGTTTTGGATCCCAAAGAAATATGGGAATTGAGAAAAAAAAGATATACATATGTGGAAATTGCCAAAAAACTGAACAGCAACCCGACTTCCGTTTCACTCATATGCAAAAGGGAGTTTGGGGGTGATCCGTTAATTCCGAGACCTATTGACAATTACATAACCATACAGGAGGTAATGGACACGCATCACGTCGATCACAAAACGATAATGAAGATTGTTCGTGAAAACAACCTGGAAAACCACTTGACCATCCGAAACAGGTATCTTAAGAAATCCGAAATTATTCCGGCAATAATTAACTATAAAAAAAGAAGTTTGCAGCACCAGAACTTGATAAACAGGTATCGTACCGGATCTTAATTGTCAACTCGAATTTCAATATAAGTTTACAATAAAGTGACAAACGGGTACTTTTTATTTATTTAAATATATAATAATATATAATTACTCTTTCTAGAAACAGGTTAAACTGTACTTATTTTTGCCCCCCACAGTTTGACCTTTTTTCTTTTTTAAATAAAACGGGCTCTTTCGCAAGCAATGTGCCGAAACCAGGTTATGCGGCGCGTTTTTTATTAATCCACAAGATCGTTTCTGACGGCAAAAACGGCCAATTGGGTGCGATCGCACGTACCGGTTTTATCAAAAAGATTGCTTATTATATTGCGTATTCTCCCTTCGCTCAGCATAAGGAGAATGCTAATCTCCTTATTGCTTTTCCCTTCTACAATATAGGATAATATCTTCTTTTCCGTAGAGGTTAAATCAATATTCACCTTTTCGGAAATTATTTCAGGAATTGACTGAACCACGGTATTCAAAACTTTTTGATGGAAAACCGGATAACCTTTCTTTACGCTTTTTATAACTGTACGGATATGATCCTGGCCCGAATCTTTAAATATGTAGCCTTCTGCGCCATACCTTATAGCTTCGGTAATATAATCCTTGTCTTCAAAAGTCGTGAACATTATTACCTTTATTTCCGGGAAACTGCTTTTTATCAGCTTAGTCCCTTCAATGCCGTCACATTCAGGCATACGTACATCCATTAACACTATATCAGGATTATATTCTTTGCATTTGCCATAAGCCTCTTTTCCGTTAGAAGCGTTCGCAACAATAAGAATCTCAGGGTCCTGTGAAAGAAGACTGGCTATTGTTTCCCTGAAAATGAGGCTGTCGTCGACTATAATTACACGAATCACATCATTTTTCAAATGAATAAACTCCTTTCATAACCCTGCTGCGTCAATAAAAAACCATAGCCGAACAAGCATGCTAAACGGGTATTTCGGCGATTATATTAAAACCTTTTTCCCCATCGGAACCAAATGAAATAGTTCCCCCGAGTTTATTCACTCTTTCCTCCATGCCTGTCAGCCCGTAACCTTTTTTTATTTCAGCGCACCCTTTTCCATCATTAAATATGTATAATCTTAAAGCATTTTTTTGATTTTTTATTATTATGTTAACATTCTTTGCCTGACCATGGCGTATTGCGTTAGTTATGGATTCCTGGCATATCCTGTATATAACCATTACTCTTGAGGCGTCAAGGGACGGAATACCTTCATGTAATAAAAACTCAACATTTACCCCCGAGGCCGAATTTGTTTTTACAAGATAGTTCATCCATTCTTTAAGGTTTGCTCTTTTAAAGTTTTCCTCGTATGTCCCCTGCAAACTCATTCTGATATCATTGAGGGCTTTTCGTGACAAGTCTATGCATTGATCCAGGATTTCCTCGGCTTTGCCGGGGTCGGATTCCAGGTTTGCTTTTGCGTTCTCACTGAGCGCAATTAACAAAGTAAGCGTATGGCCTACCGTATCATGCACTTCCCTGCCCACGCGGTTTCTCTCTCGCGCTATTGCCAATTCCTCAACAGTTTCCGTAAATTTTTCAAGCCGTTTGTTTGCCTCTATAAGTTTATTATTAGACTGCATAAGTCTTTCATTTGCCTTTACGAGCAGCGCGTTTTTGTTTTTGATCTCATCAAGAAGCTGCTGCTCTTCCGTCCGATCTTCAACAATAATCATTTTTCCCGCGGACACCTGTTTCGGACCTGTCAGGCATCTGATCTCCATATATATGCTCCTGCCGGCAATTTTCATATTTCCTTTATTTTTATTGGATATTTCTACCCCTTCCAGCACATCGGCCAGCTTATTTGCACATTCTTCATGAGCATTCTGTCTTATGTAAGCTGAAAGCCTCCGGACCGGATCGTATATTTTCAGCGACAACCCGGGAAAAAACTTATTTGCCGAATCGTTTACACCTACAACAAGATTTTCGTCATCAACAATTATTATCCCGTCAGACATATTTCCGACAAAATGCCTCGCTGCAACCGGTATTAAATTTAAAAAACCCTTGTTATAGACTTCAAGTCCGAACAAAATAAGGGTCAGCAATAATACGTGCGGCGTAATATCAAGCCCGTAATTCGGCACTACCCCGGAAATCATCAGCAAATTCGCGGCCATCGGAAGCATAACGGCGCTGATAAGCCACATAATTCTTCTAAAACTTGCCCCTATTTTTCTTTTCAAATAAAATATGAAAAAATAGATGGTTCCGACAAAAATACACAGGTACGATTCGACCGTATGGATCCAGAAAACTGGACCATTGGTAATAACTTTGTAATCCAACGTTGTAAAAAACAGACTGTGCGATTCATTTGTAAGCAGAAAGAAATAGCATGCCGTAGGGAAAAATAAAAGGAGTGCTATAAATAATTTATTTGTAACGAGCTTTGAATGCGTACTGCTTAAACAAAAATACAGCCATGATACGCCTATATAAACAACCGGCAGGAATTTAATCTTTATAGCCAATATTACCTGGGTATCATCTTTGGCCATTAATAGCAGGATTTCGGCCAGGTGCCAAAAGAATAATAAACCAATACACACCATGTAGCTGTAAGTTGCCCTTGACCTTCTGCCGTTGGCGTATAGATAAACCAGTATTGCCGTTGCCAGGACTACGCAAAAAACCTGAACCATTATGCCCGCTTGGCTCAACAATATTAACCTCCTCCAGTTAAAGCCTTACCAGTACAATATTCCCCCAAACACCGACGTCCTCGCCGATAACTATAAGAATTCCTGAAATGCCAGGGATCATTTTCATCTTATTTATAGTTCTCTCTATATCATCGCGGCTGCTAACCATGTTACCCGCCGCTGTTGCGGCGGCATCCGCAAGACAGGCGTCCTTTGAAAGAATAACTGCGGCATCGGCCGATCCAAAACTTAATGAATGACCGACTGTCCCGGAAGAAGTACAAATACTGACAGGAAGATTTTCGGGGGATATCTTTATACCAATCTTACCGGTTAAAGCAGATTTCCCGGCGTAGATACCCACGACACGTTCCCTTTTTCCGACAATATATATATCTCCTCCGTTTTCAACGACTAATTCGCCGGTATACCGGATGAGATCCTTTGCCACATAATAACTGACAGCTCCCGCGATTGCGGCCATAGGGCCGACTCCGCATGCCGCTGCCGCCCTGCACATGTGGCTGATAATCTCCGGGGCTCCGGGAAGTGGTTCCACGGGCTCAAGACTGTGCAAAAAAACCGGCTGCTTACGGATATACTCCTCCACCTGCTGCCGGTATTTTCTAATGCTTTCTTCAGCCTGTTCTTTTAAATCGTATTCGGCTCCTATATATAAATCGGATTGCTTTACTTTGCAATTAAAGTAAACCAGACCATCCCCTTTAAAAATTTTTCTGTAATGCTTCACATTTTCTCTCGGCTTCATATTCCAAACCCGCTTTATACCGTCTTCCTGTAGCAGGAAAACAATTATTCGTCACTGTCCGGTTGTGCAAGACGCATAATTCCAAGCGGACAAGCCTTTACGCACAATCCGCATACAAGACATTTCTCCTTGTCAAAATTAAGAATATAATCAGGGGCTTTTATAGTGAGCGCCCTGGACGGGCATACGGAAGTGCAGGCTCCGCAGTGGACGCATTTATCCTCTTGCCATGTAAGCATCCCATTGAAAATATGATATACAATACCCTGTTCCTTGATAAATTCAAGGGCATTGTCGATATTCTCCTTCTTTCCGGTCATATCTACTATAAGCTTACCGGTTCTGTTTAACTTGATATCCGCATGAAGTATATTCACTTCCAGCTCAAAATGCCGAACCAGCATTGTCATCAGGGGAAATGTCACTTTTGCGGGAGGAAAAGTAAGGCTTACCTTAATTGTTTTCATGTTAATCCCCCCTTATATCCAGTTTATTAAGACGTTTATCATGTTTAGGAAGAAGCTCTACGGGTTCTGTCAGGAAAAACTCTCCCTGTTTGATAAGTGATTTTAGCTCGGATGCAATTTCCCTGGCAATCTTCATGCTGGATAAAGGCGCAGTGGGAACCATCCTGCCGTTAATCTCAACGAATCCGCTTCGGAGTTCCTGATATGAAACCCGTTGGGAAAAATCTGTCTTACCGCTTTTATCGACAATTACAGTATAAATATCCTTATCAGATACCGAAGTTTTTAAAGCCATATCCTCATCAAGTATCGGAATCGGAATGCCGACGCCGACAAACAATGTAATGCCGTATTTCTCATACATCGCCGCTCTTATATATCTCGTTGTCATTTTTTTCGCGTCCCCGATTAAAGCCAGTGTTCCCGCTAAACTTACCGGGGTTCCGTTCGGCATGCGTTCCTGCCCTGGGTCATGCTGCGTTCCTTCAAACGCGACATATCCCTGCGCGCCGCCTATGAAAACACGAGTTCCGATACCAATCGTGCGGTATTCGGGATCATTCAGCAAAGGGCTTAAATGCCCTGACGTGCAGTACGTAACATTTCCAAACTGCGGCAGCAGCGTGCCCATATATGTATATATCGTCTTATCTGAAGAATTCGTCGCTGCCGGGTAATTCTGGTAACAGTTCCTCGGATTGAAAATGTAAGCCTGGTTTACATTGTCTTTATTTATAGTCGTGGTTATCGACTTTCTCGGATAACAATCGGTACCGGGACTCTCCGCGTATAGGCGTATGTGTTTGCCGGCGATAAAGTCTTCAATGACATGAGCGCCGCCGTAAGCCATGCCCTGGCTTTCGGAAATCTGTGTAGCGCCTATATATGCGTCGACCGCAGCAATACCCGCATAAGCCATAACATCGTTCAGCCATACTTTTGTCATACGGATTGGCGGGGTGGAATGCCCAAAGTTTATAAACATCCCGGAAGAACACATTGGACTGAAGGTGCCTGTCGTTACGACATCAACCTTTTGAGCCGCTTTTTTTGCACCTTTCTCGCTGACTATGTCTATCATTTCTTCGGCAGTTACGACAACCGCTTTTCCTTCTCTTATCTTCTCATTTATTTCGTCTATTGTTTTTATTGCCATTCCTATCTCTCCCGTTTTGCTTGCCTCTGTATTCACCACCAGCAGTTTTAACTGTCAAGCTGAATTGCACTTTAATCAATTCGCGGCTTTCACATAACTTCCTCTATTCGGGTGACTTATAAAAGTGGAGCTTATTAAGCGCATAAAAACCGCTATGCGGTTCCTTGAAAAATCTTATTCTTATTATATCAACTTCTTTTTAATTTGCAAGAAAAAAGACCGAACCGACGGCAACAAGCGCCCAAAGCAGGGCAGCGGCCAACCAAAACGCGGCAGAAACACCTTAACCAGCTTTGTCGCCCCGGGAAACGAAACACCCGAAGTAGGCCTCGCGGGAATTATGTTCAAAACCTTCTTTTGAACTATTGTACAATAGTTCTTCCGAGCAGCCCGTGAGAGTTACGCCGAAAAGACAGCGGGTGGTTCGGGTGCTTTCGGTGACGAATTAGGATCCACAAAAATAATGTAAAAAATTGCTGGTTAAATTATGCCTTAAAGTGAATTTACGACAATCTGTTTTAAAGCCTCGGTGCTTAATTGCACAGGATTATTTTTATTCGAAGTTTTTAATGCTATGGGTTCGGCATCTTTTTCGGTTACCCCGAACTCCCCGAGCCCGGGCAGACCCAAAGCGCCTTTAAGGTTCTTTAAATATTCAACAAGAGCGTCGCAAACCTTTTCTATATTTTTTGAGCATGTCCCGGTAAGTATTTCTCCAAGCCGGGAATATTTCTTTAAGTGATATTCGTTATTATTCTTATTTGCCATCAATTCGTTTATACTCATTCTGACCGTTTCAGGAAGAATTGTCCCGCATATTATTCCATGCGGTATTTTAAAAAGCGCTCCTATGGATGAAGCAAACCCATGATCTGTACAAAGGCCTGCATTTGCTAAAGTAATCCCCGAAACAAGGGCAGCGTAAGACATTTTTGTTCTTTTATCAATATTTCCGGAGTCATAAATACTGACATCAATAAGCGAATCACGGGCAGCTTCAATTCCGGACAGCGCCAAAGCATCAGTTAACGGGGAAGCCGACGTTGACATGTATGAGCCTATAAGCTGGCAAAGAGCATCCATGCCGCTGGATGCCGTCACCTTTGAAGGGCATGTCAACGTAAGTTCAGGATCGACCAAAGCTATGTCCGGTATAAAATTCTCGTGCCTTAATGAATTTTTGAATCCATTGCTGCCAACCTGTCCAAGCACTGCGTTTTTAGTAGCTTCGCTCCCTGTGCCTGCTGTTGTCGGCACAGCGATAAAAGGGATCTTTATCCCGTCATGAATTTTACCCGTACCGACGCCTTCGAGGTATGTAATAACGGGTTCGTTTTTTAAAATCATCGCCGATATGGCCTTTCCGGCATCAATAACACTGCCTCCGCCGATTGCAATAACCGTATCAATTTTCAAGTCCCGGTATTCGGAAACAGCCCTGTCTACAATATCCGGCGAAGGTTCACCCGCAACTCTTACGCTTAACGCTTCTATCCGCAATTGTTTCAGCTCATTGGTTAACCACACATACTGCGGAGCGTTTTCAAACGACTTGCTCCCAATAACGAGAATAACGCGCCGGGCGTTTTTTACCGGCGGTAGTTCCGTTAAACAACCGAATTTCCCCGGACCGAATATAATATACGGCGTCCGTGAGAACTTAAATGCAGGACCATTTTCAAACATAGATTCCACTCCAAACACTTATAATCGCTCTATTCCGCCAATACCAATCTTTCACCCTTTTATTTTATAAAAAGTTGAACCGTGTATCCCGGTGTCTTTGCGTTGATAATATCTCCTTCATGAATAAAGCATTATAACGGCGATAAATTCAAGCGGTTCATCCGATGTGTTTTCAATCGAGTGTGACGCTCCGTCTCCCGTAAGTACAACATCGCCGGGTTTTACAATCCTTTCCGTTCCATTGTCATTTACGTTAGCAGTACCTTTAAGTATATAATAAGCTTCTTCCTCGCCTTCATGCTGGTGCATGCCTATCGAGCATCCCGGGTTTAGCGTGATTTTCGCAAACAGCCTGACTTTCCCTTTCATTTCATCAATGTTCAGAATATGCAGTATTTCGCCGTTTCCATTGCCGCCCCGCATCCGTTCCCTGATTTCCAATTTCATTTCTTCCGCTTTTTTAATCATGTTTTTTAACCTCCTTATTTAATTACAATTTTGAAAATACCAATTCTTTTAAAATTATTTCCCAATCTCAATTATAATGTTAAATTTCCTTTTGTTTTTCTATATCCTTAATCCATTTGTAATCTTGTTTTTTTCAAAATATGCTATACTGATTATAAGTAAATTTATGCCGCATGTAAACCGCGCATAAATATATTATGAGCAACATCCCGATATTTTTAGCAGGAATTATATGAATCTTACCACTGACGAAAGGTGTGAGTGAAATTGATTGAGTCTTTAATGAACATTTATCAGCAGGTACGCGGTCTTGGAATGTACATAATAACGGCAACTTTTATCGTTTTCATCATATCATTTGTTGCCAATTTGATAATCAGAAAAAAATATATCGAAATTCTTGACGATTTACTCGACTGGCGCCGCAGGAAAGAAGGGGAATTCCACTCGGATATTCTTAACAAAATTGTCGAAGACTATAAAAACACCGCTGCAGGCAGCTACAGCGAAGTAAACACACAGGCCATAATAGAAAAGAACTTCAATTTAAGGCTAAGGGGCATAGCCCTGTGGGAACGCTTTATTAAAAACAGCAATGCCCTTTTGATTACGCTTGGACTCTTTGGTACTTTTGTAGGTTTAACAGTAGCTGTTGGCGAGATAGCGGGTATTTTTATTAATATGGATATAGCCGATATTGTTGAAAACCAGGGTATACAGGATTTACTCAGAAACCTCGTTTCATCGCTTAGGGGCATGTCGGTGGCCTTTTCGACCAGCCTCGTCGGCGTCGGCTGTTCAATAATCCTTACGCTTCTTTTTACCGTTATTAATGCGGAAGAGGCACGGGAAAATCTTATGGTTCATATTGAAGAGTACCTGGATAATACAATTTCCCTGGTTGTTGCCCAGGATAAAGTGACCGAATATACAATGATGAACAACATATTGAGAGAAACCTTTATGGAGTTCGGCGACAAAATTCAGGCTTCTCTTAAGGATACGGTTGAAAGTTTCGGGGAAAAGCTTACCAACGTGGTAATGGATGTCAATGTATCAAGCCAGACACTTGACACAACTGTTGAAAAGTTTGACAATTCACTCGCCAATTTCGCTTCGAATATGAGGGATTTAAATGAATTCAACCTGAACATGAGGAACAATATCGAAAGAATGGACGTCAATTTTATTAAGGTAACCGAAGCCCTAACAAGAACGTCGGATATTGTAGTTGAAAACTACCGCAGTATTGAAGGCTTCTCCAACAACATACGGGAAGCGGCCGATGAAATGACGTCATATAACCGGCAGCTTGTGTCCGATGTCGGACAGCTTGTAAGCGAAGTTTCTTCAACAGTTCAGACTGTGCAGAAACTTGCGGATGCGATGGATACAAATATGCGCCAGCATACACGCGACCTCGAAATCTATCAGGAAAACTTTACCGCCCTTATGAATAAGTTAAGCAATGAGATAGACAAGCTGGGCAGTCACGCAGCCCGTTCATTCTCGGAAGCTCTTGCGGACAACAGCAGTGAGCTTAACAGAAAGATGACAGAATCAATGGAAGAAAGTTTTAAAGGCATCATTAATATCCTGGAACAATTCCGTGAAAACCAGGTACATTTTGCAAAAACAATTTCTTCCCTTCCTGATCAGGTTCTTACATACAACGAGGTGGCTGCATCAAAAATAGATCGCATGCTGGCGGCGTTTAAGGATAAAGCCGGACAATAACATATTTGTTAAAAAGTAACCTATTGATGTGATAAAGCAGGAAAGGGGGAAATTCCCTCATGAAAGCACGGAACAGGAATTTCAGAAAACCACAGGAACAGGCTAATTTTTGGCCTTCCTTTACAGATGTTATGTCCACAATAGTACTGGTGCTTTTTTTCCTTATTTTTCTTGCGTATTTCCAGCAAATTCTCTCCGTTTCAGTCTGGAACGACAGGCTTGATAAGACCAAATCCGAGCTTCTGGCAACCGAAGATCTGCTTAAACGGGCCGGAGATGAGCTTAATTTGAAAAAGCTTGAAATATCTGAAATGGAAGACGCGATACGCATTAAGGAACAAGAGGCTGAAAAGCTTATGGCCGAAGTTGAGCAGGGAAAAAGGGAATTAGCCATATCGATTGAGAAACTGCTTGAGCAGGAAAAAATAATCGCGAACAGTAACCAGGAACTTGCTGAGCTGCGTGCAAAGCTTCAGAACATATCATTACTCAGAGTGAATATTCTTAAAGAAGTAAAAGCTTCAATAGAAGGTGAAATAGGTACGTCCACAACTCCCGACGGCGAACCGCTGGTTGCGATCGACAATAATGCGAATCTTGTAATAAACAATATGCTTTTATTCGCAAAGGGAAGCTCGGAAATAACAATGGAAGGACATGCTCTTTTAACCCGTTTCGCCGCGGCATTTGAAAAAATCCTTGATGAGCCCGATGTCCGTGAATACATTGATTCAATTAACATTGAAGGGCATGCCGATTCGGACGGTTCATACCAGATGAACTACGATCTGTCCTGTGAACGCGCAACCGCTGTTATTAAGACAATGATGGAAAAGAATAAAAACCTCGAAAGAAAATACGGTTCTTATTTCGCGGCGACAGGTTTTTCCGAGTTCCGGCCCATAGACCCGGGCCCGACGGAGGCATCGAAAACGAAAAATCGACGTATTCAAATTTCAATAACGATTAAGGATTCCCATGTACAGAACATTATTAAGGAGTACCTCGATGAAGCCGGTAACCAGTAAGATGTCAGTACATAGCAGTATCGGAGGTTGAATATGCCGGACAAGAAATTACAGCTTGACATACGCATTATTAAATTCCAGGATTTAATCGGCCGCAAGCCCGATAAACCTTTCGGGTATTACGGGCTCGGCGTTCAATATATGCTTTCCGGAAAACCTAATATGGCGGACAAGCTGTTCACACAGGCTTTAAACATTAAACCCGGATATATGCCTGCAATACTCGGAAAGCTTGAAGTCCTTTTAGCGGAAAAAAAACTCGTTTCGGCTGCGAGGCTATATCAAAAAAATCGTGACCTGTTCAGCGGGAAAAAAATTTATAAAACCCGGGTTCAAAGAATAACAGGCAGCCTGTATTCCGGCAAGTTTTTTTATTATTATCTGAAGTCTATACGATCCGTATTTGTTTTTAATGAGACTATCGGAGCCCTTCAGAGGATGTTCAACGCAGATCGCGGCAACCCTGTCGTTAACCTTCTGCTTGCGATGTTCTTTTTAAAAGAGCACAAAGAAAATGAACGGGCATTTATTTTATACAACCTCTGTGTTAATATGGAAGGAGTTCCGGATAAACTTAGATGGGATCTTGTTAAGGTTTTGGCAAAAGACAACCCGGATATTCTCATAGACGAAAAAACGGCCGCATTGTTTACAACCATTCCGGAGGGCGCTGTGGGCGAGCCTTACGCTAATTTTATCCTTAAACAGTTTATATTGCTTAAGGATACGGATAAAATAAATCAGGCTTTTGCCGAGTTTCAAAAAAATCATTCTTTTCCGGATCCTAAAACAATGTGGCAATATATTGAATTCTGCAGGGAAAACGACATCTGGGATTCTACTGTTTTTGCCTGTTGCCAGAAACTTATTGACTACGGTTGGATTGACAGAACCATAGCCGAAACTATAGTCGGCCTGAAAAACAGAAAAATAATAGAATATACCCGCGGCATGGACAAAATTCTTTCCTTGTACGGGTATATATAACATACTTTGAAAGGAGTCTTTATAAATGCAGGCTGAAGAAATAGGGATAAAAATTTTTTCAGGCAGCTCAAGTATTAATTTTGCAAAAAAAATGTGCGAACATTTGGGTACCGAAGTCGGTCAATCAAAAACCATTGTATTTTCTGAAGGAAACACTTTTGTCCAGATACTCGAGAAGGTGAGAGACAAAGATGTTTATATTGTTCAAACCATTGGACTTCACCCTAATGACGATTTTATGGAACTGCTGTTTTTAATTGACGCCTTTAACAGGGCCAGTGCGGCTTCCGTTACAGCAATCATTCCGTATTTCAGTTACGCGAAAGGTGACAAAAAGGATGAACCGCGTGTTTCGATACGCGCCAGGGTTTGCGCGGATTGCCTTGAAGTTACCGGAGTTGACAGGATTATTACAATGGATCTGCACAGTCCGCAGATCCAGGGGTTCTTTAAAAAACCCGTCGATCATTTATATGGAATGCCAACACTTTGCAGATATATAAAATCCAAGGAACTGGATAACCTTGTTGTTGTATCTCCCGATGCCGGTTTTGCGAAAAACGCCCGCAGCTACGCAAACCTGCTGCGCGCTTCGGTGGCAATAAGCGATAAAACACGCAAATGCCATGATGAAAAAGCGGAAATACTAAACATAATCGGTGATGTAAAAGGGAAAAACGCCGTTATAGTAGACGACTTTACAATATCATGCGGTACGTTGATCGAAACTGCCCGAGCGTTGCGTAAAAACGGAGCAAAAAAAATAATAGCCTGTGTCTCTCACGCGCTGCTGGGCGATAAAGGCTTAAAAGCGCTCGATGAAAGCGATATAGAAGAACTGATTATAACGGATACCGTTGAGAATAAAAAGGCTTTTGCTCATCCGAAGGTAACTGTTGTATCGGTAGCAAAACTTTTTGCCGATGCCGTCAGGATAATTCACAACAGGGACAGCCTCAGCAATTTGTTTGATGCAATGACGTCATGCTTTGATGATGATAAAGTATAATTAAACTTTGCACCCGCTTAATGAAAGCGGGTGCACCTGTATATCATAAATCAATCGAAATCCTATCAGTTTCCGATTATATTCCGGTGGACCCGAACCCGCCTCCCCGGTCCGTTCCGAGTCCGCTTACCGACTCCACTACCTTTAATCTCATCCTCGGTATTTTTTGGAGTACAAGCTGCGCAATTCTGTCACCTTTTTGTATCCTGTAAACACCTTTTTTATTTCCTCCGGAATCCAGCGTATAGTAGACATCATCGTCTTTTGCCGTATATAATTCTGATGTGTTTGTAACTATAATGCCCAATTCGTCCCTGTAACCGCTGTCGATAGTACCGGGAGAATTTGAAATGCGCAATGGTGTCCTTAATGAAATCCCGCTGCGAGGGCGGACTTGTATTTCATATCCTTCTGGTATCGCGAATTTCAACCCGGTTGGCACAACTACCGTTTCACCCTGCCTGATTATAACATCTTCGGCCGAGCAAACATCCATTCCGGCATCCCATGTATTTGCGTACCGCGGCAGAGTAATGCCTTCCCGACAAATTTCTACGGCAACCTCAACTTCTTCTGTCATAAGCACCTCAATTTTCATATAACGTTATCGTTTTCTTCTTCCTTTTCGCATTCTTCTGTACCAGTTTCAACATTATCTTCAGGCGGCGGGCTGCCGCTCATTTCGTTCTTTATTTTTTCATCCCCGGTTTCGGTTTTTTCATGCATTTCCGGGTCCGATACCTCTTCTTCCACAGTTTCTTTGGCAGGCTTATATTTATATTTGTATACAATATCTTTTTTCTTCCCGCCTTTTTCCTGAAACAAACTTCTTATCCAGTCTATTATGTCAAGAATGTTCTTTACCTTTAATACAATATCTTTTTTTATCATTTCGGCGGCGTCCTTGGCCGAATCCGAAATTTTGCTTATATTCCCCATAACTTTCTGGATGGATTCCATTTCATCCTTTACAATCCCGGTGGCTTTTTCAACGTTCTCCGCTATATCAGGCAGTTTTTCGAGTGTCTCGCTTATGTGCGAACTGTTTTTATCGAGTATTTTTTTTATGTTTTTTAGTATCCCCACCAGGTTTGCAGCGGCAAGCAGCAGATAAAACAAAACGCCCGCACCTAAAAGTACGAGAACAATCTTTATCAAATCGCCCCATGTTACAACGAGATCCGCCATGATATATTCCTCCTATATTGACATTTGCCGGTTAAAACGACCGGTAATATAAATGAAAAAACAAAGAATACTGTCGGAATATGACCTGCATCGGTAAATATACTCTTTATCATTTTATATTATGCAGCCTTGATTTTTGTGAGCTTTCGCCCATTGCCCTGTTATAGGCGTTCCTTACTTCGGAGAGTTCTGCTTCCCGCTTAGTTAACTCTATAACAAGATTTCTGTTTTCCTCGTTTACCATCTGAAGCTGTTGCGTTAATTGCGCGTTCTCTTCCTTAAGCTCCCGTATTATTTTCTTCGCCTGTTCAATCTCTTTTTTAAGCATTCCATTTGAATCTGACGCCTTGAAGAACTCATCCGCTATATTCACGGCAGTAAGAACCGAAGCCATTGATGTGCTCAGTGTATGATTGGCCTTCATAATTTCAGCGGTTTTGGTATCTACATACAATGCGACTTTTTGCATATATTCGGCCGACTCATTACCTCGCAGGATATATTCATTTCCCGCTATTCGTACCTGAACCTTGTTTTTGCCGGACAATCCAATCAGCTCCCCTGTTTTTCATTAGTGTATAAACAGCTATTCACCATATGTCTCGGTATAGTTAGAATATAAAAGACACCGTTTGGCAATTACAATACGCTGTTTCGATCGGCCGGGAGATTTAACCCCGACTGAACAACAAATACTCGTCGCCTGTTTTGCTTGGGAAATTTTCTGCTCCGTTATAGTAAATTTATCGGTCTTAACATCAAATAACTTAAATAAAGCATCGGCGATAAAATATTACTGCTTACCCCTTAAGTATATCATAGCTTAAAACAATATCAAATTACCGCCCGTTAATTTTTGCCTGAAAATATGGTAAAAAAATATAAAAAAAGCGGCATAGCCGCATAATTTAATTTATAAAAAAATCGCACATATATATTATAAGTCCTTATTTGTAAAAATGTACTTTTCAACTTTCTTCTTTACCCTTTGCAAGGCATTGTCAATAGATTTTATTGGCTTTTTTACCTTTCTCGCAATTTCCACATAGGATTTCCCGTTAAGATACAGGGATAAAACCATCCATTCGAAAGGTGAAAGGATTTTCCACATTTTGTTTTCGATGCCGCTGAATTCTTCCTTTTTTATCATTAACTGCTCCGGATCAGACACCTCATTGTCGGGAACAAGTTCAATAAAGGATTTATCGGATTCTTCGTCGAATATTTTACGGTTAAGCGATATATATGAATTAAGCGGGATATGTTTCTGCCTCGTCGCATTCTTTACCGCAGTTATCATCTGCCTGGTAATGCATAATTCCGCAAAAGTTTTAAAAGCCATTGCTTTATCAGGCTGATAATCGCGAATAGCTTTATAAAGGCCAATCATTCCCTCCTGAACTACGTCCTCGCGATCGGCACCAATAAGAAAATATGCCCTGGACTTTAGTTTCACTAAGTTCTTGTATTTGTGAATCAAAAAATCCGTAGCGTTCTTATCACCACGCCTGATTAACAAGATAACCTGCTCATCATCTAAATCTAAATACTCAAGTCTATTGGATTGTGCCGCAGTTAACAAACCAAGCCCTCCTGAAGCCGTTTTTATCTGATTGTGTCTGATATGTTTACTGTCAAAGCAAAGGAAAAAAGCGTTGCTGCCTCCAAACCAGAGTTCTACCAAAAAATTATATGCTATTGAACCTGCTCTGTCAAGGCAAAGGATTTTTTCATCACAAGGCTTTTTACCGTTATATAGATTGTAATTATGTTCAGCGCGGCAAACCGTTCAAGCTCATTTCGGATCATTTCCTGGGCGCGTTTTATAGCGCTTACAAGATCATACCCGTATATCATAACAACATCCATATCCAGCACAAAACCGTCGTCAGCTTTGTTTAGTCTAAACCTTGTAATCTTATCCATCTCATCCATTCCGGTAATTATATGATTTACCACCTGATATATAGCATAATCGGATATCGTGTATTTCCCGTTATAGCTGAAAGGGGGACGAACGACGGACTTCTCGCCCATATGTTGGAAGTGCCCTTTGGCTTTTCGTTTAAAAATCTGGAGCGGATCCAGAAAAAACCCTGAGAAATCTTTTTTCAATTCGAGGCTTGGAACGGGTATAACATGTTTACCCTGGGCCGATCTGGTTTTTATTGCCTGTTCTATCTCAAATTCTGTAGCAACATCCGAAATATATATTTTCTCGCTTACTTTTCCAAGCTCAAGATTTTTCGCTATCTTTTCCACCATTCCGTCGGAGGTGCCTAAAATAAGGAGTGCCTGCGGTTTTCTGTCCCTAATTGCTTCGGCAACCTGCTCGCGGTGCTGTTCTTCATAAAACAGCGCGGTTTTTATTGATCCGATCTTTGTAGGTGCTTTTTTTGCGGATTTTCCTGCGATAATCCGGCTCTGGTATATAAGCAGGCCGTCATCTATAATGTAATCTATGTTTCTTTCCTTTGCCACCCATAACGCCCGGTAGCTCTTCCCTGTTCCGCTGGGTCCGATAAACCCTACAACCCGCATATTATCCCTCCATAAACATAAAGCTCCGCCCTGAAAAAATGGAAGAGAACAACAACCAGCACAACGGACTTTATATAGATTATACCATAATTTCCGGATAACACGGAAATATATCGCCTGATCGTTAATTCGGCGCTAACTCCCGGTCTGCTGCCGTTTCCGCCTGCCAATCATACTCTGACTTTTCTGTCTATCCGGATTTGGGTGAAAAAAAGAAATTTGAATAAAAGAAAAGCGGAGAATACTTTATGTTTCTCCGCTTCATTATATAATATTTCTTTAATCTGTTAGTTTACAATTGTCTTTTCGGTTTCCTTGTCAAACAGGTGCATAGAGCTCATATCAAACGCTATCTTAATCTTGTCTCCAGGTTTTGTCGTCGATTTCGGATGTACACGAGCCGTAAAGTTAACACCATTGATAACAAGGTAAAGATATGTTTCTGAACCAAGCATTTCAGTAACTTCTACCTTTGCTTCAACAATTGAGTTCGGCCATTTTTCAAGGTTGTATTGTTCATCATGAACATTTTCGGGACGGATTCCGAAAACAACTTCTTTCCCTACATAACCGGCCTTTTCTATTATTTTCGCCTTGTCCGGCGTTACTTCCAGTTTATCCTCACCAAACTTCAGGTATATCTTTTCATTTTCTTTTATAACCGTTACATTTGCGAAGTTCATTTGAGGACTTCCAATAAACCCGGCAACAAACATATTCACAGGATGATCATATAACTCTTGCGGGCTGTCAATCTGCTGGATAAAACCATCCTTCATGACAACAATACGGGTACCCATCGTCAACGCTTCGGTCTGGTCATGGGTAACATATATGAAGGTTGTCTGCAGTCTCTGATGAAGTTTACTTATTTCAGTTCTCATCTGAACCCTGAGTTTCGCATCAAGGTTAGAGAGAGGCTCATCCATGAGGAACACTTTCGGTTCACGAACAATCGCGCGGCCTAACGCAACACGCTGCCTCTGTCCGCCCGACAAAGCCTTCGGTTTTCTGTCAAGCAAATGCTCGATATCAAGAATTCTTGCAGCTTCATGTACTCTTCTCTTTATTTCATCTTTTGGTGTTTTCCTAAGTTTCAGTCCGAATGCCATATTGTCAAAAACTGTCATGTGCGGATACAGCGCATAGTTCTGGAAAACCATTGCAATATCCCTGTCTTTAGGGGCAACATCATTCATCAGCTTGTCCCCTATGTACAGTTCACCTTCAGTAATTTCTTCAAGACCGGCAATCATTCTGAGTGTTGTTGTTTTTCCGCAACCGGAAGGACCAACGAGAATAACAAACTCCTTATCCTCGATGTCGATACTGAAATCACTTACTGCGGTGACGCCGCCGGGGTAGGTTTTGTAGACGCCCACCAATTTTACGCCTGCCATTTAATTCCCTCCTAAAAAATTAGATTACTTTTAAAACACAATATAACTTTAACACTATAGGACATCGGTTACTACTATTTTTTTTACCAAAAAAAATTTTTTTCTTTTAGTGACTTTGCATAATTTGCACATGCTTCGGAAAGGCGCAGTATAGCTTTTTTCGATTGATTCCGTACAGGCGGATCGATTATATGTTAAAGTGCCGCTGCTATTTTCAACAAGTTTATCCGCTTTTTTTTATAAAGAAGTTATTAATCAGTGTTGCATTTTTATACATCCGGATGTATAATTATGAATTAATACGAAACAGACGGAGGGCTGATTATGTTTAATGTTGCAGTTATTGGCGCAACAGGATATGTTGGGGCTGAAATTATAAGGCTGCTGCAATATCATCCGGAAATTAGCGTAAGCTGCGCCGTTTCCCGGAGTTTTGCCGGCAAACCTTACTCAAACATATATCCTAACCTGAAAAATATATTTGATATGCCCTTAAGTGAGGTTGATATTGACTCATTATGTGAGCAGGCGGATTTTTTTATAACCGCTCTTCCGCATGATGCGTCAAAGGATATTATACCAGAACTTATAAACCGGGGTAAAAGGGTTATAGATCACAGTGCCGTTTTCCGGTTCAGGAAAAAACAGACCTTCGAAGAATGGTACGGTACCGTGCATGAAATGGATGATCTGCTTAAATTATCCGTATATGGGCTTCCCGAGCTTTACCGCGGCAGCATTTCACAGGCAGCGCTTGTCGCGAATCCGGGGTGCTATCCCACCTGCGCGATACTTGGTATTGCTCCTCTTTTGGCCAATAAGCTTGTATATACAACAAATATTATTGTCGATGCCGCATCGGGAATTTCCGGCGCCGGAAGAAAATCCGACCTTGCCTATTCTTTTTGCGAAACCCATGAGAATTTTAAAGCGTATGGTGTTACAAACCACAGGCATACCCCTGAAATAGAGCAGGAGCTTTCTTCTCTGGCCGGCGAAGAAATAACAATTTCCTTTACTCCGCATTTAATACCGATAAAAAGGGGAATTCTTTCGACAAGCTATTTGAACCTTAAGGATAATAATATGACTCCGGATAAATTATATAAGATATACAGCGAATTCTACAAAAACGAATTTTTTGTGCGAGTGCTTGAACCGGGGGTTTTCCCCGAAATAAAAAACGTAGCGGGATCAAATTTTATAGATATAGGAATAGCCGTTGACAAGCGCGTAAACCGCGCGGTAGTGGTAAGCGCTCTTGACAATCTTGGAAAAGGTGCCGCGGGGCAGGCAATTCAATGTCTTAACCTTATGCTCGGAATAGACGAAAAAACAGGCCTCACCCACCCGGCGACGTACCTCTAGGTTCCGCATGGCCGATAAATACTTTATATTTACGTTAACGAGGTGACCCATATGAAAGATATTATTAAAAAAGCTGAAATACTTGTGGAAGCTCTTCCGTATATCCAGGCTTTAAACGGTAAAACAGTCGTAATCAAATACGGCGGCAATGCAATGGTTAATGAGGAATTAAAGAATTCGGTCATTGAGGATATTACGCTTCTTAAATACATCGGTGTGAATCCGGTTATAGTGCATGGCGGCGGTCCGGATATATCCAACACGCTTAAAAAGCTCAACATTGAATCCGAATTTGTCAACGGCCTGAGAAAAACGGATTTTGTAACGATGGAAGTCGCCCAGATGGTTCTTGTCGGAAAAACCAACAAGGAAATCGTTTCGATGATCAACCGGATAGGCGGCAAAGCTGTCGGGATATGCGGAATAGACGACAGCATGATTGAGTGCGAGAAACTTATCGCCGTATCGGAGAATGGCGATAAGATAGATATGGGGTACGTGGGAAAGATTGTATCAATTAACCCGCATGTGCTTGAAGTACTGGCCAGTGGCGGCTATATTCCCGTTGTTGCCCCTATAGGGGTTGATAAAAACGGGCAAAGTTATAACATAAATGCCGATACCGTCGCAGGGGAGCTTGCATCGGCTTTAAAAGCCGAAAAACTAATACTTCTGACCGACGTTGAAGGCGTAAAGGTTTCGCAGGAAACCGATAAGATCCTTCATGCATTAACGGTTGAAGAAGTAAAAAAACTTATGAACGATAATGTTATAGTCGGAGGGATGATCCCAAAGGTTCTCGGCTGTATAAAAGCTCTTGAGAACGGCGTTGCCAGAACCCATATCATTGATGGAAGAGTGCCTCACTGCATACTGCTTGAAATATTCACAAACAAAGGAATCGGTACAATGATTTTGAAAGAAAAGGTGTTGTACTACGAGAAGGAAAAACTTTGAAATATTGTTTAGTTTAAAACTGCGGCATTTTAAAAGGGCCTTCCCGAAAAGGGAGGGCCCTTTCATGCTTCATTTACCGGTGGAGATGATCAATTGTTTTTATTCAAACGAATTACATTCCAGGACATTTTCGGCAATTTAGCCGTTAATTTATTGTCTTTGAACTCGATCTGTTCAAATTTAACCGGAACAACCCTGTTTGGATTCAATTTGTCATTCACGGCATTTTTATCATCATTTGCCAATGTTAATGCTTCCTTTAAAACAAAACCGGGGAAAGAACGCAGTTCACATTCCATCAGCATCGAATCGTCCACACTGCGGTTAACCGCAAATATCGTCAAATCTTCTCCATCCTCGCTTAAAACAACGGCCGTGTCAAGATAAGGTACGTCGGTAAACTCTTTGCTATCGTACTTATCCGATTGTATTATGGGGTTAAGCGCAATCCCTCTTCCGTAATTTGACGCATGCATGAACGGGTAGAATATCGTCTGCCGCCATGCTGCCCCGCCGTTTTCCGTTATAATGGGCGCAATCACGTTAACAAGCTGCGCAAGGCAGGCGATTTTCACCCTGTCGGAGTTATTAAGAAGCGTTATCAGCATCAACCCGACCAGAACGGCATCTTCAAAATTATATATGTCCTCAAGCTGCGGCGGCGCAATTGTCCACGGTTCGAGTTTATTATCCTGCTCGTTGGAATGGTACCATACATTCCATTCATCAAAAGACAGGTTTATATTCTTCTTCCCGCGTTTTTTTGCTTTCACATAATCACAGACGGCAATGACCTTCTTGATGAAATTATCCATATCAAGGGTTCTTGCGAGATAATTCGGAGTGTCACCGTCCCTGTTTCCGTAATATGTGTGCAGTGAAACGTAATCGACATAATCGTATGTATGCTCCAGAATGGTTGCTTCCCATTGAGGGAACGTTGCCATACCGCTTCCTGAACTGCCGCATGCCACCAGTTCAATTGAAGGATCGACCCATTTCATAACCTTTGCAGTTTCAACTGCAATGCGTCCGTATTCCTCGGCTGTTTTCATGCCGATTTGCCAGGGACCGTCCATTTCATTGCCAAGGCACCATAATTTTATGCCATGCGGTTCTTTGTACCCGTTTTTAATTCTCATATCACTGTAATAGCTTCCGCTTTTATGGTTGCAGTATTCCACCAGGTTCCTCGCTTCATCCGGACCGCGGGTACCAAGGTTTACCGCAAGCATTGGTTTTGTCCCGACTTTATTGCACCAATCAACAAAATCATCGGTGCCTACCTGGTTTGTTTCAACAGTTCTCCAAGCCAATTCAAGTTTCCTTGGGCGCAGTTCCTTCGGCCCCACTCCGTCTTCCCAATTATAGCCCGAAACAAAATTTCCGCCGGGATATCTGACAATATCTACATTAAGCTCTTTAACAAGCTCAATGACATCCCCGCGGAAACCCTTCTCATCGGCAGTAGCGTGGTCGGGTTCGTATATACCCCCGTAAACGGCGCGTCCGAGATGTTCAATAAAGGAACCGAACAACCGATCATCCACTTTGCCGATTACAAAGTCTTTGTCCAGAATTACTCTTGACTTTTTCATTTGATTTACCTCACTTTACTCTTTTTTATTTTTTTTATGCAAACTATTCGCCGATTTCAGAACTCTTGTTCTAATTATAACATAGATAATACCCTGTTACTATAATTAAACATAAAAAATTCCCTGGTTTGTTAAATCATTTATTCGTCCCGTATGCACTACCGCCGTTATATGGCTGTTTCAGGGGAAGAGAATAAAAAATAATATTAATACCAGGATAAAAAAATTATGTTTTTTTATACAGGAATTAAAAATATTCGCTTATTAAAAAATGGTGACCCATAGGGGATTCGAACCCCTGTTGCCGCCGTGAAAGGGCGGTGTCTTAACCACTTGACCAATGGGCCATCAATACATAAGGAATGAGAGGCTTGAAACACCGCTTCATTCAGACGAGGCCTTTGTTTCTCACTTCTCATTCCTCATTACAATTTGGTAGCGGCGAGTGGAGTCGAACCACCGACACTGCGGGTATGAACCGCATGCTCTGGCCAACTGAGCTACGCCGCCATAAACATCACATTTCAAAACGCTTTTCTATTTTAGCATGCACCCCGGCATTTCGTCAAGCAAATTGTGATTTTTTTACCGTTCGGAATTTACTATTTGAACTATTGCGCAACAGCTTTTTTAGGTAACTTCCGCACACGAACCGGAGCCGCGTACCAACCGGAACAGCGGCAGCAATGCCTCGCCCATTAACCGCCCGCTGTGTATTCGGCATGAATTTGTCGGCTGCCTGTTCAAACGTTAAGAAGAACTTACTTGACAATAGATCTTACAAATTATTGCGTGTCTGAATAGTAGTCCGTTAACCTTTCCGCTTCCTTAACGGCCGTATATGCATCCGCTGCGTAAGCATCGGCACCTATTTCCACAGCAAAGTTTTGATCGACCGCGGCACCGCCGACCATAATTTTAAACGGCAGGTTTTCATTTTTTACGTACCCTGCCATTATTCGCATCTCTTCCATTGTTGTAGTCATCAATGCGGACAGGGCTATAATATCCGCGTTTACTTCCTTAGCTTTATTGATTATTACATCGCACGGAACATCCTTCCCAAGGTCAAATACTTCAAAGCCGTAATTTTTAAGTATTAAACCGACAATATTTTTACCTATGTCGTGAATGTCGCCTTTTACGGTAGCAAGAATAATCTTCCCTTTTCTTGGGACCGCGCTTCCGGTTTCCAGGTAGGGCCGAAGAAAAGCCATCGCCGACTTCATCGCTTCAGCGCTCTGTATCAACTGCGGCAGAAAGTATTTCCCCTTTTGATACAGCTCACCCACGTATGTTATTGCGGGAATCAAATAATTATCAACCAATTCCGCCGGCGGCGTTCCTTCTTTTAATGCAACCTTAATACAGGATACAACGTCCTCGCGGTTACCGTCGACAACAGCATTATACACGGGATTTTTCAGTTTCCCTGCAGGTTTCCCGTTATTGTTCACACTATAAGTCTTTATATACGCTATACAGTTTTTATCTTTTAAAGTTAATGCGTCAGAAGCTCTTTTTACATTCATAAGCACATCGACGCCCGGGTTCATAATAGCGGATGTCAGACCGCATGACGCTGCCATTGCAAGAAACGCGGCATTAATCCATGTGCGCTCCGGAAGCCCGAATGAAATATTCGACAGTCCTATTACTGTATTGGCATTAAACTCCTGGTCGCACCATTTTATCACCTTCAAAGCTTCTAATGAGCTTTTTTGATTTGACGCGACAGTCATGAGCATGCCGTCCACCAGTATATCATCCTTTGTGTACCCGTATTCTTTTGCTATTTCATACACTTTTTTAACTATTTCTATTCTTTCTTCCGCTGTCTCGGGAACCCCATTGTCATCGAGAGGGAGGAGTATGAACGCGGCCCCGTATTTTGCGGCAACGGGAAGAATTTTATCGAGCTTGACTTTTTCACCCGATATCGAATTAATCAACGCCCTTCCGGGATAAATTCTGAGTGCCTGTTCCAAAGCTTTTGGCGAGGATGAATCAAGGCATAGAGGTGTCTGTACCATTGTGCTCAGAGTTTTTGTTATCTCAGTAAGCACCGCCGCTTCGTCTATATCCGAAACACCGGCGTTTACATCCAGTATCTTTGCTCCTTCATCAACCTGATCCATCGCGTATTCGGTAACCAGATCCATTGAGCCTTTTCTCAACTCATCCCTTAGCTTTTTCTTTCCGGTGGGATTAATACGCTCGCCAATTACGCAAATCGGCAACTCTTTTCCGATGGCAACGGTCTTTCTCGACGAAGACAGCACCAACACGCCGCCCTTATCTGCTATGCCTTTGCCTTTCCTTCCTTTTGCTATTTTTGATATCTTTTTTATATAAGCCGGTGATGTTCCGCAGCACCCTCCGATAAGGTTAACGCCGGCTTCGATAAAAGGCTCGACAAAACCCGCAAACTCGTCATCCCCCATATCAAAGACCGTAACGCCGTTTACAAGCTTGGGCATACCGGCATTAGGCTTTGCGATCAGCGGGACTTTTGCGAACGGTTTGAGTTTTTTTATTATCTCAAGCATTTGTTCAGGCCCTGTGGAACAATTGCAGCCCACAACATCCGCACCAAGGCTTTGAAGCGTAACAAGAGCCGTTAACGGGTCGGTCCCGTTTATTGTATGTCCCCCGCGCTCAAATGTCATAGATGCCATTACCGGCAAGTCGCAGGTTTCTTTCACCGCCAGAAGGGCGGCCCTTGCCTCCTGTATATCCATCATTGTCTCTATGACAAACAGATCAACTCCGCCGTCAAGCAGACCCTTAACCTGCTCTTTATATACATCCACTATATCTTCAAAAGTATATACACCAAAAGGCTCCATCAATTGGCCCGTCGGCGCAATATCACCGGCGACAAAAGCCCTGCTGCCCGCTGCCTTTTTTGACAGCGCCGCCAGTTCCCTGTTTACGCTATATACGTCTTCAACGCCGGCTTCTTTCAGCTTTAGCCCATTTCCGCCAAAAGTGCAGGTATATATGATATCTGATCCGCTTTCGATATATTCTTTCTGTATCTTTATAATGACTTCGGGATTTTGCAAAACCCATATTTCGGGGCATACGCCAACCGGCATTCCTGCTTTTTGAAGCTGCGTGCCCGTAGCTCCGTCTAAAACACGTATTTGTTCAAGCGCCCATTCTCTAAATTCCTTCTTTATCATTCACATCTCCTCCGTTTTCTCTCCGATTCTCATTATACGGAGCGTTAATGCCTGCTATTGCCGTCACCGATTTTCTCGGAATGAGCATATATTTCGGCGTGATTTGTATTCCCCATTTGTCTAATTCCAGCAAGTCGTAAAGTACCGACTGGTTATACAGTTCAAGGTCCGCGTATCCGGGGCTGAAACGTTTGTTTGCAAGAATTTTGCCTGTTTGCATCAGCAGCCGCCTCAAATACGCCATAAGCCAATCAAGCCCCGCGTCTGCGATTACCGATGCAGCCGCGTCATAAACAAGCGCTTTGGCCATCTCTCCTGAATTCTGAAGGCTATTGATTTCGTTATCAATAGCGGCACCCGCAGTAGATGCCATTAATACTGCCTCGCGCGAATCCTTCAAAAATTCCGCCAATGCGCCGCTGTTAAAGATTATTCCACCGGAAAACCTCACACTGCCGGAACAAACACTCTCGATGCCGATTAGCCTGTAAACAAGCATTATATCACAAATAATTTCGGCTTCCGCAATCCATCTGTCGATTTGCTTTGCCTGTTCCCGATTAATAAAGGTGCTTGTTTTCAAATAACCGAGGCGCGTATAGATCATGCTTTTTGTGTATGGTGCCCGAATATGACGAAAAAGTTTCACCTCTTTCATAAACGCCTCCATATTATTCCAGCCCGAACTCGCCTTTAATCATCAGATGATAATATTGGCAGCTTACGCTCCGGAACACGCTTGCGAGCAATGTTACAGAGAGGAACGACAAGCCCCGTCAGACAGATCCGGCGATTAGGTTTATTTTACCACAGCGGGTTTTTTCTATCAAGTACATTTATTATATATTTATATTCAATTATACGGATAGTATTCAGCTATTAGTTACTTCCGACATGCTGACGGCTATCCGCCGGGATATAAAAAAGCACAGGTAACCGGAACCTGTGCGTTTAAATTGGCAAAACATTTTTTGTACGTATCTTATTGCTTTTCGCTATCCGTGTTTTCGCTCTTTTCTTCGTTATTCTGTTCGGCTTTTTGCTCATGTTTCTGTTCGGTTTTTTGCTCCTGTTTCTGCTTGCTCCTTGTCCTCTTTTTAGCTTTCGCCTCCGGCTCGTTTTCACTGTTCTCTGTTTCCTGTTTCTTTTCTGCTTCAATCTTTTCGGGAACATAGCCCTCATTGAATATCTTTTCAAACTCAAAACCTTCAAGCCGTTCTTTATCGAGGAGGGCTTGGGCGACATCGTGCAGACGCTGCATGTTTTCGTTCAGTATTGTCTTAATTGTACTGTAGGCTTCATCTATTATTTTCTTTACTTCCGCATCAATCTTTGCCGACATTTTTTCACTGAAGTTTCTCAAATGACCGTAGCTTTTGCCAAGAAATACTTCATCATTTTCATCACCGAAAAACATATTTTCCAGGTCTTCGCTCATGCCGTACTTTGTAATCATATTCCTGGCAATATTATTTGCCTGCTTAAGATCGCTGTACGCACCGGTGCTTATTTCTCCAAGGACGAGTTCTTCCGCGGCTCTCCCGGCAAGAGCAATAATAATCTCTTCCATTAGCTGTGATTTTGTGCGATATGACAAGTCTTCCTCAGGCTTATGCGCGGTATAACCCCCTGCACGCCCAGACGGTATTATAGACACTCTGTCCACCTTGTTCGTTGTCGATGCAATTTTTACAGCTATAGCATGCCCTGCTTCATGGTATGCCGTAAGCTTCTTCTCTTTTTCGCTCATTACGCGGCTTTTCTTTTCAGGACCGACAACAACCTTAAACGTAGCTTCTTTTATTTCATTCATTGTAATCTCTTTTTTCGATTTCCTGGCAGCCAGCAGCGCGGATTCATTAAGCAGGTTTTCGAGATCCGCTCCGGTAAACCCCGGAGTACTCTTGGCCAGCTCTTTCAAATCGACATCTTTGCCCAGAGGCTTTCCGCGTGAATGAACTTTAAGTATCTCTTCGCGGCCCTTAATATCAGGAAGGCCGACAACAACTCGCCTGTCAAAACGTCCCGGCCTTAAAAGCGCAGGATCAAGAATGTCCGGACGGTTTGTCGCCGCAAGGATAATAACACCTTCATTTACGCCGAAACCATCCATTTCAACAAGCAACTGGTTCAGTGTCTGTTCCCTTTCGTCATGTCCGCCGCCGAGGCCTGCGCCCCTGTGACGGCCAACCGCGTCAATCTCATCTATAAACACAATACACGGAGCATTCTTTTTGGCCTGTTCGAACAAATCACGGACACGGGATGCTCCGACACCGACAAACATCTCGACAAAATCCGAACCGCTTATTGAGAAAAACGGAACGCCGGCTTCTCCCGAAACAGCTTTTGCAAGAAGGGTTTTTCCTGTGCCAGGAGGTCCTACCAGGAGAACGCCTTTCGGAATCCTTGCGCCAAGTTCAACGAATTTGCGCGGTTCCTTAAGAAATTCGACAATTTCCATAAGGTCTTCTTTTTCTTCATCGGCTCCCGCGACATCGTCAAACCTTACCTTTATTTTTTCCTCCGATGCCATTCGTGCCCTGCTTTTGCCGAATGACATCACGCGGCTTCCGCCGCCTCCCTGTGACTGTTGTATAAAGAAAACCCAAAAAAGAATAAACAGCACTACAACGACAAGCGTCGGGAGTATTGTAAGCCACCACGGAGCTTTTGCCTCCGGAGGAAAATTCACATCGGAAAGGCGTCCCTCTTCTATCGCTTTATCTATTAATTGCGTAATGTGTTCGGTGGATAAGAAACTTGTCCTGTATGTTACATTTTCTTTGAATTCCCCGGACGGGCTTTTTAAAATAACCTGGGCATCCAAACCCTGGACCTGGATGCTTTTAATGTTTCCCGAATCCAATTCACGCTTAAACTCGCTGTATTTCATTGTCATTGGATTATTGAAATCGCTCCACATCGCAATAATAATCAATATTATTATAAATAAAATGATATAAAAACTTATTCCCCGTAAATTTTTCAAAAGGTCAACCTCCAATCAGCGATATACCCGCTCCGGTATGCTGATGCTAGTATTTTTCTCAAAAAACAACCAAATATGTTTTGTCAGTAACATAACCTGTGTTTCAAAGTATTAAAGCGCCAATGGCAGCGCTCTCAAACAGTACCTTTGCTCTACCTCGTTATATTAGCACAATTGCCATTAAAACACAATGTTGTTTTCTGCCTAATGTTTTATATGTTTTTGTTAATAAATATAGACGAATATCTTCAAAGAACTAATGCGCTTTTAACAAAATCCCGTACACAATATCTATGTTTGCTCAACCACGCACACATCCGGCAGGTTTCTGTATTTTCCCGCATAATCAAGCCCGTATCCAACAACAAACATGTCCGGTATTTGAATGCCCGGATAATCCACTTTAATATCAACTTTTCTGCGCTCGGGTTTATCCAGTATCGCGGCGATCTTGACACTTGCGCACCCTTTCGTGCTGAACAGTTCTTTAAGGTATTTTAAAGTAAGCCCTGTATCTATAATATCTTCCACGATAAGAACATGCTTTCCTCCGACATCGGTATCCACATCTTTAATTATTTTTACAACTCCCGTTGATTCTGTTGAATTTCCGTAACTGGACACCGATATAAAGTCAATATCCACATCCATTTTTATTTTTCTCGCCAAATCCGACAGGTAAATAAAACCACCTTTCAGAACACCGACAAGCACAAGTTCTTTGCCATTATAGTCCCTTGTAATGGCGTCGGCGATCTCTTCAGTTTTCTTTTCAAGCTGCTCTTTCGTAATTAATACATTAAGCCTCATTTCAGCTCCTCCTTTTTTTAGTCACCATCGTATTCGGTTATTTCAACATATAATATGTTTTTCGTAAACCTGGTTACTTTGTATTTTCCCGAAGTTCTTAGACCGATGATCCATATTATTTCCTTTTCGTCGGCCAGCAAAAGAAGTTCGTCTCTTTTTTGTTTCGGAATTTTCTGATCTATAAAGAAATCCTTGAGCTTCTTTCCACCCGGCCCGCCGTAAGGCGTGAAAACATCGCCTGGTAAACGGTACCTTATATTTATTCCCCCCGTTATAGCGTCATAATCAAATAACTGTACAATACTTTTTTCTCCGGGCTTTTCAAACCTGCCGAAATTATTCTCGTACTCTTCCGCCGAATAAACACGGAATTTAGCCAGGATGTTTCTTTCTTTCAGCAATATATCGGATGGCACCCGAACTTCCATAAATAAAGGAACCGGCGCTTTGGTTTCTTCTTTTTTCATAACATAAACCCGATCATACTCGGCTTTGAAAATTATGCCACAGGGAAAATCTATCACCTTGTTTTTTCCCGTTTCCGCAGCCAGTTCGAGTGCGGCTTTCACATGCTTTGATTCAAGGCCTTTCAGGCTTCCCGTAACAGCCTCCCATGCAATTCTTATAATCCTTCCGCTTATTGCAAAATTGAACCCGGCAAGTTTATTGCGATCGAGTTCAATACTGTGTTCCGTTTTTGATATCACAATCGATTTATAGTATCCTTCGGCCAGGCTCTCCAGGAAATCCCTGTCGGCCTTGACGATATCAGCCATTCGGACAAGGGAATTTACCGCATTAAAACCTGTTTGCCTTGCTATTTCCGGAAATATACGGTTGCGGACCGCGTTTCTGATATAAACATTGCTTAAGTTGCTGCTGTCAGTACGGTATTTAAGGTTATTGCGGGAAAGGTATTCATATATTTCGTTTTTTTCAACATTCAACAACGGGCGTATTATATAGCCTTGTACTTCTTCCATGCCGCAAATGCCGTTAAGGCCGCTTCCGCGCAGTAAGTTTAAAAAAATTGTTTCAGCCTGATCTTCTTTATGATGGGCGACCGCAACGTACTGGGCGTTAAGCTCGTTTCTCAAATCGCGGAACAGATTATAACGCAAGATCCGCCCGGCTTCTTCCAGGGAGCATCTTTTTTCACTTGAATATGCTTTTACATCCCGCCGGTATATTTTAAGGGGAATACCCCATTCTACGCAAATATCCTGAACAAATCTCTCATCCTGCATTGATTCTTCAGCACGCAGCATGTGATTCACATGAACCGCCGCAACTGAAAAACCTTTTATTTTTCCTAAAGAATATAAGACATGAAGCAGGCACACAGAATCGGCTCCGCCCGATACTCCGGCAAGCACAAGCGTTCCGGCCTTTAAAACATTGTTCTCTGCAGCCCACGAATTAACTTTTTCCAATAGCATATTCTTCACTATTAATGCACCCCTGTATATGCGCAAGGGGAAATTTTTACTCACTGGTTATAAGTTCGGTCAGTATGATCTTTCAAGATTCCTGAATTTCGTATACTGAGGAATCCAGGCAAGCTCAATTGTTCCTATTGAACCGTTTCTATGTTTTGCTATTATAACCTCTGTTATGTTTTTCTTCTCGCTGTCTTCGTGATAATAATCATCCCGGTAAAGAAATATGACCAGATCGGCATCCTGTTCGATTGCTCCCGATTCTCTTAAATCCGACAAAATCGGCCTGTGGTTTGCTGTCCTTATATCAGGCGCGCGGCTTAACTGGGAAAGAGCAATAACAGGAACCTCAAGCTCCTTTGCCATTATTTTCAGCGAGCGCGATATTTCCGATATTTCCTGCTGCCTGTTTTCTGTGCGTCTTCTGCTTTGCATCAACTGCAAATAATCTATTATAATTAATCCTAACCCTCTTCTCATTTTTAACCGGCGGCATTTTGACATGATTTCCATCACGCTTATTGCCGCGTTATCATCTATATATATAGGGGCTTTCGATAAAACTCCGACCGCATTGGCAAGGTCTTTCCAATCTTCATCCTCAAGGTTGCCCTTTCTCATTTTTTCCATTTCAATCAAAACTTCGGACGAAATAATACGGCTGACCAACTGTTCCTTGCTCATTTCAAGACTGAAAATAGCAACCGGTATTTGCTTGTGAACTGCCGCATATGCGGCTATGTTTAACGCAAACGAAGTTTTTCCCATTGACGGCCTTGCTGCTATAAGAACCAAATCAGATTTCTGGAACCCCGCAGTTTTTTTGTCGAGGTCGTAAAAACCGCTTGGAACACCGGTATATTCCCCGGCACGATTGTACAATTCCTCAAGATGCGAAAAAGTAATGTCAAGAACATCGCTTATAGGAAGCAAGCCTGTCTGATTTCTGTTCTGCACAATATCGTATATGTATTTCTCGGCATCGTTTAAAATATCAACAGCTTCTTCCGTCGCTTCATAACTTCTTTTTTGAATTTGCGTTGTAGCATGAATGAGTTTTCTTAACAGTGACTTGTCTTCAATTATTTCGGCATAATGCATCGCATTAGCGGTAGTGGGAACTGCTGTCGCCAGATTAGAAAGATATTCGTAATCCCCAACCCTGTTAAGCGTTCCCCTTTTTGTCAACTGTTCCGAAACAGTAATAAGATCTACAGGTTTATTCTGTTCATACAAATCGAGTATAGCCTCGAATATTTCTTTATGCTGTTCCAAATAGAAATCTTCACTTTTCAATACCGCAGTTATATCCGGTAACAAATCCCTGTCCAAAATGAGAGAACCAAGGACCGACTGCTCCGCTTCAATACTGTGCGGCGGTACCTTTTCCAGAACGCCCAAATCCATTAATGACACCCCTAATTATCAAGCTTTCCAGGAAAACTTAAAGCAGTTTTTGGAGCTTTTAGTGTAATTCATATTATATCATGAATTTAAGAAAATCATCATTAATTTTTGCGCAATGTGTAAAATAAACTCGAAAAGTAACCGACTGGCGACATACATACTCCAACGCCCTGCTACTTACAGGCAAATATGGAGCGTGTTTATGAACGACCCGGGATATGGAGACCTCTATTAAAAAAATGAACATGATCTGAAGCGTGCTGAACAGTGCGTGCTTTGTCGACCTGGGAAACGAAACACCCGAACCAGGACCCGCGGGAATTGCGTTCGGGAATTGTCTTATTAACTATTGTACAATAACGGAAACAAGGAGCTTCCTTTGCAAGAGCTGCATTCCGCTATAGTTTCCGTTATTGTGCAATAGCTTCTCCAACTACTGTGCTGATTCAACCAAATGACCAGCGGGTGGTTAACGGGTCGAGCCATTGCTGCCATGTTCCGGTTGGTACGCGGCTCTGGTTCGGGTGCTTTCGGTTATTCATCAATAACATTAACCTTAATTACCGAGGAAACCCCTTGATGCAGCTTTATTTCCACTTCATGAAGCCCAAGTGTTCTAATTGCTTCCGGAAGGTTGATTCTTCTTTTATCAACACTTATAGAAAAGTCTTTTTCCAGTTTATCAGCAATATCTTTGCCGGTTATTGAACCAAACAGCTTTCCGTTTTCTCCGGCCTTCGAATGAAAAACAATAGTTTTATCGCTTATTTTTTCGGCTATTTTCTTCGCATTTGCAAGTTCTCTTTCCCTTTTTGTGTTTTCCGCATCACTTCGCATTTTCATTTCATTAATTGCAGCACTGTCCGCTATTACCGCAAGTCCTTTCGGAATTAAATAATTCCTCGCATACCCATCGTTGACATTAACCAGAGTATTCGCCTTGCCAAGATTTTTTACATCCTGTTTCAATATTACTTTCATTATTATCCCTCCGGTATATTTTATGCCCCGTGGGGCTGGTTTTCAGCGGAACGCATTCTTGCCAATTCCGACAAGTCCCCGTAATACTTTTCAATTTCGTTGTCATTTATAAGACCGAGCCGGATTTTTTTCGATATATTCCTCTCCATGCTGTAATAATCAATACCAAGACGTTTTCCTAAAAGATACCCGATAACAATCATATTCGACAGGGCATCGGCAGCGACTTCCCTGGTATCCTTCGGTACGGGGTCAGCCAAATGCCTGTATAAAACAGCGATATCTTCTAAAAGTTCGCTTTTCAGGTTTTCAATAATACGCAAATTTCTGGATATATCCAAACCACCACTCATAACACCACCGCTTTCTTCTTTTGTTCAAATTATTCCGACTGCGCATCAAATCCGATAATGCTTAATAGCCAAATTCGTGATTTGATTATATCATCGGTGGCATTAATGCTTCCAATTTCCCGTTATATTGCATATCTAAATACAGCCTATAGATGACTCTATAGGCTGCTTTCATTTAATCCGTCGTGTATGGTAAAAGCGCGATATGTCTTGCCCGCTTGATAGCGGTTGTCATCTGTCGTTGGTGTTTTGCGCAGTTCCCGCTTATCCTTCTGGGGAGAATTTTTCCCTTTTCGGAAAGGAACTTCTTAAGTTTTGCGCTGTCTTTATAATCAATGTGTTCTACCTTATCAACGCAGAATTGGCAAACTTTTCTTCTTGTTCTTCTTTTAAATACTCTTCCGGATTTTTTATCATTACTGCTATCCTTGCTATCCTTCTCGCGTTTTTTAGTATCCGACATTCCATATGCCTCCTTCAAAAAATTTTCAATTATCTGTTTTTACACTGCTTTTATTTTGGCACACTACAACCAGATTAATATACCATAATAGCATATTGGTGTCAAACGCTATTTTGAGC
>LFRV01000040.1 GCA_001512485.1 Clostridiales bacterium DTU069 | reverse complement strand
TATTATCCAACCAAACTCCTTAACCGGCCATAAGATCTAATTAGTATCTGTGTTGGACTATTCGTGGGTAGATTGTATTGTTCTTTCTCGAATATACTCCAATCCAAGTAGCCATCAATTGCCTCTCTTATCCGTTCCTGGGCATATTCTTTAAAAATGCTTCGTTCCTTCTCCTGTTTAGTCCTTTTGAAATCTTTTGCTGTTACAACACAACCATTCCGAGTATAAACTCTTAATTCCGCCATCTTGTGCAGGCCCTCATCACTCCAGCCCATTGGATTTCTGCTTAATCTCTCAGAATATACATGGCTTACTAATGCCTCTGTACAGCTCCCTATTATCTCTTCCGTGTATCTTCGTGTTATCCCTTCCCAATTGTTCAACAGATAACTCCTGAATTTTCGAATGCTTTTCGCTCGTTTCGGCTCCTCTGAAAGAGTAACCATCTCATTAACTAAACGAATAGCCTTTCCTTTGTCTTTCTCGATTATAGCCTGACGTATCCGTAACCTGTAATTCTGCTTGCTAAAGGCTGCTGTGGCTTGTTTTAAATGCTTCTCAAAATGAAAACTGTCTATCACGAATTTACAATTTGGCAGTTCATCTACCCCTTGTTTGATCCAGGATGCTCCATCACCATGTAGATATATCCTTTCAATCTGACTCTCGTCATATGCTCGGGAAACATAGCCACCTACATTTTCCCATGCTTCTTTCGTCCCCTTAATCGGCGCTGTAAAATGCACCGGATTTATTAGCTCATTTCGGCCTCCTATAGCTCGAACTCCTTCACTTATTGTAATGAGCGGTACCACGCGGTTTCGTCCTTCTTGTAAAGGAGCATGACATTCATCCGCAAAAACATGCAGTTCCTTCACAACTCGCTTCTCCTCAGGCGCTCCCTTCTCCAGCTTCCCTACTGCCAGTATCTTGTTCTTTACTGTCTGCTTGCTTACTTCCCCTCCCGTTACTATCGCTGCACTCTTCTCATATGATACATCTGCCGCTTGCGTTACCAATCGCGCGCTTACATTGCTGCCAACCCTCTCATAAGGCGTAATCCCCAGCATTAGATCTATTGGATAGATATATCCTTTGCTCTTTTTGTCATAATAGTAATCACGCTTGATATTTATATATCCTACATCGTTAAAAATACTGCGTTCCCTATCTTTCTCCTTTAGTGACAATCCTATTTCCCTGCGAAATTTCTTGTTTGACCGAAGTTCTTCATTTAACCGGTTTACAATTTCTGATATAAGTTCACGTATGCTGGCCTTACAAAGCTCCAATGATTCCGATGAAAACTGATCTATATCAGATAAACCGCCTTCTTCAATCTTTTGTAAAATTTTTGTTCACCAATTCTTCAATGATTCGTAGTATAATATCTTTCACAGAGATCTTCCCTCCTTATGTTTTTGTATTGTTTTGGTTATATATAATTTTAACACAGGAGGTTGATCTCTGTTCCTTTTTCTTCAAAAATTCCACAATTATTTTACACTATCTTGAAAAAAACTATTTTTACAACTTTTAAGAAGAATAAATTTAAATTACTATATACATATATTTATTCGATCGCATTTGCATGAGTTTACTCCTATGGTATAATAAATTGCCGGTTTTCAAAACCAGGAGGGGAATATCATGCCAAAGGGCTCATACGATGTAATAATAATAGGCGGCGGTACGGCGGGGATATTTACCGGGTACGAACTGTCCGGGCTTGTTCCCGGAGCTGATATACTAATGCTGGAACAAGGGAATGACATATATCACAGGGAATGTCCGATAGTAACGGGGAAAACCTCCGCCTGCGCAAAATGTATAAGCTGCGATATAATGAATGGATTTGGCGGCGCGGGCGCTTTCTCGGACGGAAAATACAATTTTACGACACGATTTGGCGGATGGTTGGATGACTACCTTGATGAAGAATACATTATGCAGTTAATTGAGTACATTGACAGCGTAAATGTTAAATTTGGAGCAACGGAAAGGCGGTTTTCCACTGAAACGGACGAAGCCCGTGAAATAGCACGGATTGCTATCGGCTATGATCTTCATCTTTTATCGGCATCCGTCAAGCATCTTGGCACTGAAAACAACAAAGTTATCATTTCTCGTATGTTCGATTATCTGAAAAACAGAATTGAAATACTGTGCAATACCGCGGTAAAAACGATAAACAAAACAAAAAAAGGTTACTCGCTGATTATAAATGACGGACGTGAGCTTTCCTGTAAATACCTTGTCGCAGCTCCCGGCCGTTCAGGTGCGGAATGGTTTTCGACCCAATGCCGGAATCTAGGCCTGTCACTGATAAACAACCAGGTGGATATCGGCGTGCGTGTTGAACTGCCTGCAATAGTTTTCAAGCATATCACCGATGCGGTATATGAATCAAAATTCCTGTATCGTACAAAGCAGTACGGAGATATCGTAAGAACATTCTGCATGAATCCGTATGGATATGTAGTCAGTGAAAACGTTGACGGGATAATAACCGTAAACGGTCACAGCTATACCGACATAAAACTAAGAAGCGAAAATACGAACTTTGCACTGTTGGTCAGCAATCGCTTTACCGAACCATTCAAAGAACCATATCAATACGGAAAAAGTATTGCATCGCTTTCGAATATGCTTGGCGGAGGGGTTATTGTGCAGCGGTTCGGTGATTTAATTAAAGGGAAAAGAACGAACGAACACCGTCTGAGTCAATGTTTTACGAAACCTACTCTAAAGGCCACACCGGGTGATTTAAGCCTTGTTTTAACAAAGCGCCACCTTGACAATATAATTGAAATGATCCAGGTTCTCGATAATATAGCTCCCGGAACCGCAAACCATGATACATTATTGTATGGTGTTGAAGTTAAATTTTACAGTTCGCGGCTTCAGTTAACGGATGAACTTGAAACGAAACTTAAAAACTTTTTTGCTGTTGGTGACGGAGCAGGCATAACACGCGGCTTATCTCAGGCTGCTGCCAGCGGCGTACACGCTGCGAGGGTTATTGCGGAAAGATTAAAGAATTCTTCCGAATGATTTTATTGATAAAATGTAATATAACTGTAATATTTTATTTCTACCATATATGGTATATTTTAAGTAATATATGCCTATATATATACATAATGCTGTTTCCCACCATACGAAGGCAAGAAATACAAAAGGAGCGGTACTAAAATGAAACTTGGACAAAAGATAAAATTTCTTGGCCGAGACGCAATCTTTCTTATTGAAAACAACCGTGAGGTGCTTATTCACACCGGTCGCAACAGCGTTAAATGGGTAGATAAGAAATTAATTGACACAAAACAGGAAAACGGATATTAATTACTGCAATATCTGTTAAAAGCCGGTTGTACGGCTTTTTTTATTTGTTTAAATAAAACAGTGTTGTATTTTTATGCATTTATATGTATAATTATAAATAATATTAACAACTAAGAACTAGGGGGATTGCAATATGACTTTACAAGAAATAATAGAAAAAGATCGTAAATATTATATGAACACTTTTGGGGATCGGGTCCCGGTTTGTTTCACCCATGGGAAAGGATTATCGCTGTGGGATTTGGACGGTAATGAATATCATGATTTTTTGGCAGGCATTGCCGTCAGCGCATTGGGGCACTCACATCCGGCAGTTGTAAATGCAATCTGCGAGCAGGCTAAAAAATTCATTCATTGTTCAAGCCTGTATTATATTGAATCCCAGGCGAAACTCGCCGAACTTATTGTTGAGAATTCCAGCGCTGATAAGGTATTTTTCGCAAACAGCGGAGCTGAAGCCAATGAAGGTGCGATAAAACTCGCAAGGCTGTATTTCAAGAAAAAAGGATGTCCTAACAAGATAGAAATTATTACTCTTGAAAAGTCCTTTCACGGCAGAACCCTTGCCACAATTGCCGCCACAGGCCAGGATAAATACCAGAAACCGTACTCTCCTTTAACTCCTAAATTTCTTAAAGTACCGATAAACGATTTAAATGCTATGGAAGAGGCAATATGCGAAAACACATGCGCGGTGATGATTGAACCGATTCAGGGCGAAAGCGGAGTTAATCCGACTACATATGAATACATAAAAGGTTTACGGCAGTTATGCGATAAATACGGAATCCTCCTTATATTTGACGAAGTTCAATGCGGCCTGGGCAGGACAGGCAAATTATTCGGATATCAGCATTACGGTGTAGAACCTGATATATTCACCCTTGCCAAGGCTCTCGGCGGAGGCTTTCCGATCGGCGCGCTATGCGCAAAAGATCATGTGGCAAAAGCCTTTGAACCCGGTGATCACGGCTCCACTTTCGGCGGAAACCCATTGGCCTGCAGTACCGCATATGCGGTTTTATCTACAATAATAAACGACAAACTGTGTGAAAACGCCGAGGAAACAGGCAATTACTTTTTCGAAAAAATCAGATCCGTGAAACAGAATCATCCGGTAATAAGCGAGGTGCGCGGAAAAGGATTGATGATAGGAATAGAGTTCAGCAGACCGATAGCGAAAGAAGTGAATAAAAAATGTTTCGAAAACAAATACCTTCTGGGTTCTGTCGGAGACAGCATTATAAGACTGCTGCCGCCTCTTATAACAACAAAAGCGGATATGGACGGCGTTATTGAAATGCTTGATAATGTCCTTTCCAAATTTGACTGAAAGCCTTTATAAAAAAACATAAAGCCGGCATGGCAAATCATACCGGGTTACGCTGTGCCGATTCCGTTAATCTGTTTTATTCCGGCAAAACATGAAACGGGCGTGACATCAACGTCACGCCCATGTAATATGACATTTTAATCAGAGCCCGTTTTAAAAATCGCTGAATCCGCCGCCTATGCTATCAAATATATTTCCAATCATAGCTACTATTGACGCATACAGGACAATTGATATCACGAGCGATATTGCCATCATAATTAATAAAGCGATTGCGAAGTTCTTTTTGTTTTTATTTACACTTCCGCTGAAAGCCCATACAAATGTCAGAATGATATTTACAATCGGGATACACAGCAGAAGCAAAGTTAAAAACCATCCTCCCACACCGTAGACCTTTTCCCTGATATCCACGCGCGGCTGCACATTGTTGTTATTGGCAGGCTGCTGCGGTATTGGTTGATACTGCTGCTGGTATTGTGTTTGTTGCTGTGGTGCTGATTGTGGCTGCGGTGCCGGTTGCTGCTGCGGTTCCGGCTGCTGCTGTGGCTGAAATTCTTCTTGTTTTTGCTGCTGTATTGATTCGTTTAACTGTTCGTTTGCTTCCTCAGGTTGCTGCATGCTGCTGCCGCATGATACACAAAATTTTGAACCTTCTGGTACATTCGTACCACAATTTGGACAAAACATATGTAAAATCCTCCTTTTATGCCATTCCAGCCGGAGTGGCAAAATACATTTTAATGGCGCGGGCTTTTAGCGTCGCCTGTTCCCAAGCTCTGCGGAGATATCATCCCATGTCAGTCCCTGCTGCACCATCAGGACCATAATATGATACAACAAATCGGATATCTCATACCTTGTTTCGTCGATATTATTGTTTTTGGCGCCAATAATGACTTCCGACGCTTCCTCGCCAATCTTTTTAAGGATTTTGTCAAGCCCTTTGTCGAACAGGTAGTTTGTATATGAGCCCTCTTTCGGGTTTTCTTTTCTGTCCTTTATTATGTTATATACTTCAAGAAAAATATCAAACGTATTATTCACCGGTAGTATCTCCTTCCAAAGCCAATTCTCTGTAAAAACAGGTTTCTGATCCGGTATGGCAGGCGGGTCCGTTCTTCTTCACAATAACAAGAAGGGTATCGGCATCACAATCATACAGAATACGAATAACTGTCTGGTAATTACCCGAACTTTCACCCTTTATCCAAAGCTTTTTTCTGCTCCTGCTCCAGTAAGTCGCCTTCCTGGTACTTATCGACAGAGCAAGCGATTCACGGCTCATCCATGCCATCATTAAGACCTTTCCGGTATCAATATCCTGGACAATTGCAGGAATAAGCCCCTGTTCATTATATTTCAAATCATCTATGTTCATTCAATAAGCTCCCAAAACAGATTAAAATCTGTACTTTTTGCTGAATACCAGCTTAAGCATCGGAAATATTATATAGTTTGACATATATAGTATATAAAATAATTATGTGTTTCACAAGTTTTTTATGTTAAGGGAAAAATTGCTTTGCGGTTTATCGAATTAATACTTAAAACGGTAAACACCATGTTAAAAATAACAGGTACCCGCCTAAGCGGATACCCCATCTTTGCTTTTTATGGCGGCACTTACAGTTTCACCCGCAGGCCGCTGTTTTTATTTTTTATATAATAATGCGGTATTGCTCCCGGACAAAACTGTTGACAATTACATCGTAAGAATCCCATTTTCGGTATCGATAATAATCAATACCTGTTCTTCTTTTCCCGTGGCAGCATTTATATAGACGAGGAAATCCTTGTCGTTAAGTTTGCCTTTTAACTCATAACAGAATAATTCCGTTCCGAATTTAGTCGGTATTACCGCCAATCCGACAGACTTTACATCAAGATTCCCGTTTACGCGCACCCTTGCCTGCTCTTCGGTTAAAACGGGAGAAACAAGCTGTCTGTTCGTATGGTTCATAATAAAGCCTTTGGATTCAAAACCCACAATTTCGCCGGTATCAAGCGCAATCTTGACTTTAATTAAATCGGGATACATAACAACACCGTCTTGCTGATAAGCATAGTTAATTGTAGCTACGCTGTCCTCTTTCATATAATATGTGTCTTTCATACTGCTGTAGCCGTGTTCTTTCAGAAACTGCAGCCCAATCTGTTTTGCCTTGTTTACATCGATCGTTTCCTGCCCTGTTTCCCTGTTGTAAAGCATCCATATTACATGCCCGCCCTTTTTTGAGATATCCGCTGTAGCAAACTCTTCTTCGCTGCGATCTTTAAACGTAACTTTCATATTATAAGCGGGCAGCGTATCGATCGTGATATCTCCAACATGTTCAACCGACGCGACTTTGTCGTTCCCAAAAAACTCCTTTATTTTCTGTTTTGCCTGTTCAACGCTTATATCGCTGCCGGTAAGGTTTTTGGGTTTTAAGCTTGTCATATGGTCGGAAAACGGGCCGTCGTATATAAGAGTAGGAAACTCCTGAAATGAACTGTCGATGTCTGACAGCATCTGTCCGGCCAGGCTTTGGGATTTCTTTTCGAAAAAGTCGGTTCCCTTGTCCGCCAGTTCGTTCCATTTTATCCTGCCTTCAGAAATAGCTCCCTGAAGGTTATTCAGCCCATCGAGCAGCGAAACCGAGAACCCGTGAAGTTTTTCAAGAGTTTTGTACTGATCTTCATTCATTCTTTTTCCGTTTATATTCTGTCTATCCAACGACAGTGAAAAATCTCCCACCTGTGAAAGGAATTTCGAAGTGTTTGCCAATACTTCCTGGGTTATAGGAAGCTGACCCAGATTCGTCTGCGCAAGATTTGCCTGGTGCCAGGCTTCCTGCAGGGTTTCCGCAGTCATTTCCGGCGTTGACGAAATCAAGCTTTTCATAAGGAGAAGCTCTACGTTCCTCACGTACCCTACCATCTCGTAAAAAGCCCGGTTATACTGATTATCAAGTTCCTGCCTTAAATCGGCCGTTCTTTTGTATTGATAGATTCCCCATATCGCGACAATAGCAATCAATACAACTATAACACTGTACATATGCCTGTCAGAAAGCCTTCTTTTCCAGTCAATCAATTTATCACGCAACTTACCCAAAAAACTGCACCTCCATTATCAACTTTAATAACAATTCATTTTCCGAAATGATGTTTTCCTATCGTTTTTACAATCTGCCTGCTCCAAATCCACTTGCTTGTCGCTGTTGCCGGGTTCCAGTAATAAAGGCACCCGCCTGTCGGATCCCATCCGTTAAGCGCGTCCCGTGCCGCTTTTAAAACAGTCGAACCCGGTTCAATCGGAACGTTTATCTGTCCGTCGTTTACCGCGGTAAAGGCCCCCGGCTGATAAATAACGCCTGCCACGGTATTAGGGAAATCGGGGGATTGAACCCTGTTAAGAATAATCGCACCGACCGCAACCTGTCCTTCATACGGTTCACCTCTCGCTTCCCCGTTGATTGCTCTGGCAATTAGTTGCTCGTCGGATGCTGTCGGGGATTGGGCAAGTGCTAGAGTTTCAAAAATAATAGGTGTTACAACGCACAGTACCAATGAGCAAACAGATATCCATATGGTTAATTTATATTTTTTTGTTTCAGTCATGTCTTTGCCTCCTTATAAACTAAAATGCAAACAGGATAAACTAAAAATATATAAATCTCTAATAATTAGTTTTTCTTGCCTCAGCATATTTATACCGACATCCGTTCATAATGAAATATGTACAATTACTGCTAAAGCAACGGAAAAAATTGCTTTTGGTTATAAGGAAAGTGCCAGGGGTTTTTATGCATGTTTTGTTTTTGTATGCCTCAACCGGTAGCGGCCACCTTAAGGCCGCCAAATATGTAGCCGAAACTATGACAACGAAAAACGCGGATATACAGGTTCATATGTCCGATGCTTTAAAGTTATGTTATTCCGCTTTTGAGTCTTTTATACTAAAAGCGTTCCGTTTTCTGATTTCAGGCTGCCCGGTTACTTACAGGCTCCTGTACAGGTTCACCGAAAATAACAGTATTTTTAATCATATAGCAGGTTTGTTTTTTTCAAGCAGTGTATCCGAATTAAAAAGAATATGCGATTTCACAAAAGCCGATTGCATCGTTTGTACCCATCCGTTTGCATTAATGCTCGCGTCAAAACTGAAAAAGATATTAAAACTAAACGCTCCCGCAATTATGGGTATAATAACGGATTATAAAATACACAGGTTTTGGGTTTACCCGCAGACCGACCTGTACTTTGTTCCAAGCGAGGAAATGAAGGAAGATATGCTGCGTCTCGGATGGAGCGCGGACAGGATTAAAGTAACCGGGGTACCATGCCCTCCGGACATTGAGCATGACGTGAAGGTTTGCCGAAAACAGAAACCGTACTGGCTTGTTTCCGGAGGGGGATGGGGACTCGGAAACCTGGAATCGACAATCATAAGTTTGCTTAAAAGGCAAACCGGACATACGCTTATGGTTGTTGCCGGTGAAAATAATGTGTTATATCAGCGCTTAAAAAATATCGAGGCGAAATATCCCGACAGGCTGATTGTAAAAAGGACGATCCCCAAACTTTACAACACAATGAAGAACGCACTTGCGGTATTAACAAAACCCGGAGGATTAACCGTAACGGAAGCCATGATTCTGAAAAAACCCCTGATTCTTCTTAAGCCTCTTCCCGGCGCTGAGGAAAAAAACCTCGATTATCTCGTCAGACGAGGCGCAGCGATCTCTTACAACACTTTTTTGAAGCAAACTGATATCATAAATCACTGGCATGAGCTTCACTCTCACCGGCAGGGCTTAACCGCGAGAAGCGACAGCAGCGATCGAATCGCCCGCTGCATCATCGAAGCATGCACCCGTAGCAACTCGCAGGAATAATGTTTAAAACATGCCTTTTGAACTATTGTACAATAGTTCTTCATTTCGCGTCTGAATAAACAGCCCGGATTAATGCGAAAACACAGCGGGTGGTTAACGGGTCTAGCCATTGCTGCCGCGTTCCGGTGGGTACGCGGCTCTGATTCGGGTGTTTTCGGTGACGCAGGGCGACATGCTCCAACGCCCCGCTGCCTACAGGTAACTGTGGAGCGGGTTAATGAGCGGTCCGGGATATAATTTTAATGGTTGTTTTTTGTCGTAAAACAATGTTATTATTAGAATGTAGTCGGAATAATTCAATAGATTTATTAAGGATGGATTCGGTATGAGAAGGAACCTTTTGTTGGCAATTCTGACCCCATGCATACTTGCATGTATTCTGATTGTATTAATAATACTGGACAATCGTGATTCTTCGAAGGACAAAGAAAAAGGTGCTTATGCGGAACCAACCGGTATAGCGGAATCAACGCTTTCACCGAGCCCGTCCGGCTCTCCTGTTTCAACACCTGACGATACACCGGAACCCACAAGCGTACCAACGCCTGTTCCAACGCCTGTTCCAACACCGACCTCAAAACCGACAATTTCACCCCAATCTACTCCTACACCTGCTCCTGAAGCAGATAGAGAGGAAAATACAGATCAAACACCTCCTGCTCCTGAAACGTATGAAGCATTTCAAATCCAGGAGGGGAACGACTATAACCTTGTTTGTGACAGTATTTCACGTTCTTTTTTAGTAATTGATAAAAAGGAGGATTTAATCAGGGATACAAGCTTTAAGTACAGTCCCAAATATGAGCAGACGGAATATCCAAACCCGATTATTTGCTTTAAAAACGGGTACTTTGTATTTGCGGCGCAAAACCAGATTGTTATATCTGACGGTAAAACAGAAACCGTGCTTAAAACCTTTGACGACGGCGATGTGTACATAACCCCCCTGCTTGAAAGTGATAACAGGATCCTTGTAGGTATAGAATTAGTTGATCTTGCCGTTATTGATTTAAGTTCATTAAAAGTTGAAATTTATAAAGGACATTACCGTTCGGAATTTATTACGTTTACAGATGATTACCTGTGTTTCAGCAAAAGAAACAGAATTCCCGCAGGCCCGTATTTCAACTACCTGTACTCCGCTAAAGACGGGAATGCTTTGCTGCTCGGCGTAATAGGCGAAATTGACGAGCATGTAACGGACAACTATACGGTTTATATAAACAGCAATGAAAAATTATATCAAATAAACCTTGCAACAAACGAACTGATATCCCCCTTTCAGCCCGCAAGGGAGTTTTCATTATATTTCCCCGTCTATAGTGACTCTGTAATACATGGTTTATCGGATATGAGGTTTGTGAACTATAATGAAAGCGATGAACCGATCCAGGCGATAATACTCCCCGATTTATTGGAAGCCGAATGTTATTATAATACTTATTACAATATGGCGCTTTATTCAATCTACCCAAAAGACGAAGAAATAAAGAAATCACTGCCTCCGACCGGAATAATCGGCAGATTCGGGCTAATAGACGTTTCCGTTTTCCCGCTTGAGCAATCCAAATTCCCGGTACATTCATCGGTAAAAGAGAAACTTTATTCCGGTGCTACATCTATCGGGGAAGGCGAGATATTTCTTTTGGAAAAGTATGAAGATTATAACAATGAAAGCATTCCGTTTGAAATCATATACGCATGGATCCCGACCGAAAGGGAAAACCGCGCATATCAACTATATATTTACGTACCCTATGGGGAAGAAAAAACTGCCTATGTTGATCTGGTTAGACAGTTGTTAGGTATTGGTTGAATTTAGAGGAACATAAATTTTAATCATTGTGGCGGCAATCAAGCCTACAAAAGCGGTAATGAAAAAACCGATATAAATCTTCCTGTGTAAATGAATATCTATTCACTAATGCAAGCAGTGGGTTGAAATTTCCTGGTTTGTTTTGTGCTTCATTAGTAATTCGATTTCGCGCTTTTTGCAGGTAAAGAGGAAAATCTGTCTTTTTTGGCTTTCATCAAGCAACAGCCTAAGCGCGTTTTCCGTTCTTTCTTCATCATACTGGACAAAGGGCTCATCAAAGAACAAAGGCATGGTTTCGCCGTTCTTTTCAACCAGTCGTACGGCTGCAAGGCGAAGGGCAAGGTATACCTGATCGGCCGTACCGGATGAGAGTTGTTCAGGCAGCACCAATTCGGGCGATTCCGGGGAAAGAATGTTTAAATTTAGCCTGTCGTCCGCATTCACTTCCTTATACTTACCGGAGGTAATAGTATTTAATATATCTCCGATTTCCCTGTTAAGAGAAGGAACATAGTCCCTCTGGATTGTGAGGCTTGCCTCGGATAAAACCTGTATCGCTGTTTCGATTGCCTCTCCTAAAAACAGTATTTTCCGCTTTTCTTCTGTCAATTCCTGCACCTTTTCATGTATCTGCTGCAATGACTCGTCATCGGGTATATTTTCGAGCATCGCCGAGAGCCTGCTTATAAGCAGGCCATTTTGTTTTATTTGTTCGTTAACCTCCTGTATTTTTTCTTCAATCCGGCTTATATCACGCTCTTCAACCTGCGTTTCAAACTCTCTGCCTGCAAGCTTTTCTTTCCGAAACTCTACAGCTTTAATTATCTGCTGCCGTGTCATAATATCCTCACCGCAAACCAGCGAAACCTCCCTGTACAGGCTCTCCTCCTTTTCAAGCAGCGAAACATTCTCATTCTCAAGCTCTTCCTTTAAGCGGATACTTTCAAGATACTCCTTAAGGTTGTCCTTCCAAATTTGAATCTGCTCAGACAATATGCCGGGTTCAGCAATAAGTCCGGCTGTTTCGAGCCTTTCAGCAATTCTTTCTAAAATCTCGTTTCTTTGAATCCTTGCTTTTTCTTCATCTTCTTCGAGGCGTTCCCTGTTTTCGCGTAAATTTTGCAGATGTAGCTTTTTGTCCTCGTACAACCCTTTTAAACGGATAAAATCCTGCAGCGTTTCCACATTCGCCTCTTCAAGCCATTGATTGACAATGCGCCTGTTCTCTTGCCGTTCAGCCCGGACAGCCTCGTATTCGCGCTTTTTGGCACTATCTTCGATAAGCAGCAGCTTCTGTTTTTTTAAAGTATATAAAAGCAGCGCGCCCATTCCCGCAAGAACAACGATACCGCTGATTAACAACGGCAAATAGGCATTTTGAGGATAATACCGCGGGAATAAAACAGCCGACAGCAGTAAAAGAAATGAGAGTACAGCTCCGCCAGCCGAAATTCTTTTTCGTGTTTTAAAACGTTTATTCATGCGATTTCTTTTTTCTGTGCTTTCCTGTTCAATTCCGGCTTGTCCGTGTTCATCATTAAGAATTTTATCCAACACGGTATCAATTTCCGTTCCATATTTATTGAAGATATCATACTCCGACAAAATATCTTCATCCTCTTTTATTTTTTCTTCCAGTTCATCCTTCTGACGGAGTATACGCCGGCAATCTTCGTCAATAAATCCGAAACGCGCACTGTCCTCAACCATTGAGTCGATATCTTCCTGTGAAAAATTCTCATAGCTTTTTTGTGGTTCCATCTTCATTTCTACGCACTTTATCTCATTTTTTATTTCTTTTTTGCGCAAATCTATTTTGTTAAGCTTATCAATATATTGTTCAAGCGTTTGTATCGTATCACGAAGACTTTTTACCTCGGCAATATCCTGAAGTTTTTTCCTTTTCGAAAGAAGAGTTTCGAGTTCTTTGTTTAGAATTGTTTCTTCCTTTTTAGCATTGTCAAGATCGATAAAAATACTGATACTGTCTTCGTGCAGTTTTGATGCCGCCTGTTCTTCGCGGATCGCTTCTTCAAGACGTGACGATATAATATTCAACGGACGGGTTGTGCTTCGTTCGCTGCCGACGTGGGAAAGTTGGGCTTCTTTTAATGCTTTTACGGCCTTGCGGTATGATACCTCTTCATCTCCGCTTTGCCGGATATTCGTCATCCGTTCAGCTAGGATTTTCTTCCCCTCACTGTCAACAACACTTTGAAGCTGCCCGATAAATACTGTCCGGTTAAAGCAGTTTTCGGACAAACCAAGGTGCTGCTCGGCGAACCTGACACCTTCTTCTTTACCTGCGGGAAATTCCCCGGTTATGTTATTTGCATGCTCATCATATATTGCTAATGTGTTATTTTCAAAATTTCTGTTAACGGAATACCTGCGCCCGTCATCCAATTCGTATTCGATAGTGCCTGCGTACATACGGGCTGTCCACGGCTTGTACTGTTTTGCGGGGGGCAAAAAACCTTCTTTGGATCTGCGGCCTCCCTTCAGCCCAAAAAGCATAGCCTTAATAAAAGCCTGCAATGTTGACTTTCCTGATTCGTTACAGCCATATATTACATTCATTCCGGGTCCAAATACAAAAGACCTGTTTTCAAGCCGTCCAAAACCATTTACTTCCAGTCTATTTATTTTCATCCGGTTCACCACGCTTATAAATTACAAAACTCAGGATATATCCACTTTTCCGGTAAGTAGCGCTTCCAGGCCCAAATAAAGCGCTTTTTCAAGCATCTGTTTTTCATCTCCGCTTGCATTATCAATCTTTTCTTTCATCATATTTATAAAAACACCGGTAATGTTTTTTTCTTTAGCCAGTTCATCAAGATCATAGTCCGGATACGTACAGTCGTTAATGTCTAATGAAAAACACCTGTCTGCGAGGGCATGTTCCAAAGCAGCCAAATCCAAACTAATATCCGCCGGTATCCTGCCGGATAGGTTAATCTTTACAATATCCCTTTCGGCATTACTGCTTGAAAGCAGCAGTTCGGCTCTTTTTATAAGTTCTTCTTCGGATTGTATCCCTCCGGCATCCAGATTATACTCCACGTATTTTCTTTGCTGGATTTGAATAAAATGATACCGCGTTTCCGCTTTCCCGTTTTCCTTGCTTATACTTACAAAATAAACACCGTGCTCTCCCTGTTCGTCAAACCCAAGCGGTTCGGGACTGCCCGGATAAATCATTCCTGCTTCCGCAAGTGATTCGTTTTTCCTGTGGAAATGGCCCAGTGCATAATAATCGAAACCAAGCCTATGCAGTTCCTCCGAGCTTACAGGATTATACGGGTTTCCGGTAAAATCCATATCAAGTGTGCCGTGAAATAGGCATATATTTATTTTTTCCGTGGATATTGAAGGGGGTTTGATATCGGGAAGCCGTTCCTGCCGGAAAGTATCAAAGCCTATCCCGTAGAAATAAACATTCCTCGTGTTATCCATAAACTCAGGCGACGCCGTTGTAAGAATCCGTACATTTTCTCTCCACGGATATATCCTGTACCACGCGTTTTTTACGTAAGGATCGTGGTTTCCGGTAACAATTACGACAGGCTTGTCCCCCAACTTTGAAAACTGTTCGTTAAGCCAGTTTATCGTAGACTTTGAAGCATAATCATGCTCATAAAGATCACCGGAAATCAGAAGAAAATCCGCATCTTTCTCAAGTACGATGTTTATAATGGCCTCGAATGTTTTTTTCAAATCCTTGCGTCGTTCCGAGGAAAAGGAATGACTGCCGTCACCTTTAAAAGACGCGTCAAGATGTATATCGGCGCAGTGGACAAACGAAACTTCTTGTACCATATTAATCAGTCCTGTTCTATCGCAGACATATTCCCGTCCGTGAGCAATACGACAAACGCGGTGGCATATTCCCTGCTGTGAGTAAGGCTGACATCAATTGATTTGCCGCCCATGTCGATATATTTTTCCCTAGCCGTTCCATGAAGAATCACTTTCGGTTTTCCTTCCTTAGTCGCGACAAGTTCTATGCCTTTCAACGAAACGCCGCGCGCAATGCCTGTTCCGAGCGCTTTCGAAACAGCCTCCTTAGCTGCAAAACGGGCGGCATAACTTTCATACCTGCCTTCTTTTCTGCTCTCGCAATAATTGATTTCTCCCTGCGTAAAAACCCTTCGCAAAAAAGACTCGCCATATTTTTCTATGGAGTCTTTTATTCGCTGTATTTCAACCATATCAACGCCGCAGCAAATACCCATTTCAACTAACCCTTCACAAGTTCAGCAGTTTAAAACAACGAAAGTAAATACGGTGAGGAGACATCTTCAGCCCGGTTATACTGAAAAGCACAAGCAATAATTTGCCTGTGCTCGTATGGCGTCCCGAGTAGGAATCGAACCCACATTAGTAGAACCGGAATCTACTGTCTTATCCATTAGACCATCGGGACAAATATCGTCTTTATTACAGACAATATTATAACCCGCAAAAAGAATATTTTCAAATCATTTTTGCATCAGACAGTTTTCCCTATTGTGTCAAGCAGTTTATGTGCAATGCCTATTAAATAGTAAAAGGCATAAACTGTTATATTGCTCCAGAAAAGCATCGCGGCAGCGGCAATCAATTTGCCCGGAAGCTCTAACTTTGTTTTTACACTTATTGTGCGCAGCATAATGCCAAGCTGCCAAAACTGTTGCGTAAATGCCATTATAACGAGCAGTATTATAAGCAGCTTGCTGATAAACGGTGTTTCAGGTCCAATGTTTTCAAGCCTGAAAGCCGCATAATTCATGTAAATAATAAGAGGTAAAAAATAAATATGGGAAAACGCGTAGGATTTCATAAAGATAATATTAAAACCCGGCGTTATAAATTTTTCGCTGCGTTTTGCAATATAACGGCATAAATCCGCAATAGGCCACGCAAAACAAAAAACATCTATGAAACCGATAACGGCAGATACTATAATAAACGCCAGGATTTTTACAATAAACCCCGATTCTCTGCTTGCCGACAAAAGTTCCGTAATAATTGTATCGCTTGATGTAAGCATATCAAACAGGCCTACAATAATTATACCGGGAATAAGTGTTGAGGCAACGGAATTTAAGCGGTTATGCCATGTCCGGGGCCAAAGTAACAAATCCCATTCTGTTCTTGAATACTCCATATTATTCTCCTGAAAGAATCCATCAATTCAGTACTTTTAAATAATATAAAACATTCCATGCTGCGGTATTTTACTAACAACGAAAAACCACTTTATACTTTATTACATTATAGCACATTTTAAAAGCAAAACCTGATTTTTTTACTTAATTATTTGGCTGCAAAACTTTTGCCCTTCCACTCCTCGTAATGGGCTATTTTTTTCAAATTCTCGGCAAAAACATCCCACACTTTTTCATTCGCAAAATTGTGGCTCCATGCCGATGTTCCCGCAAGATTATATTTATGCGCCAAAATTGATTTGTAATTAACCGAATGCTCATCCTCAAGCCACATTTTATAGGTAACATTGTCCTTTTCAAAGGCGACAACATATTGGCCGCTTTTTTCATCCCATACGGGCTGTGCTCCGTTTTCCTCGATCAGTCTTGCAGCAGCTTCCATCGACAAAGCCTTTCCCGTTTCCGCTCTCACTTTCCCGCTTTCATCAATATATTCAGTCCAGAGTCTTGTATAAAGGGGTATCCCCATCAAAAGCTTTTCGGCGGGCACCTCCATGAGCGTTTTCTTTAGGTTTTCTTCCACCCAGTCCAGCTGCGCGGTTGACCCGGCTACAGGGCTGCCGGCCCAGGTCTGATCATATGTCATCAGGCAAACGTAATCGACAGTTTCGCCAAGCGCCTTTCTGTCATAGCATTTTGACCATGTATCGCTTCCGCCCGGCACTGTCACATCAACCGAAACTATAAGATTCTGCTCCCTCGCCATCGGTGCAAGCTCGCGCATGAACTGCGTAAACGCGTCCTTGTCGCTTTTAAACATATTCTCAAAGTCAATATTTATCCCGTCAAACTGATACAACGCCGCAAACGCAAGAAGCTGCTTTATTATGTGCTCTCTTTTCTGCTCGTCGTTCAGTATCCGGCTCGTATCTTCAATATTATTAAAGTCATTTGCAACCAGTACCCAAACCTGGTATCCGTTCTCATGCGCCCATTCCACATACTGGGGATCGGTACGGTTTATTAAATCTCCGTTTACGTTTGCTACCTGGAACCATGTCGGAGACAATATATCAATACCTTCTTTTTTATTGCGTTCAAGATAGGACTTTGTCGGACTATACATCTGATCCCATACAAGGCTTATCTTCCCAGAAGGCAATACAGGTTTTTTTTTAATTGTTTCGGGTATCAATCCCAGTTCATATTCTTTAATTACTATATCCTTTTTGCTGATATACCCGATAATGCCTTCTGCGGTTCTAACCTTATACCATTCATCATATTCGTCATATACATACATTTTTGATGAATCATTATTTAAATCCTGTCCGCTGAACTGCTTGACTATAGGATATCTGATATGCCGGCCCTGCCGTACGACAGCTTCGGTAGACACCGGATACCCGACCCTGCGGATTGTTTCCATCCTGTCGATCATAACAATATTCGTGCTCTCCGCATATTGTATCCGTATTTTATAAAACTCGGCCAAAAAATCAATCGGCAGGTATATAACTCCTTCAATTTCTGTTGCGGGAAATTTCAGTTCTATAGGTTCTTCATTAATATAAGCGTTCAGATTCTCGGTTTCCATACGGATTACCCTGTCTTTTGTAGTAACCGTAACCTTTTTCAGCGTTTCATCCCACCAGATATAGCGATCGATATGGGTTTTGACAGTATCAAAAGGCAGTAAAACCTGTCCATCCTTAACTACCGGAGGGTGCTGTTCAAGAATCAAATCTCCTTCAATAACCAGTAATGCATCAGCATCTCCGCCTACAGCGATAACAGTTTCATTTGGCATGAAATAGAGCTTGTAAAAATAAGCTGCGGCACAGGCACACCCCACAACAAATATTAAAATGACGAAAAACAGGATAATATCTTTTTTCATCCTGACCTCCGAAAAAACTAGACAGAATAATAGCTCCGTAAAGTCAGCGTTTTGCGTTACGCCAAATAAACCTTAATATATTGCTATTCGAATTCCTGTCTTTAATGACTATCGTTTACATTATACATTTTTTTTCGACAAAAGTCTCCTGGAAATATACACAGAATTATTGAAATGAAATACCCGAAGCGGTCCCCGCGGAAATAATCAGCCGGGGATTAATCCAAAAACAGCTCCAAGTCCCTGCCGCTTACAGGCTAATCAATAAACACTTTCCTTGGAATATATGTTCTGAAGCTTTGAAGCATTTTCTCCGATGGTTCGAAATATACAATAGTCTGCTCGTTATTATACTGCAAAGCAATAAAGTATACATCATCACTGTCAAGCGAAGACGCATAGTTCATCTGGTTTTTGAAATTTCTGTACTGGGGCGTGTAATGATGGCTTTTAACCTTTGCAACAATATCAAAGTTCTTGCAGTTCTCACTGAAAACACGTTTCCTTTTCCGCTGAGCGATAATTTTATCAATATCCAAATCACCGTTTGTCACAGCATATTCATATTCAATGTTTCTGTTTGTAATAAGCATATATGAAATATAACCGATTCCAACGATAAAAAACAGGCTAAGCTGCGGCGGAACAAAATTCAGTGCCAAAAACATAAGAATTAACGCAGCAATAATTATTACAACCGTTAAAAGGTGATCTTTTATGTCTTTTTTTTTCTTAACAATTTTCTCCATAAAAACATCCATTAAGCTTAAACCTCCTGAAAATAAGCACCCAACACCTGTAGATGCCAGGGACAAATTCAACCTCGTTATAGAATTCTACCATAGTATATGTATCTTTTGCAACCGTGTCGTTTATTTGCCGCAGAAATCCGGCTTGTTTACTATTATTTTGACACTTCTTTGAACCAATATGCGATAATTGAAACTGGAGCACTCCGACAAAGTTATTCGAAAAATAACGAAAAATGTCTATTAATTAACGGACCGGTTTTTATGAGAAGGTAAAAAATCACTATAATCTGATTTGTGCAGTAATAAATATGGGTGTATTTAAGTATAATAAAATAGCTAAATAAATGTACTTGACAGAATTTAGTTCCTGTATTAAGATAATATAAATTAACGCTTACGGAGGTTGTCTATGCGAATAAGCGACTTGTTCACAAACAGTAAGCAATCGATTTCATTTGAAATTTTTCCGCCGAAACTTGATACCCCTATTGAAACAATATATAAAAAGCTTGGGGATTTTGTTTCAATGAAGCCTGATTTTATCAGCGTCACTTATGGCGCGGGAGGTTCAAAAAAAGGACGAACTATTGAAATATCAACAAAAATAAAAAATGAATATAAAACAGAGTGCCTTGCCCACTTTACCTGTGTCGGTCATTCAATTTCCGAAATAGACAGTATGCTAGCGCAAATGGAGAAGGAAGGCCTTGACAACATTTTGGCACTTAGGGGTGATCCCCCTCTCGATAATCCGAATTTTGATTTCTCAAAAAATGTTTTTGCCCATGCTTCGGATTTGATAAGACATATTCGAAAGCAGCATGACTTTTGCATAGCTGCCGCGGCTTATCCTGAAGGCCATGTCGATTCACCGCGGATAAAAGATGATATGCACTATCTGAAAATAAAAGTCGACCAGGGAGTTGACTTTCTTATAACCCAACTGTTTTTTGATAACAGGGTTCTTTATGATTTTTTGGATAAATGTGAGGCGTATAATATTACTTGCCCGATACTACCCAGTATCATGCCTGTTTTTAAAGCAGACCAGATAAAACGAATCGCCCTTATGTGCGGGGCGTCAATGCCTGCAAAACTGGTCATTTTGCTTGATAAATACAAAAATACGCCCGATATGGAGAAAGCGGGTATCGAATATGCCTCAAAGCAGATACGCGATCTTCTCGACAATGGCGTAAAAGGGGTACACATTAATACAATGAACAGGGTCGATGCGACACATTCAATATTAAAAAACATTGGGAGGCTTTAGAAAAACCTCCTCCAGCGTTTTTGCCGCATTTTCCTTCACCATTGCGTCAATTAGCTGCTGTTCGGTTATCTCACATATGAGTTTCATGGTATCATCCGCTATATGTATTATATGAAACTGATCATAGTCTATAAGAGAGAGTACTTCGCCAAGCAGTACTTCTTTAAGAACCAAAATATGCCGGACCGGATATGATCTTCGTTTCAATATCCTTTCTTTTCTATGTATAAGCGCGTTTAAATTCAATCTTTTCACCGTCCTTTTCATAAATTTTGTACCCGGGATAAACACTATTGCCAAAAGAAGGCTCGGGTTGTTATCAAAAATGCACAAAACAAGTCCTGCAGCAATTAGTAAAAGCCGTATCCTTAAACCGATCCGTTCCATAACAGTATATGCCCTGCTAAGGCCTATAAAATCATACAGCACGATAAGAAGGATATTTCCGCCGTCCATCGGACAAAGAGGTATCAGATTAAACAACCCAATAAAAATATTCGCATTTATGAGTTTATTTTTAACGGCAGCGCTGACGGGTATAATGGAAATTACAAGAGCAGCAGCAAAATTCCCGGTTGGACCCATAGCATATATGGCGCATTGACGGCTTTTTTCGGGCTGCGGTCCCTTCCATTTCGCAAGAAACCCCCCTGCAGTCAAACCGATCATTATTCCCTGTTTGTAGAACAATTTTGCGGCAATATAATGGAATAATTCATGTATACACAAAGCCAGAACGTAATAAAGCCAATCCGGCATCAGTTGACACCTTGTATATACTGTTTGCATTCATCATATGCACCTGCAAACGACCGGTATATTTCCCCTGCGGAAATATTCTTCTCCACCAATTGCGATTTTATTTGCACAATTATTTCCCTTGCCGATTTTTCAGTTTTATTTTGCAGCCACAAAACAGCAAATAAAATAAAAATGCATACAAGAGATTGTGTAATTATCTTCTTTGCAAGTATTGTCTTCCAGTTATCGGTGTTTTTTTTGTTTGTTTGCCTTAAATATAACGGATAACCGGAATGTTTTCTCCGGTAACGTATTGTTCCTATTGTACTGTTCAAGCAAACCCATCCTGCAAAGCATGTTCTAAAATAATTATATGGGCTTTTTTTATTAATATGTATCGAGTATTTTGCAAAGAAAAACCCCAAACAAACTATGCTTGGGGTTTGTCAAATATTAACGAGATTATGCAATCCCTTTCATTTTTTCATGCCCCAAAATGCCGTTTCCCTATATTTTGACACCTAGCCAATCGCCAGGTGGGTGCCCTGATTTATTCTTCGCACTTCCTCCGCCGTTGCACCGGTCTGTCCGCCGATGTCGGTATTATCTTGAGGCCTGTGCTACAAATAAAAACGTCGGGCTCCCGTATGTCTACTGTAGGTTCAAAATAAATAGGTACAACCGGACATTTCAGGAACATGAACCAATCTGTAAATTTATTATAACACCGTTCCGATTATTTCTCAACATTTTCAGCAAAAAAACGAATCAATATCACTTGTAAATGATGGGAAACAAGATTACAATTGTATGTAATATGTACCCATGCATAAACAGTGCCGGGTTCATATATGCCAAATTAGAATGAGAGGTGTTGTTTGTGTCCGGAAAGATCGATTCGATTGCGGCCAGAATGCGTGAACTTCGTGAAATCTCAGATTTATCGGTTGAAGAAACAGCAAAAATGCTGAATATCACTGTTGATGAATATACAGCTTATGAGGACGGCAGTACGGATATACCCATCGGATTTCTAAATAGTTTCGCAAACAAATTCCACGTTGACTTAACCGAACTTTTAACGGGAGACTCTCCAAGACTCCGTCGGTATAGTCTCGTAAGAAAAGGAAAGGGAGTAAATGTTGAAAGAAGAGCTCCTTACCGTTACCAGAGCCTTGCTTATAACTTTATTAACAAAAAAGCGGAACCTTTCCTGGTTACAGTCAAACCTTCCGGGGGCGCCGAGGTTCCAAAGAATTCACATCCCGGACAGGAGTTTAATTATGTTCTTGAAGGCACGCTTTTGATACTGATTGACAATAAGGAATTTGTACTGAACAAAGGCGATTCAATCTATTTTGACGCGAACCTGCAGCACGGAATGAAGGCTTTGGGTGACAAAACGGCCGAATTTCTTGCAATCATATTTTAATAAGGGAGAATGGAATTATGTCATTGTTGGAAAAGTTTTTGGATAAAACGGAATTTGAATCCTACGAGGATTTTATTCATTCATACTCGGTCTGCGTACCGAGGAATTTTAATTTTGCATTTGATGTTGTTGATGTGTATGCCGAAACTGAAAAGAACAAAAGAGCTCTCGTCTGGTGCAACGATGAGGGTGAAGAAGCCGTTTTCACGTTTTCGGATCTTAAATCAATGAGCAACCGAGCGGCGAATTATTTCAAATCCCTTGGCATTGTAAAGGGCGATCCCGTTATGCTGGTACTTAAAAGAAGATATGAATTCTGGATCTGCATACTTGCCCTGCATAAAATAGGCGCTGTCTGCATTCCCGCAACCCACCTTTTAACGAAGAAGGATATTGCATACCGCAACAATGCCGCTGATATCAAAATGATTGTTGCCGTTAACGATCAGCAGGTCCTCGACAGTGTCGACGCCACCGCGAGCGAATCCCCCACGCTTAAAATTAAGGTTGTGCTTGACGGCAAACGTGAAGGCTGGCATACGTTCCACGGCGAATATGAGTCTTTTCCGGACGTCTTTCCGCGTCCTTCCGGTGCTGACGCTGTTACCGCACATGACAGGATGCTTATTTATTTTACTTCAGGGACCACGGGAATGCCCAAAATGGTTCAGCACAGCTTCAGCTACCCGTTAGGCCATATTATTACCGCAAAATACTGGCAGAATGTTCAGGATAACGGCCTGCACTTTACTGTTTCCGATACGGGGTGGGCAAAATCCGTCTGGGGAAAGATTTACGGCCAGTGGATTTGCGGCAGTGCTGTATTTGCTTATGATTATGGCGGTAAATTTCATCCGACCGACCTTTTAAAATTGATTGGGAAATACAAAATTACAACTTTCTGCGCCCCTCCCACAATATATCGTTTTTTCATCAAATGCGACCTAAAGGCTTTTGATTTAAACAGCCTGAAATACTGCGTTGTCGCAGGAGAGCCGTTAAACCCCGAAGTGTACAGGCAGTTTTACGAAGCAACCGGGCTTAAGCTTATGGAAGGATACGGTCAAACCGAAATGACAGTTGCGGTAGCAACCTTGCCGTGGATGAATCCAAAGCCCGGGTCAATGGGCAAACCTGTCGCTACTTATGATATTGAAATACATGATTCGGACGGAAATGTGTGTGATATCGGTGAGGAAGGACAGATTGTCCTTAGAACCGACAGAATCCGGCCAGTCGGCCTTTTTGACGGCTACTACCGCGATAAAGAATTAACCGATTCCGTGTGGCATGACGATATTTATTACACGGGAGATATGGCCTGGAGAGACGAAGATGGTTATTTCTGGTTTGTCGGGCGTGCGGACGATGTAATAAAAAGCTCGGGTTACCGGATTGGGCCGTTTGAAGTTGAAAGCGCGCTCGTTGAACATCCTGCCGTGCTTGAATGCGCAATAACGGCGATACCCGATGAACTGAGAGGACAGATTGTAAAAGCCACCGTTGTTTTGACCGACGGATACACACCTTCCGACAAGCTGGTAAAGGAACTTCAGGATCATGTAAAAAATGTAACCGCTCCATACAAATACCCAAGGGTAATTGAATTTGTTCAGGAGCTTCCAAAAACAATAAGCGGGAAAATCCGCAGAGTGGAAATTCGGGATAAAGATATCGGATCAAAAGGCTAAACCGATTTCAAAGCCTGACTTAAATCGATCGCGCCGGTGTAAATTGCCTTTCCGGTAATTGCACCGGCCGCACCCGTATTTTTAAGGTTTATTAAATCCTGTATCGAGCTTACACCGCCCGATGCTATAACATCAATTCCAACCGTGCCGACCATCTTCTCTACAGCCTTAAGATTAGGCCCCGTAAGCATTCCGTCGGTTGAAATATCGGTATATATAATCACCGAAACGCCAAGCTGTTCTATCCTTTTTGCAAATTCCACGGCATCTTGTCCGCTTATTGTTTCCCATCCTTCCATGGCAACTTTGCCGTCTTTTGCATCAATGCCGACGGCAATTCTGTCCCGGTATTTATCAACCGCTTCTTTAGCAAGCTGCGGGTTTTTGACGGCAGCGGTTCCGAGCACGGCTCTTGCGGCGCCTAAAGCCATAACTTCGTCAATATCGTCAATCGTCCGTATGCCTCCTCCGGTCTGCACGGATATTCCTACCTGTTTAACGATATCCGCTATAATGCTTCGGTTTTTTGAAGCCCCGCTCCGCGCCCCGTCAAGATCCACTACATGCAGCCATTCGGCTCCGATTGACGCCCATTTTTTTGCCATTTCAACAGGATCACAGCCGTAAACCGTTTCGCTGTCAAACCTTCCCTGCAGCAGCCTTACACAGCGGCCGTTCCTGATATCGACTGCCGGATATATAATCATTTCAATATACCACCTTGATAAAAAATATAAATAGCTTTAACGTTGTCGTTACAGAACCCCTTTTGTAGAAAACACGCCCTGTATCCGTTCGTCTATTAAAACGGCACGGCGGAGCGCCTGTCCAAATGCTTTGAAAACAGCCTCGGCCATATGATGATTGTTTTTCCCGTGAAGCATTTTAATATGTAGCGTAATACCAGCATGAACCGAGACAGCCCTGAAGAATTCCTCTATCATTTCCGATTCCATTTCTCCGATTTTTGCCCGTGAAAACGGAACATCAAAATAAAGAAACGGTCTCGATGAAAGATCGAGCGATACCATTGCGAGAGCTTCATCCATTGGAACAAAAGCTGTCCCATATCGCGTTATCATTTCCTTGCTTCCCAGCGCCGCTGAAATAGCCTGACCTATGACTATCCCGGCGTCTTCAACGGAATGGTGCTCATCCACGTGAATATCCCCTTTAACGGAAACCTCCATATCTATAAGAGCATGCTTTACCATTAATGCAAGCATATGATCAAAAAAACCGATGCCGGTTTCAACCCGGGAATTTCCCGTACCATCAATGTTCAATTTCACACTGATTTCCGTTTCCGATGTTTTTCTGTTAATTTCGGATTTTCTCTCCATAACTGAATCACCTTTACTTTATTAAAAACGATTGAAACAATTCAATCAATTATACCATCATCGCTTTCAGTTTTTCAATCAATACAGCCATATCATCCTCGGTGCCTATCGATATCCTGAGCCAGTTTTCAATGCGGGACGTTCTAAAATGCCGTACAAGTATTCCTTCCTGTCTGAGCTTTACAAAAAGATCCTCCGCCGCAATATCTTTATGTGAAACAAACAAAAAATTGGCTTTTGACGGAATCACCGTAAAACCCAGACGCTCAAGCTCTTGAGCCGTTTTTTCCCTTGTGTTCACAATGCGCTTTACCGTCTGATAAAAATAATGTTTGTCTTCAATCGCGGCTTCTGCGGCTTTTTGTGCAATCCTGTCGATTGTATATGAATTGAACGAGTTCTTCACACGTTCGAGGGCCTCTATAAGCCCGCTGTTCCCGATTGCAAAACCTACTCGAAGCCCCGCGAGGCACCGGGATTTCGAAAACGTCTGAACAACGAGGAGGTTGTCATACTTGTTAATCAGCGGAACAGACGAGCATGCCCCGAAATCAACATATGCTTCATCGACGATAACAAGCGTATCGGGAAACTTTTTTAAAAGCTTTTCAACCTTATCGGTGTCTACGGCAAGGCCTGTAGGCGCATTAGGATTCGGAACAAGTATCCCGCGCACCCCGGAAGGAAAATCGTCAAACGGGATTGAAAAATCGTCGTTCAGCCGTACTGTCTCGTATTTCACCCCAAACAGCTGTGAGTACACCGGAAAAAAGCTGTATGTAATGTCAGGAAACGAAACTGCATCGCCCGGATTAAAGAAAGCGGGAAAACAAAACGCGAGGACTTCATCCGATCCGTTTCCGACAAATACTTCATTGCAGTCCACCTGGTAAAAAAGCGCAATCGCACCTTTAAGCGCCGCCGCATCGGGATCAGGGTACAGCCTTACATCCGCCGACGTTTCATTCCTTATCGATTCCAATACTTTTGGCGAAGGGGGGTATGGATTCTCATTCGTATTGAGCTTTATGTATTTTTTTTCGCGCGGCTGTTCTCCCGGAATATACGGCTTGATATCGGAGACTGTTTTACTCCAGAATCGGTTCATTTGTTTTCCTCCTCAAAACGGATCCTTACGGAATTGGCATGGGCTGTAAGCCCTTCCGCTTCGGCAAACAGGCATACATCTTTCATGATACCTGCCAGGGCTTGTTTTGAATACGATATCACGCTTGTTTTCTTTAAATAATCGTCGACGGACAGCGGCGAATAAAACCTTGCCGTACCGTTTGTCGGCAGTACGTGATTAGGTCCTGCAATATAATCTCCAAGCGGTTCGGGAGAGTAATTTCCAAGAAACACGGCTCCCGCGTTCGTTACATCCCCTAACAGCTCGAACGGGTTTTCAACACAGAGCTCGAGATGTTCAGGCGCTATCCTGTTCGACATCATAACTGCATCTTTCAGCGTATCGGCTAAAATTATCGCTCCATAGCTGTTTAACGAATGGGAGATAAAATTTTTCCTCGGAAGTCTCTCCACCTGTTTAGCAATTTCGCCTTCAACCTTTTCCGCCAATTCAAAAGACGTGGTTATAAGTATTGACGAAGCGAGCATATCATGTTCAGCCTGTGACAGCAAATCCGCCGCAATGAATTTCGCGTTTGCGGTTTCATCGGCTATTATCAGTATTTCGCTCGGCCCCGCGATCATGTCTATGCCGCAGATGCCGTAAACCATCTTTTTGGCGGTTGCGACGTATATGTTCCCCGGTCCGGTTATTTTGTCCACCTTTGGTATTGTTTCCGTTCCATAGGCCATCGCCGCAACAGCCTGGGCGCCGCCGACCGTAAATACCCTGTCGGTCCCGGCAATATCAGCGCAGGCCAGAATAACGGGATCGGGCAAACCATTTTTGCCCGGCGGCGTACACATGATTATCTCTTTAACGCCGGCAACCTTTGCCGGTATGACATTCATAAGAACCGATGACGGCAAAGGTGCCGTGCCGCCGGGTACATATACCCCGACCCTTTCAAGCGCGGTAACCTTCTGCCCCATAAGGATGCCGTTCTCTTCGTTAAAAAACCATGAATTTATTTTCTGCTTTTCATGAAATCTGCGGATATTATCAGCTGCTTTTCTTATAGTTGAAACAAGTTCGGGCTTCAAACTTTTAATGGCATTCGAAATAATGTTTTTATCTATTTCAAGCCTGTCGAGCGTGATACCGTCAAATTTTTTTGTAAATTCAAAAACTGCGCTGTCCCCATTATTCCTGACTTCTCTGATAATACTTCGCACCGACTCGGATACTTCTTCAAGTTCTTCGCTGCTTCTCTGCCGCAGGCGAACAAGCAGCTTTTCAAAGTCTTTCTGCGTTATTTTATCAATTTTTATTCTCATATATCCACCTCCGCTTTCAAACACTGCGCTTTTCCAAGCATCTTCTTATATTTCTGATAATACGGCTTATTCTCTCGCTTTCCATTTTCATGCTTACCCTGTTTACAATCATCCTCGCGCTTATATCGGCGATTACGTCCAAAATGACAAGTCCGTTTTCCTTAAGCGTTTTTCCCGTTTCAACAAGATCCACAATCACCTCGGAGAGTCCAACGAGAGGAGCAAGTTCAACAGAGCCATTAAGCTTAATTATCTCCACGGATTCACGCCGTTTATGCCGGAAATATTCTTTTGCTATTTCGGGGTATTTCGTCGCGACACGCGTAATCGTAAGATTATCCATATTCCCGGCAAGTTCCTTCGGACCGGCGACACACATTTTGCATGCCGAAAAGCCGAGGTTTAGTACTTCATATAGATTTCTTCCTTCTTCCAAAAGCGTGTCTCTTCCGACAATACCCATATCGGCCGCGCCGTATTCGACATAGGTTGGAACATCGGAAGGTTTTGCGAGAAAAAACCTGATCCGGTTTTTTTCATCGGTAAGTATTAGTTTCCGCGTGTTCTTCTTCAATTCCGAACAGTCGATACCGGCTTCTTCGAGAAGCTCTATCGACAAATCCGTTAACCGCCCTTTTGACAACGCCATCGTTAAATATCTCATATAATACTCTCCTTCTGAAAAACGGTTCTTCTTCATATCAAAGGATAACAGCCAAACAGCGGGATTAATGCTGCAGGCAAGAAAACCGTGGATGTTTCGGTTAAACGTGTATTGTTTCGGTATCCTCTTCATTAATCACGAGAATTATTTTATCAAAACCTTTGCTTTTCGCGTATATTTTTGCCTTTTCAACATTCATTCCGGATATATCGAGTTCTGCTTTAATATTATCATTTTTCAATTTATTCAATATCGAAAACGCTTTTTTCCTTCCTTCACGGCGATAAAGAATGAAATAACCTCCGGCTGGCGCCGCGGGAAGTTTTCTCCGCCGCTCAAGGGCTGTCAATACCATATTTACCCCGAGTGAAAAGCCTGTTGCGGGACAGTCTTTGCCAAATTTAATTATCAGGTTGTCATACCTGCCCCCGCTTAAAACCGGAAATCCCACGTCGTAGGTAAAACCCCTGAAAACAATGCCGGTATAATAATTCATGCTCTGTACCATTCCGAGATCGACCGAGACATATTTCCCATAACCCCAGTCATCGAGTATATCGAGCACATTTTTTAAATATTCCAGCGCTTTTAATGCCTTGCCTGTTATGTTCCTCCGTTCGAACTCCTCTATCAGTTCTTTCGAACCGAAACACCCGGGCAGGTTAAGAACTATATCCTTAATTTCATCAGGCATCGCATGACTGTTTACCAAATGCTCGACACCTACAAAATCCTTCCGGTCAATCAGTTCCCTTATTTCTTCCGTCTCCGCGGGCGACAACCCGGATTCCTCCATCAATCCCCTGAAAAAATCGACCTGGCCGATATCAATCTGGAACTCTTCAAGCCCCGATAACTGAAGAGCCTGTACCGCAAGAGCTATTACCTCCGCGTCGGCTTCAGGGCTTTTTACTCCAAGTATCTCGACACCCGCCTGAGTAAATTCTTTTTGTTTTCCGCCGCCCAGTTCGTCATATGAAAATGTGTTGCCTATATAACAACACTTCACGGGCCAAATGTTATCTTTGAGCTTAGTAGCCGCAATCCTCGCAACGGGTATAGTCATATCGGGCTTTAAAACAAGAATCCGTCCCTGTTGATCGGTAAACTTGAACATGCTTTCCTGCGGAATAAGGTTTTGATCGCCTGAAAACACATCAAAGAATTCTACGGTAGGTGTTTCAACTTCCCTGTACCCGCTGACAAGAAACAGTTCTCTGAGCTTGTTTTCCAAATCCCTTTTTACATAGCAGCGGTCAAAAAGAATATCCTGCATGCCATCGGGAGTATAGATGTTCCAGCGTTTCATTCACTACACCCCTTTATCGCTGCATTTCGATAAAGTATTGCAGCATTAATGTACCTATTATATATCTTTTAATTTTGTATGTCAATCAAAAGAACAGTAAAAAATAACATTTTTACTACAACATAAAACCTGCTTTGTCATCAAGCAGGCTTTTCTTTATGCCAGGCAAAAACCGGATAATCTAAAACAACGTGATCTGCCTGTCTTCTTTATCCTCTTCTTTTAAATAACGCCCTACCGCCGGAATGTTTTTAGTCCTGTAATAATCAACATCCTCAAAAGAAACTTCGCTTACATCTTTTATTTTGACCATGCTGCTGCCCTTCTTTTGCTTTAAAACCTGTACTCCGGCAGAGTTTCTGGTTGTTTTTTCATTAATTGCGGAGGTATTGAAAACCAATACCTTGCCTATGTCGGAAAATGCAACCAGTTCCGTATCCTGCTGCAGATACCTTATATTACAGACGGGCGACAAACCGGAATATGCGTTGATAAGCTTTCTGCGATTCGTTTTCGTAGCATAGCTCTTAAGCGGGATTTTCGCACACTTACCGTTTTTATAAGAAAACAGCATATGTCCGGAATAGTCTTCTGTTGCAACGATATAAGTAATTTTTTCTTCCTCATTCAGATCAAGGATGTTTCCGAGGTATTCACCCAGTGTTGAAGCCTTGCAGTCGTTTATTTCATGCACCTTTAATTTATATACCACGCAGCCGGTTGAAAACAGGATTAAATCGGATTTGTTCCTTGCCTCAATTTCCTGGATTATCACATCGTCTTCTTTCAGTTTTTGTTCGCCGGCCGAGCGCAGTGATATAAGCGGGATCTTTTTCAGGTAACCCTGTGCGGTTAAAAACAGTTTTACATTGTAGTCTTCAATAAGGACTTCTTCAGTTATTTCATCCACGTTAGCTTCGCTAATTATTCCCGTCTTTCTCGGCTGACCGTATTTTTTCGAAATTTCGCCAAGCTGCCTGCAGATTATTTCCAATATCTTTGATTCCTTACCGTATATATCCTTAAGCTCGGAGATCTCCGATCGGAGCGTTTCAATTTCGGATACTTTATTGAGTATGTATTCCCGGTTCAGATGTCTGAGCCTTATTTCCGCGATAAATTCAGCCTGGGCTTCATCAATCGAAAAACCTTTCATCAGGTTTGGCACAACCTGTTCTTCCTTTTCGGTGCCGCGTATGATGCGTATGGCCTTGTCGATATCGAGAAGTATTTTATTAAGACCTTCAAGCAAATGAAGTCGTTCGGATTTCCTTTGAATGTCAAAAACTGTCTGGCGCCTGATACACTGCATCCTGAAATCGATCCATGCGTCAAGTATCCCCTTTACGCCAAGAACCTGCGGAACACCGTCTATCAGAACATTAAAGTTGCAGTTAAAGCTGTCTTCAAGCGGCGTAAGTTTATACAGTTTGTTCATTAATGTTTCAGGATCGGCGGAGCGCCTGATGTCAAGTGTAATCTTCAGCCCGTTAAGATCTGTTTCATCACGTACATCGGTAACTTCTTTTATTTTCCCGGATTTTACCAAATCCGCAACCGTGTCAATAATCGCTTCGGCAGTCGTTGTATATGGTATTTCAAAGATTTCTATGCAGCTGTTTTTCCTGTCTACCCTGTACCTGGCACGTACCTTGAAACTTCCCCTTCCGGTTTCATAAATATTCTCAAGCTCGCCTTCTTTAATGATTATTTCTCCTCCGGTCGGAAAATCAGGAGCTTTAAGGTAATCAACAAGATTGATGCTGTCCTTTTTTATATATGCAACAGTGGCATTGCAGACCTCAGATAGATTAAAGCTGCATATGTTGCTGGCCATTCCGACAGCAATGCCCTGGTTCGGGTTGACAAGAATATTCGGAAAAACGGTCGGCAAAAGGACCGGTTCTTTCATCGTACCATCATAATTATCCGTAAAATCAACCGTATCCTTTTCTATATCCCTGAAGAATTCGGTACAGATTTCCGCTAATTTTACTTCCGTATACCTGGGCGCCGCATATTTCATATCTCTTGAATATACTTTACCGAAATTGCCCTTTGAATCGACAAGCGGATGCAGCAGCGCGCCGTTTCCGGCCGTGAGCCTGACAAGGGTTTCATAAATAGCCGAATCTCCATGCGGGTTCAATTTCATAGTCTGACCGACCACATTTGCGGATTTTGTTCTGTCGCCCTTTAAAAGGCCCATTTTGTACATTGTATATAAAAGTTTTCGATGGGACGGTTTTAATCCGTCTATTTCGGGAATTGCGCGCGAAACTATAACGCTCATCGCGTACGGCATATAGTTTTTCTTTAGTGTTTCCACTATTTTCTGACCTGTAAACTTCATATAAACCCCCGCATCAGATGATTTGCCCGCTATTGATTCTGCCCGGCACCTTAGCTCACATCCAGCATATCCATATACTCATGCCCGTGCAACGTAATATATTCCTTCCTGCCCTGCAGATTGTCACCTAACAGCAGGTCAAAGAATTCACGCGTCATTTCCGCGTCATCGGGCAAAACTTTTATAAGCCTCCTGGTTTCCGGGTTCATTGTGGTTTGCCACATCATTTCAGGATTGTTTTCACCAAGCCCTTTCGACCGCTGGATGGTTACTTTCTTTCCCTGCAGCTTTTGAAGTATTGCGTTTTTCTCTTTTTCATTATAAGCAAACCATGTTTTATCCTTATATGTTATTTCAAACAGCGGAGATTCTGCTATATATACCTTCCCCTTTTGTATCAGCGTCGGGGTAAGCCGGTACAGCATCGCAAGAATAAGTGCGCGTATTTGAAACCCGTCAACATCGGCATCGGTGCAAATGATAATCTTATCCCATTTGAGGTTATCAAGGCTGAACGTGTTTAAATCCTTGTTATGTCTCGTTTTGATCTCTACGCCGCATCCAAGCACCTTTAGAAGATCAACTATGATTTCATTCTTAAAAATGTTTTCATAGTCCGCTTTAAGGCAATTCAATATTTTGCCCCGTACGGGCATAATTGCCTGGAATTCCGCATCCCTTCCCATTTTACAGGATCCCAGCGCCGAGTCTCCCTCGACAATATACAATTCACGCTTTGATATGTCACGGGTCCTGCAGTCGACAAATTTCTTCACGCGATTTGAGATGTCAATTTTCCCCGAAAGCTTTTTTCTCACATCGATTCTTGCCCTCTCGGCCGTTTCACGGCTCCTTTTGTTCACAAGAACCTGACCGGCTATCTTTTCAGCTTCTTCCCTGTTTTCTATAAGGTATATTTCAAGCTGCGATTTAAGAAACTCGGTCATCGCTTCCTGGATAAATTTATTCGTTATCGACTTTTTGGTCTGGTTTTCGTAGCTTGTAACAGTTGAGAAGGAACTGCTGACAAGGATAAGGCTGTCCTGAATATCGGAAAAACTTATTTTGGATTCATTTTTATTATATTTATTGTTATTCTTAAGATAATTGTCAATCGCAAACAAAAAGGCGTTTTTCACAGCCCTGTCGGGAGCGCCTCCGTATTCGAGGAAACTTGAATTATGGTAATACTCCAGTACGTTTACCTCATTGCTGAACATAAAAGCTATCTGCATTTTAACTTTGTACTCTGGCTTATCTTCCCTGTCGCGTCCCTTTGCCGAAGACTCAAAATACTGTACGTCGGTAAAAGCGGATTCCCCGGCCAACTCTTTCACATAATCCACAATTCCACGCTCATAATAGAACACTTCCGTATTTCCGGATTCCTCGTCTTCAAGAATGAACGTAATTCCGGGGTTTATTACCGCCTGCCTTTTTAAAGTCTGCCTGTAATACTCTATCGGGATGCTGATTTCGGTAAATACTTCGAGATCGGGTCTCCAGTATATCGTCGTACCCGTTCGGTCATACTTTGCCTTTTCTTTTTTCAATCCCCCGACATTTTCGCCTTTTTTAAATTCCAGCGAATACTTGTACCCATCCCTGAATACCGTTACATGCATAAACTCCGAACTGTACTGCGTAGCACAAGCGCCAAGGCCGTTCAATCCAAGGCTGTATTCGTAAACTTCGCCGGTGATGTTATCATACTTGCTTCCGGCATACAGTTCACAGAAAACGAGTTCCCAGTTGTATTTCTGTTCTTTCTGGTTATAGTCCACCGGAATGCCCCGTCCGTGGTCAATAACGGTTATTGACCAGTCGCGGTGACGTATAATCCGTATTTCTTTTCCAAAACCTTCCCGGGCTTCATCAATAGAATTTGAAAGAATTTCAAAAAATGACTGCTGGCAGCCCTCCAGCCCGTCGGAACCAAATATGACACCAGGCCGGAGCCTGACACGATCTGCGCCTTTTAACGCCGATATGCTTTCATTCCCGTAGTTTCGGGTTTTCCTTGTCATTTGTGCATCTGCCTCCGCTTTAAATAAGGTTTTCTTTTAATTATCCCCTTCTATATTATAATATCGGCAAAAATTGCGCAAGCAGTTCCATCAAGCCCGCGCTATGCCGCCCAGGGAACCGAACCACCCGAAGCAGGACCTGCGGGAATAGTGTTAATACGCTGCTAACTAAACTATTGTACAATTGTACAATAATTTTTTATATGAACAACATACGGCGAACTAAAACCGCAAACACAGCGGGTGGTTCGGGGGCTTTCGGTGACGATGGGCGACATGCTCCAGCGCCCTGCTGCTTACAGGTAAATGTGGAGCGGGCAAATGAGCGACCCGGGATATGGAGACCTCTCAACAGAAAAATGAACAGGATCTGAAGCGTGTTGTCGGTACGTGCTTTGTCGCCCTAGGAAACGAAACACCCGAAGCAGGACCCGCGGAAATAATGTACAGTTTAAAAAAGCGCGGAACATATTTGATATTCCGCGCTTTTTGCATTATTGGCATGATAGTTCAAACAGCAGTGTACATGTGCTTATGAAGCCGAGTCAATGTTTTCGCTGTGTTTTTTCTTTTTCGCCGGACTGATTGCCTTTTTTGTCTCATTAAATATAAGAGCCGGGGGCTTCCCCAAAACTACGGTTTCCTTGTCAATTATACACTTTTCAACATTTCTTTTGGATGGTATGTCATACATTACATCGAGCATAATTTCTTCCATTATAGCGCGAAGGCCTCTTGCCCCGGTCTTTCTCTCCAGCGCTTTATCCGCAATTGCATGCAGGGCTTCTTCTTCAATCTCAAGCTCCACGCCGTCCATTTCGAAAAATTTCTTATATTGTTTTACAAGTGCATTTTTCGGTTTTGTAAGGATTTCTATCAGCGCATCACGATCCAATGAATGCAGGGAAACCACAATAGGCATCCTGCCGATAAACTCAGGAATTAACCCATATTTTAACAAGTCCTGTGGCAAAACCAACTGCAAAAGTTCTCCGATATCCTTTTCCTTTATGCTTTCCGTCACGGCACCAAAACCGATTGTTTTTTTGCCTATCCTGTTTTGAATTATTTTTTCCAGCCCGTCAAAAGCTCCTCCGCATATAAACAATATGTTCGTCGTATCGATCTGGATAAACTCCTGATGGGGGTGCTTCCTTCCGCCCTGCGGGGGAACCGACGCGACAGTACCCTCCAGTATCTTCAACAGCGCCTGCTGTACACCTTCTCCGCTTACATCTCTTGTAATTGACGGATTGTCGGATTTACGGGCTATCTTGTCAATCTCATCTATATAAATGATTCCCTTTTCTGCGCGCTCAATATCGTAATCCGCCGCCTGAATAAGTTTCAGGAGAATGTTCTCCACATCCTCGCCTACATAACCGGCCTCGGTCAACGATGTAGCATCAGCAATGGCAAAAGGAACATTTAATATCTTTGCCAGGGTTTGTGCGAGTAAAGTTTTCCCGGAACCTGTAGGACCAATCATTAGAATATTGCTTTTTTGCAGTTCAACGTCAGACGTAACAATATCGGCATTAATTCTCTTATAATGGTTGTAAACCGCAACGGCCATTGCCCGTTTTGCTTTTTCCTGCCCGATCACATACTGGTCGAGCGTAGATTTAATTTCAACGGGTTTCGGAATTTCATCAATTTGTATATCAACGCTTGAGTCCTCAAACTCTTCGCCAATAATCTCCGAGCACAGTTCAATACATTCGTCGCATATATAAACACCGGGTCCGGCGACAAGACGCTTTACCTGTTCCTGGGCTTTCCCGCAGAAAGAGCACTTTAATTGTTTCTTTTCATCATATCTTGACACTGAAAATCACCCCGTTACTTCTTATGTTCCATAACCTGGTCGACGATACCATATTCTTTTGCTTCTTCAGCCGACATAAAAAAATCCCTTTCTACGTCATTCTGAATTTTCTCAAGCGGCTGGCCCGTTCTTTCACTCAAAATTCTGTTAATATTATCTTTAACCCTTAAAATCCATTCAGCATGAATTTTTATATCGGTAGCCTGGCCTCTTGCTCCGCCGACAGGTTGATGGATCATTATCGTACTGTTAGGAAGAGCAAACCTCTTTCCCTTAGTGCCCGATGCCAAAAGGAAAGCTCCCATACTGGCAGCCATGCCGACGCAAATTGTGGACACATCCGACTTCACATGCTGCATCGTGTCATAAATAGCCATGCCTGCCGTTACCGATCCGCCCGGGCTGTTAATATAAAACTGGATATCCTTGTCAGGATCTTTGGCGTCCAGGAACAACATCTGCGCAACAACCAGGCTGGCTGTAACATCATTGACTTCATCACTGAGAAAAACAATCCGATCCTCTAAAAGACGTGAATATATATCATATGAACGTTCTCCTCTACTGCTCTGCTCAACAACAATAGGTACTAATGCCATCTCGCATCCCCCTTTTCTTTAATATGATCTCATCGAGACAATCATATACTTAATCATATTAAAAGTATTCTGTTTATTATATACAATTAAATTTCCCCGTCCGCAATCTTTTAAACATAATTGCCCGACTTTTTTCTAACTACTGTTCCGACTCATTTTTTCCTTCTGTCATAATTTTTATTGTTTTTCTTGTGATGACAGTATCTTTAATATATTCTATATCGTCATTCTTTAAATGTTTCTTAAAATCTTCCGCATTCTGCTTGTAGTTTTCGGCCATTTTGGCAATTTCAGCATCAATTTCCTCTTCAGAAGCATCCACTTGCTCTACCTGTGATATTTTTTCAAGAACAAGCTGTGTTTTAACCTGCTTCAAGGCCATTTCCCGATGTTCGTTTCTTAACGACTGCACATCGGTCTTCATCACTTCCATATACGAATTTATATCCATACCCTGGTATCTGAGAGTCAAATCCAGTCTCCTCATCATCTCGTCAATCTGGCGCTCAACCATTACTTCAGGAACGTCGACTTCCGCGTTATCAACCACTTTTTTAATTACTTCATCTTCATACTTCTTGTCTGCCGCATTCTTTGCGTTTTCTTCAAGTTTTTTTCTTATGTCCGCCTTATACTCCTCCAGTGTGTCAAATTCGCTTACATCCTGTGCGAACTCATCATTAATATCCGGCAGTTCTTTTTCTTTTATTTCATTAACGGTAACATTGAAAACCGCTTCCTTCCCTTTTAATGATTCATTGCCGTAGTCTTCGGGAAATGTTACCTTTATTTCCTTTGTACTGCCTTTTTCAACACCTATAAGTTGTTCTTCAAAGCCGGGTATAAAGCTTCCCGAGCCGATAACGATGCTATATCCCTTTGCAGAGCCTCCTTCAATCGGCTCACCGTCAACAAAGCCCTCGAAATCTATATTTACTATATCTTTGTCTTTAACCGGCCTGTCTTCGATTGATATAAGCCTTGCATTGATTTCCTGGATCCTTTCCAGTTCTTTCTTAACGTCATCATCGGTTATTTTTACCTTATCTTTTTTTATTTTGAATCCCTTATACTCGCCCAGCTTAACATCCGGTTTAACAGTGACCTTTGCCGTAAACACAAGGTCTTTTCCTTTTCCTATCTGTTCAATATCCAGTTCCGGATGATCAACCGGCTGTATATTATTATCTTTCAGCGCCTGTTCGTACGCTTCAGGGCATGCAAGGTTAAAAGCTTCTTCATAAAATATGCTTTCACCATAATATCTCTCAATCAGATTTTGCGGAGCTTTACCTTTCCTAAACCCCGGAATGCTGAACCGGTTCCTGTTTTTTAAATATGCTTTCTTAATGCTTTCGTTAAATGCCTCCGCTTCTAATTCAATTCTAAGTTTTACAACATTATTACCTATATTTTCCACACTTGTTTTCATTATATAGCCTCCTGCATAAATATTGAGCTACACGGCAAAGACAAACAAAAAAAGTCCGGTAACCCGTCCTCAAAACCTTTATGATTATAACACACAAAAATAATATTGCCAATAATTTGAGTTTAAATGGCATAAATGCTTAAAGTTCTGCAGTTACTTTTTAAAACATAGCTTTTTTGCTGTTATATTACCTCTTTTTCTTCAAGCAATTGAAGCATTACGTTGACAATTCCCGGATGAAACTGGCTGCCTTTATTGTTTTTCAACTCAGCTACCGCCTTTTCATACGACAGCGCACCCCTGTACGGTCTTGAAGATGTCATTGCATCGTATGCATCGGCAACCGCAATAATCTGAGGTTCCAGGCCAAGGCTCTCATTTGTCAGTCCGAATGGGTAACCTTTACCGTCAAAACGCTCATGATGGAACGCAACAGCTTTTAATATTCGTTCCGACAGTCCAATCGGGTATAGTATCCTGTTGCTTATCGCGGGATGCTTTTTTATAATCTCGTATTCCTCTTTGGTCAGAGGCCCTTTCTTAAGCAATATCCGGTCGCTTATTCCTATCTTCCCGATATCATGCAAAATACCGGCAATCCTAAGCTCTTCAATCTGCTGTTTTGCCATTCCTATTCTATCGGCTATTTTAACAGCAATACTCGACACTCTCTGCGAATGACCCCTTGTATATTGATCCTTGGCTTCTATAGCGGCAACGAGGGCATCTATTGTCTGCACAAAATTGTTTTTAGATTCGATAAGATGCATCGTGTTCTCAACCGCTACGAGTGTCGTATGGCCTATTGATCGCAGGACATTCAGTTCTTCCTCTATAAAAACCGATTTATTCAGTACAATAAATAGCCCCGATGCATGTCCTCCTATTCGAAGCTGCTGAATGTACGCTTGCCTGTAACAACCTGCAACCTCAATTTTATCATTCATTACCAGGTATTTGGGTACCTGTTCATAATCAAGAACGATTCCATCGTAATCATTGTACGAAAGAGCCTTCGCATTCCGGTTTATATATGTGAACTGCTCAATCCTTCCGGGTTCATTAAAATACTCTCCCGTATATTCCTTAATTTTGTAAAATCTCTCGTTTTTATCCACTATAAAATAGATGCAGCCATAAAAGCCCAGCTCATTTGTCACGGTATTGACACAGGTCTTGTAGATGTCCGTCAGTTCCGTGGCAGAGGCTAGTTTGTGGCTGAATCCGTTTAATATCTCCAGCCTGCGGTTGTTTTGCCGCAGTGTGTCCTCCATGCGCTTTTGTTCGGTTACATCACGAATAATGGCCTGTACGCAGTCGTTATTTGGAGAATCAACAATGGCGGTAAATTTAATTTCAGTCTGTATCACAGTATTGTCTACTCTTCGGAGTGATATATCAATGCGCTGTTCACCGCTGTTTTTGATTCTTGTTATTAGTTCGTCAAAGTTAAAACTATCCGCGAAGGAATCATGAATTATGTAGTTGAACGGCTTTCCTACAATATCACGACGCCTGAACGACAATATATCTTTACATGCGCGGCTTGCATATGTAATTACTCCGCTGCTGTCCAGCGTAAGTACTATATCGGGTATGTTAACCACGAGCGAGTGATACTTTTTCTCTGAATCGTTCAATTGCTCCAATACGGCCTGAAGCTGCCCGAATGATGACTCAAGCTGCATGTACGCATCGTTCAGTTCAATATTTTTCTCATTTAATTGGGCTGTTTTTTTGTTCAGTTCAGCTAATTCACTAATCCTGATTTTCGACAGTTCCGCTATGGATTGGTTTATGCTGTTAACAACGGGAATCGCTGATTCTTCCGGTTCTTTCAAAGAATCATTTTCTTCGATTATTTCACGAATATAACGGTTGGATTTTTTTAAATCATCACTGAGTATGCCAATGTGATTGATAAGATAGTAAATAACAAGTATTGATGCTATCGGAACGGAAAGAATAAAACCTCGTATAACCGGTTTATTGTATAACTCCCATACTAAATTCGATTTCAATAAACTAAAATCTATCCAAAATAAGCTGAAAGCCGCGCAAACTATAATTGTTTGCCTTTTTCTTTTGTTTTTTCCCCACATGTTGTTTTACCCGCCTACCGGTTGATCATAAAATAAACTCTTTATTTTATCTATCGGGCAGATTTCCTCTGTATACAATAGTTTTTTTTAAAAAAACTGCTTTTTTGTAAGATAATAAAAAAAGTACGCTATGTTTTTCCCAAAACTTATTATATTCTAACATATACTCTGCCGCTGTTGCAATTTTTTGTTAAACAAATATATAATATAGTTAGCTGCAAAACTGCAGGGCTTTGTGCGAGCCATAATTCTTATCAATAATACCAGGTAGGAGGAATGATTTTTATGTTGTCTGCCGAAGAGTATAAAAAAGCTGCGGCAAGAGCGCTGGAATATTTTAATAAAGCCGGAATCGTTTTAACAAAGGAAGAAATTGAAAGAATCGAAGTCGCTGATTTCGGGCTGAATGATCTTGAAAATACGGGGCTTCAACTGATTACATATGTCAATACAAGCAGATGCTGCGCTAAGGAAATGGTTTTGTTCCCGCGTCAAACCTGCCCGGAACACCGGCATCCTCCTGTCGGAGATGAACCCGGCAAGGAAGAAACCTTCCGCTGCAGGTGGGGAAAAGTATACCTGTATGTGGAAGGAGAGCCTGTTAAAACGCCAGCGGCAACTCCTCCAAAAGGCAAGGAAAACACATATACCGTCTGGCATGAGATTATTCTCGAGCCGGGGGACCAATATACGCTACAGCCTAATACAAAGCACTGGTTTCAGGGTGGAGAGGATGGAGCCGTCATTTCAGAATTCTCTACGACAAGCAGGGATGAAACCGATATATTCACCGATCCGGAAATACAGCGCATACCGATAATAACTGAATAAAAGCCGTGCACCTGCCGTCGACATACGACTACGGACGGTACTAGGACCGGAAACTCTGACCAGGCGCCCTTGCGGCACATCCAGAAAACTGCTTACCGCTGCTTTCTTCCGAACCTGACGGGGTTCACAGCCTTGAATTGCGCAAGACCCAATCTTCATTGCCCCCAAATCAAAGCCCTTTTCCACAGTAATATGCCTCGGGCAGGAATTCGACCCTGCTACAGCGGGTTGCAGGTACAGGGCACCGCTACCTCCCCATCTAGCACGACAACTGTAATTATACTGAATTACCCTGACACTTGCAAGTGGTAAATCACGTTATCTGTAAATCCTTTTAAACTCGACGGGAGTCACATTCAACACATCTTTAAACACCTTAAAAAAGTATGTGTAATTGTTGAAACCCACTTCTTTCGCGACATCCTTCAGCTTTAGCTCCCTGTTTTCAATTATCTGTTTAGCATGACCAACGCGAATTTGGTTAAGATATTCAACAAAACCAATTCCACAGTCTTCTTTAAACAATCTGCTAAGATAGGAACTGTTTACGCCTAAGTATTCAGCCACTTCGTTTAATGACACGTCACTTTTATAGTTGTTTTGAATATAGCATATGGCTTTTCTTGTATATTCTGAATAATTGGGGTTGAATTTCGTTTCGTCAATAAGACAAATTAAATTCTTATATAAATTGAGAATCCAGGTCTTCATCTCCACGAGCGTTTCAAATTTATTAATGCTGGAATAAGGTATGTCTTTATCGTTGTATATCCTCTTTATATCTATCCCTATCTCCCTTGCAACCCTGTTTGCTATGTTTATTAATTCGGCGCATATCATCTGTATCGAGTTATAGCTGATTTTATTTGTAACAAATTTCGTAAATATCCTATCCAGGTACTCTTCGATTTTTTCATTATTTTTTGTCCTTAAAGCATCAATTATTGTTCTTTCTTCATCCAAATCCAAATTCAGATATTCATTGCTGTGCGACAATTCGTCTATTATTTTGTCTTTTCCTTTAAAGAACCTGCCTTGCAGTATGGCTTCAGCCTCCTTATAATATTCATGTATTTCACTGATATCAGCAAACGGTCTGCTGTAACTGAAACAGGCAGTTATATTTAAATACCTTTTTATGCTCGACTTTACCCTGTTAATCGTTGTAACTATTGTGTTGTTTATAAACAAATTGCTTCTTATAGCCCCAAAAGAAAAAACAATTACAAACTTGCCATTCTGAACGTGTGAAACCGCCCCCTTTACGTATTCTTTCAAAATTTCGGAACAGATATTCTGTACCGACGCTATCAACTTATGCATTTCCTTAGGGGAGGAACTCTCGCTGATTTTGTTATAATCATCGATTTCAAACAAAACAATAGCCAGGTTTTTATCACAAATATCAAGGTTCAGATCGGCAATCTGCTGTTTTATTTCTCCAATTTCACTTATTTCTCCATGTACCAGCTGATTTATAAACTTTTGCACTAGAAGCGTTCTGCTTTTCTTAATCTGATCCTCCATCATTCTTTTTTTTGCGTGTTCCGACAACTCATCCAATAATTTGGTCTTCGCGGTTCTCAAAACTTCCAGCAGGCTCTGTGCGCCAAGGGTATGTTTTAATATGTAATCCACCGCTCCTTTTAACATGCTTTTTCTTACATAGTCATAATCCTGGTATCCGCTTAGCGCTATTATCTTTATTTGAGGATAATTAATATTCAAATAATCTATCAGCGCTATCCCATCCATAACGGGCATGCTGATATCGGTTATGACGATCTGCGGATCAGTTTGTTTTATTTTTTGGATCGCTTCTTCTCCGTTTGCCGCTTCCCCGCAAATTTCAAAACCATTTTCTTCCCACTCAATCATTACCTTGATGTTTGTAATCGCTACGGAATCGTCATCCACAATCAGCACTTTCAGCATTGGAGAAAACCCCCTTAAGTGATTATCGGAAGAGTTAATTCTGCGGTTGTAAAAAGATTCGGTACACTTTCAATTCGCAGCCCGTATTTTTCGCCAAAATTCATCTTAATTCGGTCATTTACATTATTTATTCCTATACCACTGAATTTCAGCTTATTATTCTCCTTATCGAACAGTACGTTCAGCTTATCATCCGGTATGCCTACGCCGTTATCTGTTACCGTAATTTTTAAAACATCATTATATCTATAGCCTTTTATTACAATGAGCCCCTGTTCTGTTGAAGGCTTTATGCCGTGTATAATCGAATTTTCAACAACCGGCTGGATCAAGAATTTTAATACTCTATAGTCAAGAATATCATCCTCCATTTCAAATACCACTTTAAATTTATCGTAATACCGGTATTGCTGAATGTTGATATAACTTTTTATGTAATTAATCTCTTCACGTATTGTGATTAAATCTCCGCCCTTCCCCATGCTGATATGCAGTAATTGAATCAATGACGACACAATAGACTCAATATTTTCCGCTTTCTGGGCGCTTGCTAGCCATTTAACGGTATTCAAAGTGTTAGACAGAAAATGTGGATTGATTTGAGCCTGAAGAGTCGCTATCTCAGCTTTTCTTTTCTGTTTTTCCTGGATCCTCACATTTTCCATAAGGTTTTTAATTTCGTGAAGCATCGCGTTGAAATTGCGCGTTACTTCGCCTATTTCATCACTGCACCTGTCATTTATGCTAACCGACAGGTTCCCTTTCTGAACTTCATCCATTGCGGATACCAATTTTCTTAACGGATCTGCAATTGACAGTGTGAAAATGTATGATAACAGCACCGTTAAAGCAAAACACCCTAAATAAAGCAGCAATATTTTTGAACGAATATCCTTAGCTTCCGAGTTCAAATATGAATACGGGACAGTGCCTACCACAAACCAGTCAGCATTTTGTATATATGAAAATGCCACCAGATAAGGTCTGTCATCGATGTTAATGTTAAATATTCTGCTTTCGCTTTTTTGTCTATCTAACAGTTCGTCTATAAGATTTGGGTTTTTATACTGTTTTGCGACAGTGATTGACGAATTTCTGCTTGAAACGACAATGCCATCCGAATCAATTATAAAAATATCCGCGTCAGTACCCATATCTATGTTTCTATAAATGTTTGAAAAATATCTTTCATTTGTGCGAATAATAATAGTGCCTATTATTTCCCTGTTTTCAAGGGAAAGAACTGCCCTTCCGAGTAAAATGCAATCGCTCTTGTTCATTTTTTCCGGACTTGTGGCAAACTTTACGAGTCTCTCCTCAATCTCCTGGTTCAGGGCTTTCCAAAGTGGAACACCTTTTTTTTCAACCAATTGTTGTAGATATGTATCCAAAAAATCCTTTTTTATGTTCAGCGGAAAGCTTTTATCACCGTAGGCTATTATCCTTTTTCCATCATTAGTGAATAACTGTACATCCGAAACATCGTGCAAAAACGAAAACTTTTTTACCAGAATTTCTTTTAAAGCAAACTGGACATTTTCAATTTCCCATTCCGACATTTGATCATAGTTTACCAATACATCCTGCGTCAGATCCAGCAGTTCAATGTCCACGCTGTCTATTTCCAGGCGATTGAGTTCCCTCTCAACATTAATCGCAATCTGGTTTACTATTTGAATGGAGTATGTACTGATTTTATTTTTTATGGCTGCTGCTGTTTCCCTGTAAGAAAAGATGCTTGTTATCCCGAGAGGTATTACTGAAAGCGTTATCGAAAAAAGCAACAGGCGTATTTGTATATTTGTATTTCTAAACAAAGAAGCAATTCTAGCAAAAGAACGGTTAATAGAATCAGAAAGCCATTTAATGAAAGATAAAAACGACTTCATAAAACAACCCTTCCTTCGCTAAATTAGCCTGCCCTGGTTAGTTCCAATTATTTCTTAATAAATATTATAATACATTTACAACACTTGTACAGGATTAATCTGTTACATAACTTTTCTCACTTATCCTTTTACACCACCTACCGTTAAACCTTCGATAAAAGCTTTTTGATTTAAAAGGAATATAATCATAATTGGAAAAACCGATACAACCGCACCGGACAATAATAAATCATAGTTGTTGCCGTATGGAGTAATCAATGATTGCAGTCCTATAGGCAATGTAAGCATATTATTCGATCTGAGCACTATCAACGGCCATACAAAGCTGTTCCAGTAATTCATCGCCTGCAGTATTGTCATTGCTCCAAATGCCGGCAACATAAGCGGAGCCATAATCCTGAAATATATACCTATTTCGGTGCATCCGTCTATCCTGCCCGCGTCAAGCAATTCTCGCGGAAGCTTAATCGAGTACTGCCTGAAGAAGAATACCGCAAACGGCGATACAGCAAACGGCAGTACCGCGCCCCAGTAGGTATCAATCAATTTCAATGAAATTGACAGTTTATACAGCGGCAGAATCAGTATTTCAATCGGAATAACCATTACTATCAATATGAGTATGAAAAGAAAATTTCTGCCCTTAAAATCATATATTGCGAGCCCATAACCTACCAAAGACGTAAAAAACAGTGATAAAACAGTGCCGAGGAACGTAATCACTAGACTGTTTCTGTACCAATAAAGGTATATGCCATCTCTTCCTTCCAACAGAAGCTTGTAATTATTAAGATTCATATTATTGATATCCAGTTTAAAAGTAATACCGTTCCTAATCATTTCTGCGCCTGGCTTAAAAGACGAAACGAACAGAAAAACAAATGGCGCCAGACAGAATACGGCAATTGCGAACAATGTTATAAATATTGCAGCATTGGTTATTTTGCTTTTTAATGCTTTCGACGCCATTTTATTCACTCTCCTTTTTGAAGAAGCCTGTCAATGTAAGCTGAATCAGATTAACAATCATTACAATACCAAGCAATGTAATACCTAATGCTGATCCTACCCCAAAGTTATTCTCGAAAAATCCCTTCTGATAAATCAGGCCTACAAGAGTCAAGCCTATATCGCCCGGCGATCTTGCGCCGAATAATATGTATGATTCCGAAAACATGGCATATCCACCGTATACACTTATTGTAACAACATATACAATAACCGGCTTCAGACCCGGCACCGTTATTCTCATGAGTTTCTGCCATTCATTCGCGCCGTCTATCGACGCGGATTCATATTGTTCCACCGGTATGTTCTGTAGACCCGAGAGGAAGTAGACAACATTTACACCAAGCCATCTCCATGTACACAATACCACCATTACGAGCATTGCCGTATTCCGCTGATGCAGCCACGCCCTTTTTGGGATGCCGAACAGCCCCAGAATCATATTGACTAATGTTGTATCCTGCTCACCGAAAGCCAACCTGAAAAAAAGTCCCGCAACAATGACCGATGTCAATGCAGGCATGAAAAATGACGATCGGAAAAAATTCCTGCCTTTCATGTTCTTACGGTTTAAAAATACCGCGACTATGATTGGTACCGGTACTAAAACAAATATTGTCCAAAAAGTATATCTGGTCGTGACCCATATCGCGTTTCCAAAATGTTCATTCACCATGCTTTTATAGTTTCTGAACCCTACGAATGTAATGTCTTCAGGTCCGAGTATCTCTTGGAAACTCATTATTACCGTATTTATTATCGGGTATAGAAAGAAAATGAGGAATGAGATTATAAAGGGCATAACAAATATATACGGAGCTATTTTCTGCCGTCTAAAGGCAAACTTTCTATGTTTTTTTTGGGGTATTACAGCACCAGTCCTATTATTAGTCATTGTAACCCTCCGTTCACCGCAACCGCTTGCTTATTCGGCATATATCAGATAAAAGCGGCTTATTATCTCTCATGATAAAATATTTCTTATACTGTGATAAGTAAAATCTCCTCCTGCAAATATAACATATATTTTTAAGAGGAGATTTTACTAAACCGTTATTGATAATACCAAGCCAAGCTGATCTCCTTATGCCGCTTCCGCATTACAGCTTGAGAGCTTTTATTTCGCAAGAAGTTCATCATTGGCTTTCTTCAATGCTTCCTCAGGCGTTTCACTGCGTTCTTGCAACACCTTGAACAATACATTCTTCTGTATAAGCGATAAAGCTTCCGGATACAAATCCCCGTAATTTATTGGTCCGATATCAGCCACTACATCCTTCAGAGTATTGAATATATCACTGCCGAAATATTGCGTATATTCATTCTCGGCCTCCATTGCAGGGTGTGACCATGCATCTTTTCTAATTGGGTCAAATCCGAGGATGGTCCATGTTTTTATGCTGCCCTCAAGGGAAAGTTTTGCATCGGCGAGAAAATCCACAGCCAAGTCTTTATTCTTGCTCTGGTTCGTAACAGCCGTTCCTGTGCCGCCCATACCGGCTGATAAAGCTCCGCCTGGGAAAGTAGGCATCGGACGGATTATGATTTTACCTTTCAAATCAGGCATGTACTGGGTAAATCTTCCCATATACCACATGGGCATCCAAACCGACGCTGCACCTCCCTGGTTCATCCATGCCCAATATTCCTCCGCATGGTGCCATGCTCCGGGAGCTATAATGGCAATTTTATGTTCAAACATCATATCCGCTTGCAATTTTAATGCCCTGATATTTGCTTCGTTATCAAGCTGAGGTTTTCCATCCTTTGTCAGGTAATCGGAGCCCTGCATAGTAATCAGAGGATAATAAGCCCAGTGGTCGGTTATTTCAAACGTAGTCATCGGTTTGCCTGTCTTCTCGACTACCTGTTTCCCTGCGGCTATAAAATCATCCCAGGTTTTTATATCGTCAGCATTTACTCCTGCCTGATCAAGAATTTCTTTATTGTAATATATGACCTGTGCACCGACATGGTAATCCAGACCGTAGTATTTACCGTCTTTAGCGTAGTTCTCCAATCTACCCATAATTAATTTGTCTTTTATCGGTTCTACTACTCTGTTAAACTCAACTAACGCAGGTGTACCTTTCAGAAATGTCGGAAAGCGTCCGCATTCGATATCCACTATGTCGGGAGCGCCGGTCCCGGATTGCAGTGCTATTAACAGCTTATTATGCATATCATCGACCGGGTAAACATCTGTTTTGAGTTCTATCTGCCTGTCCGGGTTTGCTTTGTTCCATGTTTCTACTGCATCGTCCATAAAACTGTTATGTAATTCCTGAAATGTCCAGAAGTTTAATGTCGTTTTTGCCGCCGGTTTACTATCACTGCCAGGCTGTGTTGTTTCTGTTGAACTCCCAGGTGTTCCTGTAGGTGCGCATCCTGCTAAAACCGCAAAAATGAACGCGAATACCAGTACCAGTGAAATTAGTTTTTTCAAATACAACTCCTCCTTTAAACCTGTAATACAAAATATATTATTCATTATTACCCTCGACGTCAAAGAGTAATATGAATCCCTTTTAAACAACAGAAGAAATGTTTAGAGCTGCTGTATCCGTCTATATATTATAAATCAAATTAAAGGAGCAATTATTTAAAAATTTTTACATAAATTTAACTATTTTTATTTTTAGGATACGCGCCATCACTTTTCCTTATTTTTTCTCCGCAATTCGTTATTGTCAGATAACTTAAGGGGAACAGCACCGGATTAGCTTATTTGAAATATAAAAAACGTGAAAATCGACCGGCCGGACTAAATAAACAAAAGAGCCTGTCGGCTCTCTTGTTTATTGTTCCATATGCTTTCCCAAAAAATTCGCCGCTGACTGGGCTAATTTCGTTTCAACATCACCCATTTTAGTTTTCGGGTCAGTTGATAAAAACATAATCGCGCCTATAGGATCGCCTTCGGATATAATAGGCGTAATTACCTGCGAAGTATACTTATCCCCGTTTTCGTCATTTAGAATTGTAACCTTTGCCGCGTCGACCGAGGGAGCGACAAACGTGCTTTTTGATTCCATAATCTTTTCAAGCTCGCCGCTTAACTGCTTTTCAAGATATTCCTTTTTTGATGCGCCCGAAACAGCAATAATTGAATCTCTGTCCGCCACGCATATTATATGGCCGCTGGTATTATGAAGGGATTCGGCATACTCCGCTGCGAAATCTCCCAATTCACCAATCGGAGAGTATTTTTTAAGAATAACTTCACCTTCACGGTCGGTAAATATTTCTAACGGATCTCCTTCACGAATACGCAATGTTCTTCTGATTTCTTTGGGAATTACCACGCGTCCCAAATCATCGATTCTCCTAACGATGCCTGTTGCTTTCAAGGTCCGTTGCCTCCTTTCAACCTAAGAAATCTTCCGTTCTTATTATGAATATATTCTGTCGTTTTTATGCAAACATACCAATATAAATGTTGCCAGCCATAACGTGGTTTTACTGAGTATAAATTAAAATCATAAAAAAAGTCTGCTAAAAGGGAGTTCAGGGAATCACTCCTTATATTTACAAAACCACACTTTATTGCAGGAAATTTATCTGTATGGTTTTCATGGAATGCTTGTATAAAATGACTTGCGTAACACGAACGAAAAACTTCTATCGAAATGCTTATTTTGGCAGAATCATGCTTTTATTTGTCACTTTTTGAAGCACTCTCTCGTTCTTAACGAGATTGAACGCCGGATCGTTTTTCCATTCTTCGAGTTTTACGATATACTGGGACATTTCAACATTGTGTGTCCGCAAATAATTATCAACGTATTTCTCAACAAGTTTTCTCTTTATGATCATGTCCTTATACTGCGCCGGATTCAGACCGAGATCTTTTAATATTATGCTGGCGGATTCCCTGTCATCCAACAGGTTATCGATGGACTGGCGGATCTGGCTCAGTTCGCTGTCGGACAGTCTGAAATTCTCCCGTTCGGCCATTATTAGCTGTATTTTGAATTCCTTTACATTCTCGAGGGCCCTGTTCATTATTATAGCAACGGGATCTTCACCGCCGGCTGGACTCTCCCATAATTCCCTTATCTCTTTCTCGCTGAATGCGCCTGCTTCCGCTTCAGCGTTTTTTTTCTGTGTGCGTAAAAAAAAGGTATATTCATGGTTTAAAATTTTATGGTTTCCGACTTTAGCGACATAACTGCCGGATTCCCATATATAATAACCAACTGAAGCCCCAATAACAATTAGTGCAAATATTATTATAGATACCCTTTTATTCATTGGTTTCACCTTTTTTAGCACGGTGTTGAAAACAGGAACAGGCGGTGAACAATAACATTTCGTATCACTTAAGCAAATTTAGCATAACTGCGAATAATATCATTATAATCAATTATTAGCCCGACTTCAATTTCAGAATATCCTGTAACAGAATTTTAATATTGTTAAGAGCTTCCCGGTTACTTGTCCCTTTTACCCTGTATGACAGGTACGGGTTCTTTCCGGCCGAAAACATCAATTTACCTTTTTCTTTCGAGATCAGTTCGTTGAGCAGCGCAAGCGGCAGGTTATTTTTATCCGCAAAATACAAAACAACCATATCCTCTTTTTGTTTTATCATATTAAAGCCGCATTCTCCGGCCATGTTTTTCACAAGAGCGATATCTATAAGGTTTGAAGCCGCTTCAGGAATATTGCCATACCGGTCAATCAATTCATCACGTACATCAATGGCTTCTTCTTCGGTTTCAAGAGCCGCTATTGTCTTATACATGTCAAGCCTTGCTTTTTCATCGGCAATATAAGTCTTTTCAAGGTATGCGTCCATTTTGAATTCCACAAAAACTTCTTTTTCCTCTTCGATATGGGTTTGTCCCTTCAGTTCCTTAACCGCTTCATCCAAAAGTTTTATATAAGTATCGTATCCGACGGCTTCCATATGTCCATGCTGTTCAGGTCCTAAAAGATTTCCCGCACCCCTTATTTGAAGATCCCTCATCGCTATTTTGAAACCGGAACCAAATTCGGTAAATTCGCGTATTGCTTTCAGTCTTTTCTCCGCGATCTCATTAAGAACTTTATCTTTTCGATATGTCAGATAAGCGTAGGCAAGGCGGTTTGAACGCCCGACTCTTCCCCTTAACTGGTACAACTGCGCAAGCCCAAGCCTGTTTGCGTTTTCAACTATAATAGTGTTTACATTCGGCATATCTATCCCGTTTTCAATAATGGTAGTGCACACAAGTACGTCAAACTCCCTGTTTAAAAATGACAGGATGACCTTCTCCAACTGTCTTTCACTCATTTGACCATGCGCATACCCGATTTTGGCTTGTGGCACCAGTTCCTGCAGTTGTGCGGCTTTCGCCTGGATCCCTTTTACCCTGTTATATAAATAAAAAACCTGCCCGTCCCTTGCGATTTCCCTTTTAATCGCATCCTCAACAACATCATCCCTGTATTCAAGTATATAGGTCTGCACTGGATATCTTTGCTCGGGCGGTTCTTCAATAGTACTTATATCCCTCAGACCCGTAAGGGACATATGAAGTGTTCTGGGTATGGGAGTTGCTGACAGCGTAAGTATATCCACACTCGGATACATGCTTTTTATCTTTTCCTTGTGCTCGACTCCAAAACGCTGTTCTTCATCTATTACGAGCAGTCCAAGATCCTTAAACTTCACTTCTTTGTTAAAAAGTTTGTGAGTTCCGACAACAACATCTATAAGCCCAGATTTTAAGCCCCTGATTATTCTTTTTTGTTCGCTGGGCGTCCTGAAACGACTTAGCATTTCAACCGTTATCGGGAAAGGGGCAAACCTTCTTTTAAAATTGTCAAAATGTTGTGAGGCCAAAACAGTAGTCGGAACAAGAAACGCAGACTGTTTCCCGTCCATCGCGGCTTTGAATACCGCTCTTAACGCCACTTCGGTTTTTCCGTATCCCACATCTCCGCATAGGAGCCTATCCATTATTTTATCGGTTTCCATGTCGCGTTTTATCTCTTCAGCGCACCGCAGTTGATCCTTTGTTTCATTATATGGGAACAAGTCTTCGAACTGCTTTTGCCATACGGTATCGGGTGAGAAAGCAAAGCCTTTCCGCGTTTCCCTTTCGGCCTGAAGCTTTATAAGGTCGGCAGCAAGTTCTTTCAGCGATTCCTTGACCTTCTTCTTTTCCCTGATCCATTCGGTTCCGCCCAGTTTGTTCAGTCTTGGTGTTCTTCCTTCCGTACCTATATATTTCTGTATCAACTCCATCTGGGTTACCGGAATATATAAAAAACCACCGTCGCGGTATTCAACTTTCAGGTACTCCCTTTTAACGCCTTCTACAGTTAGTGTTTCAATGCCCGTATACAAGCCTATTCCATGCATCTGGTGAACAACATAGTCTCCGACTTTCAAATCGGTAAAGGCCTTTATTTTCCGGGCACCTTCAATTTTAATCTCCGGCTTTTTCACGGCAGCTGAAATTATATCGCTTTCAGTCACGACAGCCCATCTTATCTGCGGATATATAAAACCGTTTTCAAGCTGCCCCTGCCTTACAATAACACATGGAATATTTCCCGGCGGTTCGTCGGAATAGACATTTATATTCTCTTCGGCTAACAATTCTTTAAGGCCGCTTTTTCTTTTATCCGTTGACGCAAGCAGCGTAACCTGATATTCACCGCTTATCCAGTTCTTTATATCCTTCTTTAGTTGTTCAAGATGGCCGCGGTACGGTTCAATGTTTTTTCCGGTTATTAAATGGCTTCTGCGGATACCGGCAAGGCTCTCCCCTTCGTCAAGGCTGTTAAGGTATACCGCCTGAATGTTTCCGATAAGCGAAGATAAGGTTTTCGGGTTAAAATACATATCAAATGTTCCCGGAAGCACCATACCCTTTTCTATAAGTATTTCACACTGTTGCACATGTTCTTCTATAACGTTTTCCAGCCTTTGTTTCAAACGCTCCGTATCCTCGACAAATATAACCGTGTTTGAACAAATGTATTCAAAAATCGAATGCCTGCTATCATAAAAATATGGGATGAATTTATCTATTCCCGCGAAATTTCCGCTGTTTTTAAGTTTTTCGGCATACCTGCCGAAATTGGATCTGAACAATGCGGTTAAATCCCTGTCGTTGATTCTGCTTAAATATTCATTTAGCTCCGCGTCGAGTCTTTCGGTTATTCTGTGTGCCTGTTCTTCGGTGAAAACAAATTCTTTCGCGGGAAATATGCGTACTTGCTCAACATTTTGATATGATCGCTGACTTTCGACATCAAATATGCGCATCGAATCAATTTCTATATCAAACAATTCAATTCTTACAGGCTTCTCGTATTGTACCGGGAAAACATCAATAATGCCTCCCCTTACCGAAAACTGACCCCTTGCTTCAACCATTTCCTCTCTTTCATAGCCGGCAGCGGCAAGGCGATGTATGAGCTCTTCGAGATTGACCGTATCCCCCGCTTTTAACGATACAAAATAAGATTTGAATTCATCAGGGGGCATATAATAATCAATAATTGATTCGCATGATAAAACAACAGCCGTGTAGTCGCTTTCAAGCAGTCTTCCGAGGCATTCTATCCTTTGAAACGTCTGCTCGCGGCTTTTTGATTCAACATCATAGAGCATTTTCTCGCGAAACGGGAAATAGTAAACCCGTTCCCCGAACAGGCTTTCAAGGTTACGGAACGCCTTCCTTGCCTGCAAATCGTTTGCGGCAATATATAATGCTTTTTTCCCCACACCTTCAATTAAGGAAGAAACAAGATGGTGCCTCTGTGTATCGGACAGGCCGTTTATCGCAATTGAAGAGCCTTCATTAATATCTTTTTGTATTTCTTTTATCTCTTTCCATTCGTACCATCGTTTTATATTCATAAAAGCTCCGGATTCAATCATTATTCTTATCGTTATTGTTTTTACAGTTATACTTTGACATTGCCGTTTCAATCCCTGCGGCCAGAAAATCCCCTACGGCAGCCGCGGTTCTTTCAATAACCTCATTCATAATCCGCTGTTCTTCCTCACTGAACACGCCCAATACATATGAAACCAGGTCCATTTTCTCCGGCGGCTTTCCGATACCAATGCGGAAACGCGGAAATTCGTCGGTCTGCATATGGTATATGATTGATTTCATGCCATTATGCGTCCCCGAACTTCCCTTAGGCCGTATTCTGATAACACCCGGTTCCAGGTCGGCATCATCGTATATGATCACAACATTGCCCGCATCAACCTTGTAATAATCCACAATAGCCTTAATGGCCTCCCCGCTGTTATTCATATAGGTCTGCGGTTTCGCGAGAATAACCTTTTTCCCTTGTATGATTCCCTCTCCTATCAATGATTTAAACTTAATTTTAGAAACAGGTATGCGGTAAAGAGCAGACAGATAATCAATGCACTGAAAACCTATATTATGACGCGTTCTTTCGTATTCTCTTCCGGGATTACCCAGCCCCGCAATTACAAACATTAAAAAACCTCCCTAAAGATAAAGCGGAACGTGACTTCAGCTAAGTAAAGGAGCATTTGGAAGAACTATGTATGTGTGCTTTATTAATCCCGTTAACGCTGAGTGAACAGTGTTGAAATGGAAATATTGCCGTATATGCATTCAATTGCCTCAGCAAAGATATCCGCTACGGACAGTACCGTTATGTTGTCCAACCTCTTTTCTTTCGGAAGCGGAATCGTATTTAACATAACAAGCTCCTTAATCGGCGAATTTTTTATCCGTTCTATCGCCTGACCCGATAATACGCCGTGAGTGCAGCAGGCATAAACTTCGCTCGCGCCCATTTCCATCAGCGCTTCCGATGCTGTTTTTACAGTGCCTGCGGTATCTATAAGATCATCAACAAGAATAGCCTTTTTACCGCGCACATCCCCGATTATATTCATTATTTCACATACATTTGCCTTCGGACGTCTTTTATCAATAATCGCAAGCGGAACTTCAAGCCTTTCCGCAAACTTCCTTGATCTCGAAACACTTCCTATATCGGGCGATACCACAACAAGATCATCGAGATTTGTAAATTTCTCGGACATGTATTTCGCTAAAATCGGTGTTCCCATCAGTTGATCAAGAGGAATGTCAAAAAAACCCTGGATCTGTGTAGCGTGAAGATCCATTGTCAATACCCTGTCTGCTCCTGCAACGGTAAGCAGATTCGCAACAAGCTTTGCCGAAATAGGATCCCTTGCCTTTACTTTCCTGTCCTGTCTTGCATAACCAAAATATGGTATGACTGCGGTAATCCTTCCCGCGGACGCTCTCTTTAATGCATCAATCAGTATTAAAAGTTCCACGAGATTATCGTTCACCGGCGTGCATGTGGATTGAATGATAAAAGTATCGGAACCACGAACAACTTCATTAATGCTTATCGCTGTTTCACCATCGCTGAAACGTCCCACAATTGACTCTCCCAGCGGCAATCCGATTTTTGCCGCTATCTCCTGGGCAAGAGGTATATTGGAATTTCCGGCGAATATTTTAATGTCTTTTCCCTGAATGTTCATCTTTATTTTAACCTCCGTAATTTTTCTGTATTAATTTAATTGTCTGATTCTTTTCCGCGCAATCTTCCTCTTTTTATAACCCAATCCTTTATAATTGTTTGCCTGCTTCTGGCTATTGCAAGCGAATATTCCGGCACTTCTTCGGTAATCGTGGAGCCTGCCGCAATATAAGAATTAGGCTTAACTTCGACAGGGGATATTAGGTTCACATTACAACCAATAAAGCTGTTGTCACCGACGATTGTTTTATTTTTTACCTTTCCGTCATAATTAACAAAAACAACGCCGCAGCCTAAATTAACATTCTTTCCGATTTCGGCGTCACCTACATATGTCAGGTGAGATATCTTCGTTTCATCACCGATTATGGATTTTTTTATTTCAACAAAATCGCCGATTTTTACTTTTTCCCCAACGATGCTTCCGGGTCTTAAATAAGCAAACGGGCCTACGGTTGTATGTTCGCCGATTTGGCTTTCGCTTATAATCGAGCAGATTACTTTAGTATTTTTGCCTATCATCGTGTCGGATATCATGCAATTCGGACCGATTACACAGTTGGAGTCAATTGAAGTGGAACCTTTCAGTATTGTGCCGGGATATATCACCGTATCGGGGCCGATGCTTACACTTTCTTCAACAATACAACTATCGGGGATTAAAAAAGTTACCCCGTTTTTCATGTGCCTTTCTATTATCCTTCTGTTTAATACTCTTTCCGCAGCAGCGAGCTGGACCCTGTCGTTTATCCCGAGCATTTCCTCATGGTTGTCCAGTATTATCGCGCCGATATTCCCGCCGTTCTCATAAATTATAGCCATTGTATCGGTCAGGTAATATTCTTTTTGCTCATTATTATTATCCAGTCCTTTCAATGACTTCACAAGCCATTGAATGTCATAACAGTATATCCCCGAGTTTATTTCCTTAATTTTCAGCTGTTCAGCATCGGCATCCTTATGTTCGACTATACGGCACGCATTTCCGCCGCTGTCACGAATAATACGCCCATATCCGTCAGGATCTTCTACAACGGCTGTTAATAATGTCATAGCCCTGCCGTTGTGTATATGATCTTTTACCATATGTCTCAATGTTTGCGCGGTAATTAACGGAATATCGCCGCATAGAACCAGGCATGAGCCCTTTTTGTCGTTAAGCAGCGGCAGGGTCTGCATAAGCGCATGTCCCGTTCCAAGCTGTTCTTTCTGGCTCGCAAAAATAACATCTTCAGATATGCGGCTGCGCACCTGTTCCTCCTGGTAACCCGTAACAACAATAACTTCCGTCACACCGGCTCCTTTAACGGCATCTATAACCCAATTAATCATTGGCTTCCCGCATAATTCATGCGTTACTTTCGCTTTTTCGGATTTCATCCTTGTTCCGGCTCCGGCAGCCAAGATTACAGCATAAACATCTTCCATTAACGAAGACCCCTTTCGGTTTCCATATACCCATTATACAGCATACTATTAAATAAAGAGTTAAAATACAACATAAATAATTTAATATTTTTTGTAAAAACCCAATAAAACAAAACCGGACAATAATAATTCTCTCATGTTTGATATAATATTTCAATAATCACCTTTTTTATTCGGTAATGCCGCCTCTGTGCCGTTTTCGCTTCACCGCGCTTTCATCTGTCCAGCACTGCATAACGTGTAGTCAGGCATTCTCCCCAGTTATTCCGGCAGATGAATGAGAACCTTAATAATTGAAAATCATCCATGCTTGATGTTAATTTTCGGACAAAAATAAGACACTTACAATCAGCAAGTGCCTTTCTGTTTCTTATAAACCTATTCTTCTGTTTCAGCCATTGGAACTTTTTCTTCTGTTGCTCCTGTTTCCTCTTCCACCAGCATGGTGTGATATCTTTCAAGAATTGCGGATTGAATTGTGGAACGGGCTTCAGAATGAATCGGGTGCGCTATATCCCTGAATTCTCCGCTCGGTGTTTTTCTGCTTGGCATCGCAATGAACAGGCCACTTTGACTTTCAATAATTTTAATATCGTGCACCACGAATTCATTGTCGAATGTCACTGAAACAACAGCCTTCATTTTCCCTTCCGAATCAATTCTTCTAATGCGGATGTCTGTAATCTCCATCTCTGTATCACCTTCCGTATCCTAATGTTGTGGTTACGGAAAATATCGGCTTCCAGCAAGTTAACTGCACAGTAATACCTAAATTTTCCGTTATAGAGTATTATTCGCCATAAATTTAAAAATTCCTTCTTTTTTTATAAAATATATCATAATTTTTATTGCAGATGTGAATGTAAATATAATATATCATATGCATATAATGAATATTGACCGAATTAAACACAAAAGGAGCCAGTATAATGCCGCTTAAATCCGTGCAGAGGAAAAAACCAAACTGCTTAAAAGCCTTTCTATTGTTTGACCGCCCTATGTATAGTATAATCTTATTGAGTTCCGGTTAATGCGTTAAATACCGGGCATTTGGGTATAATAGAACGTGTAGAACCTTTTGCGGTGAAACAGAGGTATAATTTATGGATAGTCTTTTACAAAATTTGATTGGCCATACCGTTCATATGGTCGGCATAGGCGGAATAAGCATGAGCGGCCTGTCTGAAATCCTGTTGAGTCTTGGTATCAATGTTACAGGTTCCGATATTAATTATTCTCCCAATGTGGAACGGTTAAAAATGAAAAATGTTCCTATTTCACTGATTCAGGAGCCATCAAATATAACAAATCAGAAATTGGTTGTCTATACCGCCGCAATGCCTTACAACCATCCTGAACTGGAAGCGGCAAGAAGTAAAGGTATTCCGGTAATATCAAGGGCCGAACTGCTTGGCGAAATTATGAAAATGTACGAATACAGCATTGCGATTTCAGGTACCCACGGGAAAACAACAACGACATCAATGATATCTTCCTGCCTTATTGAAGCAGAGAAAGATCCTGCCGTTCATATAGGCGGAATTCTGGATTCAATCGGCGGAACCACCCGCATCGGCAAATCCGGGTATTTCGTAACGGAAGCATGCGAGTATAAAGACAGTTTTCTGAAATTCAGGCCTTATGTTGGGGTTGTTTTAAATATTGAACCGGATCATCTCGATTATTTTCGCGATATAGAGCATATTCAGCTGTCATTTTCCTGCTTTGCCGATCAAATACAGCAAAAAGGCTTTTTTGTCGGAAATGCCGATGACGAGCGCGTGTCATTAATAATGAAAAAGCTTGGCCGACGGGCAGTGTCATACGGATTAACCTCCCCGGAAGCCAATTGGACGGCAAGAAAAATTACATTCGACGACAATGGTTTTGCATCATTCAGTGTCGTTCACAACAAAAAGAATTTATTCCGCTTGAAATTGGGAATACCGGGTTTGCATAACGTTTCGAACAGCCTGGCCTGTTTCGCCGTATGCCATTTGCTCGATATTCCGGTAGATATTGTTAAGAAGACACTTGCCAGGTTTAAAAGCCCGCGCCGCCGTTTTGAGCATAAGGGAGTGGTTGACGGGATACGGGTTGTTGACGATTATGCCCATCATCCTACCGAAATAGTCGCAACACTAAAGGCTGCAAAAAGCTGTACTCACGGAAAAATCCTTTGTGTGTTCCAACCGCACACTTACTCAAGAACATCGGAACTTATGGAACAGTTTTCAAAAGCCTTTGCATTTGCCGACCGTGTTTATATAACGGATATATATGCGGCCAGGGAGAAAAACACCGGGAAAGTGGACGCATCGAATCTCGTAAAAAATATTAACAGTGTTACTAATAACGCAGTATATATCGCATCGTTTAACGATATTGTAAATCGTCTTATACAGGATTCTTCACCCGGCGATTTAATTCTTACAATGGGCGCCGGGAATGTTGATCAAATCGGTAATATGTTCCTTCAGGAAAAAAAAATTCGGGCGGTAGGATAACACTATCCTGATATCAGCCGGTTTTTCGCCAAAGCTTTGTGATTATAACCGTCATATCATCGGTAATGGCTTTTTTACCTGAACAGGCTTTTTCCAATAAATGTTCCGCCAGTTCCTGAGGGTTCAGCGTGTTTTCTCGGACTATTGCCCTTTTGATCATGTTCTTACCGCTCGAACCGTTGAGACGATCATACAAACCATCGGTCATCATAATAACAAATTCCCCATCGGATATTTTCCGTTTTTCGGGCCGTACCGCGCTGTCAGTTAAAAAACCTGCGGGGAGATTGTCCGTTTGTATTAACTCTATATCTTTTCCGTTCGCAATAATGCTTGGAACAGCTCCCATTTTGTAAAACTCGGTATTACCGCTGTATAAATCAATAACTGAAATATCCACTGTTGAGTATTTTTCAGGATTCATACTCATCATTATGTTTATCATACGAAGACTGTCGCGGATTGAAAGTCCGCAGTCAATAAGCTGTTCCAAAAGGCCAATTGTTGTTTCGCTGAGCCTGTTCGCTTCACTGCCGCTGCCCATTCCGTCGCTTATTGCCACAACATATTCCCCGTCACGTGTTTTCAGGAAGGTAAATGAATCTCCCGAAACACCTGATTTATTTTTTTTAACCCTTGCTATTCCTGTAGTGACTCCAAGAACTTCTTTCTCCTTTAAAAAAAGAAAGCAGTTTTCCTTTCCCCGATCCTTGCATTCGCCTTCTTCAACTTTCATTGGTAAACCCAATATCCCGGAAGTAACTGTCTCAATGCTCTTTATGCAATCTTTCCTTCCGCGGCAGCCTTCAACCTGAATTTCGCATGTAAATCTGCCGCATCGGTTTTTATTGACCTCAACATTAGTAATCAAATATCCTTTTTTTGTTAAAGCTTTTTTAATCTTTTTTTCTTCTTCGGCATGGTGTGCTATCTCTCGGAAAAATCCGCCCGATATCGTTTTTATAATTTCGGACATACCGTATATTTGTTCCGGAATTATGCTTATGCTGTCATAAACTATCCCCTGCCATATTTTCTCTATTCTTTTTATTTCAATAATTTTCGAGAGCGCCTCCAAAACCGCGGAGGGTTTTGCGCAAAACCTGCCCAGATCTTTCATATGCTCTTTATGTGCCGTCGTACCTTCCTCCAGACGTGAAGCAATACATATCACCGTTTTATATGTATTCACCAGTCCCATATCCCAACAGGACGAACCTTTTGCGCATTGGCTGCAAACTTCGGCCGTAAGCTGTTCAATTACCGCGTTCGCGTTTATTTCCTGCCCGCCAAGTCTGTCTTTAATCTGTTTTTCAACCGTATTTGCTAGTCTTATAAGAGCTTTTGATATATCGGACAACTTTTTTGTAACAATGCTTTTAACCCTGTTTACCTTTTGTGTTTCATCGTCATATTCGCCGATATGACACTTTAACGCATGAATTCTTCCAGGTTTTATATCAGGGAGCAGTATGAATAAAACTGTCGGTATAACAATTTCCGCCCAACCGGTAAAATATTCTTTTGAAAGGATAATGACAACAGCCTGGATTATAAAAAACGCAATACCTGAAGCCATTTTAGACTTTTTTAATATACCCGCCGTCATACCGGTAATCGCGTATACCCCGGCTAATGATGTTAATTCGGCAATACCGCCGCGGGAAACGGAAATCCCGGCTATTGCGCCCGCACATGCTGCAATGCCCGGATCAAAATGTCTCGCGAGCATAAGTACGCAAATGCCGGCCATTACCGCATCGGCTTGTATGCCAAAAATGCTGAATCCCGATATGCCAAGCAAAAATGCGCTTAAAAGAATCAAAAAACCAAGCAGTTTCAGGTGATTTCGTTCCTGGTATTCTTTTGTACCTGCCTTTTCTTCGATAACGAGTGAAATAATCGGAGAAGCTGCGGCGATAAGCATCACATTAATAAGAATAAAAACGAATTCAAGCATAAGCTGGCCGTTTATTAAAAATACTAATATACCCGTAATGGCGGATGATACCGCCATAAAGAACGCTTTTCCGATATGGCCCGCTTCTTTGCTGTTTTTTTTAAACAGGATAATAAGCCATTCAAATAAAAATATCGTCGCAGTCTGTTTTAATGCTTTAAGAAAATCTCCGCCGAATAAGTTGAAAGAGATTATTGAAATCGTCATAATCGCTTTTGCAAAACCGTTTCCGGAATATGCGGCATATAAAGCAAGACCAAACGGGCTGACAGTTCCAAAAAATGTGCCTCTGGACAAAACTCCGCAAAAAATGCACGATAGTATATCAAATATCGTTAATGCTTTTAGCTGTTCCGCGAAATGGACTTTTTTACTGCCGGATGCCGGCGCTTTCTGAGCAGAAGTGAAATTTCTCATAAAACAGACCCCCGGTTTATCATTAGTATGACTAGATTATACATGGATCAATTGTCTTAACCTGTCGTATTGCGCTTTTCCGGAAATAATCCGGATGCGGTCCGCGACAAATTACGTACCGGTGTATTCTGTTTATATGTGAAATGGTAATTAATTACGGTATAAATTCCAAAGGTATTAATTCTTATTCTTCCGGAAGTATGCCCAGATTAACCGCAACATTATCAAGCGCGTCTATAACGCATTCCGAACCTGACCAATACCTGCATGTACCGCAGGATATCCCCTCATCCACATTTATTCCCATTACTACCGAATAACCCTGGCTTACCGGCCTGTACTGGCTGCAATTTTCACCTATAAGTTTAAGTTGTTCCTGTGTCAATGTTTCACTCAAGTCGATCACTCCCTCGGAACATATCTTATCCTTCAGGCATGAAATTATTCACGGTTTTTATGAAAATTCACACACTGTATTTCAGGGGATACATATGATGTCAAAACGGATAGAGGCATGGCTTACATATTGTCCGAAGGCGCGGATTTCAGTTTTGCGAACGAAGCCATCAGCCTTTTCATCCCAAGCCCGTCAAAATTTATTTCAAGCTTGAAATCGTTGCCTTCCTGCTCCCTTGCCGTTATAGTGCCGGTACCGAACTTTTTGTGTATTACCCTGGTTCCTACAACCAGTTCGTCAATATTTAATTCCTCCGCTTTAATAAAAGACGCCGTGCGCTGTTTCCACTCATCTGCGCCAACCTGCCTGATAACCGGTTTGCCGGTATTACTGTTAAAAACACAGCCGTTTTCGCCGACATATTTCAAAAGGTCCTCCGGTATCTCATCAATAAAACGTGATTGCCTGTTATATGTTGTATTCCCGAAAAGAGTTCTGGATTTTGCCAAAGTAAGGAAAAGCTTTTCTTTTGCGCGTGTAATGCCAACATAACACAGCCTGCGCTCTTCCTCCATCTCGCTTTCTTCACCTATTGAACGGTAGCTCGGGAAAACGCCTTCCTCCATGCCGGCGAGGAAAACAACCGGAAATTCAAGCCCTTTCGCGCTGTGCATCGTCATTAGCACAACCTTATCCTGTCCATTGTCCATATTGTCAACATCGGCAATAAGCGAAACATGAGCCAGAAAATCATTTAGACCGGGATTTTCCTCCTCGCTGTTTCGTACAAAATCCAACACAACGGATTGGAATTCCCGTATATTTTCTATTCTGGTTCTTGCTTCTACGGTATCTTCCTGTTCAAGTTCCTTAACTATCCCGCTTTGGTCTATTACCTCTTTAATTAATTCGGTTAAATCAAGGTATTCCGCAAGCGTCCTAAGGTTCACGAGCAATTCGACAAAACTCTTTATTTTAGCCGATGCTCTTGCCAACTCGTTTATCCTGTAAGCTTCCTTTAAAATTGAGTAAATGCTGACGCCATTATCGTATGCAAGCTGCTCTGCCCTGTCGAGAGTTACTTTTCCTATCCCTCTTCTTGGAACATTTATAATGCGTTTAAGGCTGATATCATCATGCGGGTTATTTACTGCCCTAAGGTAGGCAATTATATCTTTTATTTCTCTCCTGTCATAGAACCTGTGCGCGCCTATAAGTCTGTAAGGAACCCCCATCCTGATAAAAGCGTCTTCAAATACGCGGGATTGAGCGTTAATACGATATAATACGGCAAAATCACCGTACTCATTTTCTCCGCGTGTAACAGCGTCCCGTATCATACCCGCTGCAAAATCCGCTTCATCCTTTTCGTCATATGCCCTATACACATATACCGGCTCTCCTGCCGAGTTTTTTGTCCAGAGTATTTTCGGTTTCCTGCCAAAATTGTTTTTTATAACGTTATTTGCCGCCTCAAGAATCCTTTCCGTTGAACGGTAATTCTGCTCCAACTTTATTACCCGGCAGCCTTGAAAATGTTTTTCAAAATCGAGTATATTCCGCATATTTGCGCCCCGCCATCCGTATATTGACTGATCGTCATCCCCGACCACGCAAATATTACGGTGCTTTTTTGCGAGCATTGACACAAGCATATATTGAGCCGTGTTTGTATCCTGATATTCATCGACAAGAATATATTTAAATTTCTCCTGGTAATACGCAAGAACATCCGGATTTTCGTCAAAAATTTTAAGGGTATGCAGCAGAATATCATCAAAGTCGAGAGCGTTGTTTGCCTTCAGCTTTTTCTGGTACAATGTATAAATATTGGATATTTTCCGCAAGCGAAAATCGGAGGCAGCGTTAATTGAATACGCTTCAGGATTAATCAGCTCATCCTTTGCCCTTCCTATATACGCAAGAATCTGTTTTGGTGGAAAATTTTTTTCGTTATACCCAAGCCTTTCAAGACAGTCTTTTATCAACGTTTCCTGGTCATCGGTATCATATATGACAAAGTCGCGGTTAAAGCCGAGTCTTTCAATTTCTCTTCTCAAAATACGAACGCAGCACGAATGAAAAGTACCGCACCATATGTCCAATACCCTTGCTCCAATGATCGCTTCGATGCGATCTCTCATTTCTTTTGCCGCCTTATTCGTAAACGTCAACGACAATATATTCCACGGCGCAACACCTTTTTCCTGTATAAGATACGCAATACGGTGGGTAATTACGCGCGTTTTCCCAGAACCGGCGCCGGCTAAAACCAGCAACGGCCCTTCTGTATGCAAAACTGCTTCTTTTTGCTGCGGATTCAATCCTTCTATCAGTTCCATAAACCCTCCGGTAATATATCGAAAATAAACATACAGTAATTATACAATTTAAAAAGAACTAATGCAAACGTCTGTTCTTTTTTATATTATTTTTTTAACAGCATGAACCAGGACCCGCGGAAATAGTGTCATATAGACAGCGGGTGGTTAACGGGTCGAGGCAGTGCTGCCGCGTTCCTGTTGGTACGCGGCTCTGGTTCGGGTGTTTTGCCTTATCCTTTTAAAAAATGCCATTATGTTATATAATAACGGGGAAAAAAGTATGACTTTTAAAATTGCTGCTAAAAAAGTTGAAACCGGAGAATTTGAAATGGACAGGGTAAACATTCATGGCGTATACATTAATAATATAACAATGCGGGAAACTGTTGAAAAAGTCATGGAGTGGATTAACGGCAATTCAATTAACGCGGTCTACACTCCTAATTCCGAAATTATCATGCAGGCGCAGAGGGACCCCGAACTGAAAAGTATTCTTAATAACGCCGGACTTTTGATCCCCGACGGTGCTGGCGTCGTGCTTGCTTCAAAAATACTCGGAACGCCTTTGAAGGAAAAGGTTTCGGGAATTGATCTCACAAAAAAACTTTTTGAAACTTTTGCGGGCAAAAACGTGGGGTTTTATATACTGGGAGGCCGTCCCGGAGTAGCTGAAATCGCCGCTGTAAATATAATGGAGAAATACGGGAAAGTAAAAATTACAGGTTATCATAACGGTTATTTTAATCCTGATGAAGAAGATCACATTATTGAACTGATAAACGAATCGAGAGCGGACATCCTACTTGTCGGGATGGGAGCCCCAAAACAGGAATTCTGGATACACCGTAATATGTACCGGCTGTCCTGCAAGGTATGTATTGGCGTAGGCGGAGCTATTGATATATTTGCCGGAAAAGCATCGCTGGCTCCCGAAACAATCCGAAAGCTCGGCTTTGAATGGCTTTACCGGCTTATCCGTGAACCAAGGCGCTATAAGCGGATGATGGATCTGCCCCGTTTTATTATTCTGACAATTAAAAAACGTATATTTAATAAATAACAGGTGCAGTTATGTATATCCAGGTAAGCGTGTCTGCAAGAAAAAAGAAAAGCCGTATCCGTATAATATTGCTTATATCTGTAATTCTTGCCGTTTTAACATTTGCGGCAAGAAAGCTGGCCGTTTCACGGCCGGATATTACTGAAAAATATTATTCCCGCGGTATTTTCCCTGTCACCTCGGCAATCCAGACAGGCATTGCAAACCTTTTTCCGTTCTCGCTGTATGAAATATTCATACTGCTGATTGTGCTTTTCTTCGTGTACATGCTGTTCAGGCTGGTACGTTCGATATATCTGAAAAACTTTGTAAAAGAGGCGGTGCGTTTTGTCACCCTTGTTCTTTTTGCAGCATCGTTAGGGTGGTTCCTGTTTAACTTCTTATGGAATCTTAATAATTTCCGAGTCCCGTTAAAAGACCGGCTCGGCCTTCAGGTAAACAAGTATTCGGTTTCTGAATTGTCTGCGACATATAAAGCTCTTGTTCTGCGTGCAAATGAAATTCGTTCCGGTCTGCAGTTAACGAATGAAAATACATCCGGACGCGAAATGGTAAGAACAGTACTAAATACCGCATGGAAAGGGTACAAGCCGCTTTCCGATATATATCCCTTTTTCCGCTCCAAACGCGTAAAGGTAAAGGGGCTTCTTTTTTCGCGCATTCAAACTATATCCGGATATGCAGGAGTGTACAGCTTTTTAACGGGCGAGCCAAACATAAACATAGAACCTCCTTTAGTCACGCTGCCGCACACCGCATGCCACGAAATCGCGCATCAAATGGGCATTACTTTTGAAGACGAGGCGAATTATATCGGGTTTTTAGCATGTAAAAATCACGCCGATCCATTGTTTCAATACTCCGGATACCTGTCCGCGATTACTTATGTCGGCAATGAATTATACAGGCAATCTCCGGATTTATATGAACAGATATCGTCGCTTCTGAGCGATGAAATAAAATCCGATCAGCGCAATATAAGGGATTTCTGGGACGCGCATCAAAGGGAGAAGATTACAAAAATCGCGGATGATATAAATGAGTATTATCTAAAAAGCAATAACCAGCCCGACGGATTGCAAAGTTATGGGAAATTTGCAGATTTACTTATCGCGGATTTTCTGGAGGACGAGGAAATTTAACGTGATGACGGTTAACAGACTATTTCATACGGTTGATCAGATCTATGGTAAGAGCATAAACGCAGTCCAGTGTAACGGGTTTGTCGGGACTAATCCGTTCGAGGATATCTTTTGAAATAATACCCTCTTTTTCGGCTTTATCAAATGCACTTCCCTGCACATACGAAATATCAAGGGTTTCAAGAACGATTTCGCACGCTTTTTCTCCGGTTAATCTTTCATCGACCGCATAAGCGCGAATTCTTGTATCCAAATCAAGAGAATACATATCGGGTAAAACCTTCACAATCATATTAATAATAAGTATCGCAAGATTTTCCTGACTGGCTTCGAGTTCAAACAGGTAGTCGTTCTCCACTCCTCCGGCAATAAGCCCATATTCCGTCAACACCTTAACCGACGACCATGCCCAGTGGTCCTTGTTCGGGTTTGGTTCATCAAAATCAACAAGGGTAATGCCTGCCCGTTTCAGTAATTTCTGATATTCCTGAAGGGTTTTGTCCGAAGCTGCGGCAAGCTCCGCCGGCGTAAGACCGTTAAGATAACAATATGCAGCCGTTACCCCCAATGCGTTCCCGCTCGATATGCTCACGGGCATTCGTCCGGCGCTCGTTGAAGCGAGGGAAGAAAACGAAGCCTTTTTTCCAACCATCATTAAATTGTCGTAATTTTGCGCAATAAAACACTCAAGAGGAATTGAATATACTATGGGTGAACCTATTATATAAGTATATTCCTCGGCAAACTCCGGACTTACAAATTTTTCCCCGTCAACGGGAGCGGAGGCAAGTACAATTTTAGTACGGAAATTACGGTTTTCGAGCACATCTTCAACAGTAAGCCGGTATCTGCCGCTAAAATGTCTATATTCCGGTATGTAAAAACGGGAGGCGCCCGCTACAAACGAGCTGTTCTCAAACGGAACAAAAGTGTACTGCAAAAAAGCTGTCAGCGTTTTAGCTTCGGCTGACGCATTTTTCAGATCTGCTTCGATCGCCGAAGGATCATCCACATTAACCTGCATCATTTTTATTCCGCTGATCACCATATTGTTATTAGGTTGGCCGATAAAATTGAGATTTGAGATTTGTGTTTTCTTGCTGACCCTCTCATATTGTGCCAGAACCTGCCGGAAATCATGCACGTTCTGAATCTGCTTCCTTATGCTTTCGATGTCCTCCCATTTCACATTGGAGATTATAAAATTATAGTGAACCGGCATATAGGCATTTTGAACGCCAATATCGCCCGAGCCAGTAAAATACGGTACATTGCACAACTCCAAAAATTTTCCGTCTTCTGTCGCATCGATAAAATAAGATGCTTTAATTTGCCTTGTTTCGCCGTTGTAATAAACAGATGCGCTCTCGACTAGATTTCCATCAGTCTGTGCCGACAGAATGCCGGCATTGTAGAAAACATCAAGATTTGATTCTCTTTCAAGTTTTTTGATAACAGTATTTATATAATTCTCAAGGGAGAAATTCCCGCCGGTTTCTCCAAAAAGCTCGGTATAAATTCCGGTATTCAGTTTTATTTTCTCGCCGTCAATCGTCGCATAGTCAGGTGATGTATATGTAATAAGCCCAGATTTTATATAGCTTCCGGGATCAATATCCTCCGTAACAAGAAGCGTTTTCAGCCCCAGTCTGGCACCGGACAGCGCCGCGGCTATACCTTCCGGTTCGGTTCCGAACACGACAAGAGCATACTCGTCACCGCCCGTTGTACCTTTCATTTTCTTAATCCTGTTTTCAAATTCATCGCCGGTAATAATGGGCCGGATTCCAAACCAAAAGGTCAAGATAAACAAAACCATTATTATTATATTTCGGACACCGTGTTTCATCCTCATATTTCTACCTTTCAGCACATGAATGCCGGATGGGTGATTAAACATCTATATTTATTCTATTGTATAGCTGCCCCGAATCAGAAGGAAAGCAACATCTGAAACCACCCGCAGGCCTCTCCCGTCCTTTCGCGAGGAAATAAGCAGATGCTGGTTTGTTACTTGCATGCCTTCGGTGAGATCCTTCGCTGCCGTGACATCGGCAAGACCTCCCAATTCACCTGAAATCGCCAATGTTTCACCGCTTCTTACAATGACTTCCGCACCGGCGCCCAATAGTATTCTCTGTCCTTTAGCCGCTTCAACCACGGCAAAACCGCGTTCCAGTTCTTCAACCTTTTGAATAAGCTCCATATTCTGTTTTTCAAGACTTTGAATTCTCATGTACGCTTCAATTATAAGGCTTGTCAGATCCGAAACGTCGGTTCTCAGGTTATTAATAACCTGTTCATCAACACTTCCTGAACTTGTTCCGGTTGAAGGTCTGCCTGACGACCCGCTTCCTATTTTCTGCGCAAGTTTCTGTATTTGCTCATCCACATAACTTTTCGTGACGAGCGGATCAAACTCGCTTCCGGGCTGCGCGGATGTATTGGCGGCGTGCGCCGCTGTGAAAGTTAAGGTCACGCATACCAAAGCAATTGCAACAAATATAACACGTCTGTTTTTATTCATCTTTTGTAGACCCCCTGCCATATAAAACTAAAGGTTTTGTCAGCGGCCTTTTATAATTTTATCCTGTCCGGAATCGCCTCTCATCAGATCCGATAAACGGAACGGCGATATGTATCGTTACTGCACAAACCGCGATTCAAGGCCGAAACTGGTACTCAGCGCTTCATTTACTTTTGCCATAAGAAATTCATCCAAGTGCCCCGCTTTTTCCCTTAACCTTCTTTTGTCAATTGTTCTTACCTGTTCCAGCAGAATTACCGAATCCTTGTTCAACCCATACAAATCGCCCGGTATTTCAATGTGGGTAGGCAGTTTTGCCTTATCAAGCTTTGAAGTAATCGCCGATACGATTATGGTCGGGCTGTACCGGTTTCCCACATCATTCTGTATAACCAGAACAGGCCTGATGCCGCCTTGTTCCGAACCTATCACAGGACTCAAATCCGCATAGAAGATATCTCCTCTCCTGATTTCCACATAGTTCACTCCCCGGTATCGGATTTGACCCCACAGATATTCCCTTACAGTTTCATTATATTTTTTATCGGCAACCCCGTCAAATTAAATGTCCGTTACATGCAGGTCTTTCTATTCCTGTATATAATTAAGTATTGCAATATTGTATTTAATTCATACATCTCATTTCAATTTCCCTAAACCGGTACGGGTTTTTACCCGGAAGCCAGGGCTTATCCCGTACTAAATCAGGTAATTTACCACTTTTACAACTTCCCCGCCCTTGATATAAACCCTTGGTATGCGTTTCCCGATAAGGCATACCACTTCATAATTAATAGTGTTTGTAAGACTTGCTATCTCATCGACCGTAATGGAATTACCCCCCTGCGACCCGATTAATACGGCTTCATCGCCGGTTCTTACGGCATGTTTTATGTCTGTCACATCAACCATGCACTGATCCATGCAAACAGTACCGATTATCGGCGCATATTCACCGTTGATCAGTACCCTCCCCCTGTTCGACAACAGCCTTGAATAACCGTCCGCATAACCAATGGGCAGTGTGGCAATCGTTGTTTTTCGTTTGGTTACATAGGTACGGCCATAGCTTACCGGAACATTAGCTTCGACATCCTTAACCAGTATTACATTGGCTTTTAGCTCCATCGCAGGCTTTAGATCAATAGCAGTTTTTTTCAACTGGTCGGACGGATACAAACCGTAAAGAATAATACCCGGCCGGACCATTTGAAGGTCAAGATTTGGATAGCGCATTACCGCCGCGCTGTTTGCAATATGCTTAACGGGTATAATAATCCCAATACGGTTCAGTTCATTAACAATGCTTTCAAAGCGTTCGTACTGCATCATCGTGAAACCGGGTTCATCTTCATCGGCGGAAGAAAAATGACTGAACAGACCTTCGATTACTATACCCGGAAGCCTGTATATTTCTACAACATCCTTAACCGCTTCGTAACCCGGTTTAAAACCGACACGCGTCATGCCTGTGTCGATTTTTATATGAATGCGTGCTTCCTTTCCCATTTTTATCGCCGCTTTTGACAGCGCTCTCGGCAGATCGTGGCTGAATACCGTTTGCGTAATATTATACTTAATTATTTCCTCGGCCCTGACCGGATCAGTATAGTTCAATACGAGTATCGGAACTTTAATACCAAGCTCCCTTAACTGTATAGCTTCATCAAGCATTGAAACGGCCAGACGGCTCACCCCGTTTTCAAGAAGGGTAGGTACTGTTTCGATTACGCCGTGTCCATAAGCATCCGCTTTCACAACAGCCATTACTTCGGTCATCTTTCCGATGCGACGTTTCACTTGCCTGACGTTGTAAGCTATATTGTCAAGGTTTATCTCAGCCCAAGCTCTGTTCATTTTACTATTCAAATGCAATCCACCTTCCGTCTCCCGTGCTGGCCTGCGCATTTTTAACAATCTCCGCAGCAGCTTCCGGAATTAAGCCGCACAGCTCTCCCGCAAGAAAACCTGACTGCCCCGAATTTAATCCCGCCAGGATCTCCCCGCACCTGCCGTGGATAAACACACCAGCCGCGCAGGCTTTTTCATGATTGACACCCTGTCCTATAAGAGAACCTATTATTCCGGCAAGAACATCCCCGGAACCGGCAACTGCCATGCCCGGATGCCCTGTGGGATTAACGAAGTATTCCCCGTTCGGGTTTGCTATAACGGTTCCGGCTCCTTTCAATACAACCGTTACGTTATATTTTGAACTGAAACCGAGTGCTTCGTCAATCCTGTTTTTTTGAATATCTTCAACAGGCAGACCGGTTAACCGCGAGAATTCACCCGGATGCGGGGTAATAACGGTTGGAGCTTTTCTTTCAAGCAGTATATGCGGCTGTTTGGCAATAATATTCAATGCATCTGCGTCAATTACAATAGGCTTACGGCACTCGGCGACAAAATTTCCAACCCAATTGGAAACCTGAGGTTTTGTTGAGAGCCCCGGACCTATTACCGCAACGTCCATCGTATTTGAGATATATTTAAGGGCTTCCAGGTTGTCAGATGTGATTATGCCGTCGTCATCCTGCATCTGAAGGGTTATCGCTTCAGGTACCGCGACATTGTATATAAACGCAAGAGATTTTGGAACCGCGAGGTAAACAAGCCCGCTTCCCGTTTTAAATGCCGCCCTGGCAGCGAGTGTTCCCGATCCGCTCATTCCGGCGGAACCGGAAATTATCATCAGTTTTCCGAATGTACCTTTATGCCCGTCGGCAGGCCTTTCAGGCAAAAAGTCTGCAACTGCCCTGCTGTCAATCAAACGCCCATTCGGATTTACTTCGTTTACTGCATCGGGAGGAATTCCAATATCGGCGATGGAAATATTCCCCGCGTATTTTGCTCCGGGATATTGAAAAAGACCTGGCTTTGGCAGGGCAAAAGTAACCGTTTCGTCGGCTTTTACGGCCGCACTGCATACCTGGCCGGTACTTCCGTTTATGCCGGATGGGATATCAATAGACAGCACTTTTGCAGTGCTGTTATTCACAGCAGTTATTACGTTCGCGATAAACCCGGTAATGTCGCCGTATATGCCTGTGCCGAAAATTCCATCTATAACAAGATCCGCTTCTTTTACCAATTTCTCAATTACCGGCAGATCTTCTTCGCGATATAAGCAATTAATGTCAACACCCAATTGTTCAAGTATTCCAACATATATTTCCGGCTCGCCTTTTATTTGCTCAAAAGGCGCCAACGAAACCATAGTAACCGGGCAGCCCCACTGATGCAAATGGCGTGCTGCCGCAAAAGCGTCGCCGCCATTGTTTCCTTTTCCTGCGATTATCACCGTCTTTTTATCAAAAAGGCTTTCACCAAGCATTTCCCTTGCCTTTTCCGCAACACGCTGCGCTGCCGTCTCCATAAGAATAACGCCTGGTATTTTATACTTACTGATAGCCAATTGATCAATTCTTTTCATTTGATCCGGATTCGCCATCTTCATATATTTCCACCTCCGGTTTTAAAAACAGTTGATCCAGTTTAGTCAGTTCCTCGGCTCCAAGTAAGGCGTGAAAAAACGCATAAACATCGGTCCAGTCCGTCGTGATACTCTGTTTTTGTTTTTGAAGCTCTTTAAGTCTTTTTTTCAGACTTTCTATTTCTTTTTCAATCTGCAGTTCCTTCTTTCTTGATTTGTGCATTTCGCTGTAAACAAGCCTAACGGTTTCTTCAAGCAGCTTAAAATTAGCGCGCCGGATTTCTTCTTTTTTTGCGAAGAGTTCTTCTTCCAGTTCCTCCGCCCGTCTGTTCAAGGCTTCTATCCTTTGTTTTGATTTCTGAAGCGTTAATTTTGCGTTCTCATCGTTTTTATCGAAGGCTTCCGGTGTTAGCGATATGATTGTATTCATAAGTTTTTTCTTTTCAGGTTCTATACTGTTTTTTTCCTGGTAAAGGCCGGATTCTTGTGCAAGGAGCTTGTTAAGCAAATCCTGACGTTTTTTTACGCGGGTGCTGATTGGTATAATCTGAAACAGCCTGTTCCAGCGCTCATCCAGTGTCAGGATGGTAATATCATTCTTTTTCAGGGTGGCAATATCAAAATGTAAACGTTTTTTCCGGCGTATAAAGCTCATTTTGCTTTCCTCCACCGACCGCTTAAAAAAGCCTGCCTAATTCCTATTGTATCAGTTTAAAACAATTGAAGAAATTGCCTGGCAATTCCAATATGCAATTTTAACAAGGCGAATGATTCAAACCCGAATACCATACACCGGCATACTATAAGGAATGCTTATAAAAGCAGGGCCTGAATACGCCTTTTACCTTGCTGTAATTATCATAATACAGCAAATGTTATATATACAAATATCGTCATTTCTACATATCAAAATTAACTGAGGCATTTCGTAAATATACATTTACATAAACATGAGTTTAAACTTCCTGAACGTCTTGATCATTAGTGTTTAATGCCGATAAAATTTATATATGGTTAAAGCTTGATATAAGCATCTTTTTTAAATGGCGCTTTTTGGCAAACAGGAGGAAAAATGAAACTAAATTACATTACCGGATTTGCAAAGAACGGCGATAAGAAAAAATTAAAAAAACTCGGAGTTATGATGGCGGTTTTTTCCGTTCTGCTTATAATATTTATCTTTCTGGTTAAAGCGATCTTAAACACACCTTATGTTTATACCGGCGTTTATCTTGACGGGATACACATGGGCGGCCTGGACAAGCTTTCTTTGAGAAATTATATAAACAACAAATACGATAAGGATTTCTCTTCGATGGTTATAAGCATATATCATAAAGAATATCCACTAAAGCTTACCTTCATGGACCTTAACGTAAGCATAGACAAGGAAGTAATGCTCGATATGGTTTATAACTCAGGCAGGCAGGGAAATTTTATAAAAAGGCTGATTGAAATATATAAGTTCAAAAAAAACCATTTGTATCTTGAAACAAAGGTCAATATCGATATGGAAGCAATAAAAAGCCTTGAAGATACCATATATTCCGAAACTTACAAACCAGCGGTTCCTCCTGCTTTGGTCATTTTTGAAAACGAAGCTTTTATCCGCTCCGGTCTGAACGGCCAAAAGGTAAATAAGGAAAAATTGAGAGAACGTATACTTTACCAAATTAAAAAATTGGAATCCGGAATCGTAATTGTTCCGGTAGATGAAATACTACCGTCAAAAATCGATGCCGATTCATTTTATGAAAAAATAGTCCAGGAACCGCAGGATGCCCGTATCGAAATTGAAAACGGCAATATACGGATTATCCCCGAAGTTATCGGAAGGTTCATTGAGAAGAATGCCTTCCTGTCCTGTGTCGCCGAGGTTGAAAGTAAATCCGGCAAATATCTTTTTGAAAAGGAGTTGCCGGTTAATTTCACCAAACCTGCGATAACAAAGGAAACTATTGAGCAATCATTATTCCGGGATGTACTGTCCGGTTATGAAACAGTATTTACAACCGACACTGAAAACGACCGCAGCCGTTCGGTTAATATACGTCTTGCCGTTGAGGCGATAGACGGCACGATATTACTACCGGGTGACGTTTTTTCGTTCAATGAAACCGTAGGCAAACGCACTGCCGACAAAGGTTACCACATTGCTAACATTTACACTTCCAGCGGAATAGCCGCGGGTGTCGGCGGCGGTGTATGCCAGGTGTCTACCACATTGTACAACGCAGCGCTGGAAGCAAACCTGAAAATTACCGAACGAAACCCCCATATGTATATCGTTCCGTATGTTCCTTTGGGAAGGGATGCGGCAGTTTCATACGGAACGGAGGATTTGAAATTTACAAACACTACAAATTGGCCGGTGAAAATAGAAGGAAGGGTTACCGGAGATAACAGGATACTGTTTACCATCCGCGGAACCAATGAACACCCTGATTTAAAGGTTTCAATCGTCCCTACTGTCTTAAAGACAATACCATATGACACGCAATATGTTGAAGACGAAACCGTTGAGGAAGGAAGCACCGTCATTAAGCAGAAGGGTATGGAAGGCGCGGTAGTTGACACGTTTTTTATACTGAGAAATAATCAGAACATAATAAAAAACTACAAAATGCATACGACTACATATAGCCCCCTTGCCGAAATTATTGCTGTCGCGCCGGGAAATAAACCTTAATTCAATCCTTTCGGAGTTTTTTCTATGCGAACATTTATTGCCGATTCGGGAAATAACGGTCAGCGCGTTGATCGTTTCATACAAAAAAAACTGCCACAGCTCCCTTTCCCGCTGCTTGCAAAAACATTCCGAAAGCGTGATGTAAAAGTTAACGGGATCCGGGTAAAGCAGAACCACATTATATATGCCGGGGACAGAGTAGAATTGTACCTGCCTGACGACGTACTTGAATCACGCCCTGAAAACCTGACCATTCCGATAATATATGAAGACCGGAATATCGCGATTGTCAATAAGCCCAGCGGAATAGCGGTTATAAGTGCCGCAGAGCCTTCAGTTGAAAAATATCTCGCGCAGCTTTATTCCGGTTCCGGCATTGACACTCTGCAAAAGGGGTTTCCATCGCCATGTCACCGGCTCGACCGTAACACCGGGGGACTTGTTCTTTTCGCAAAAAACCAGGTATCGCTGGAAATATTAATTGATAAATTTAAAAACAGGGAAATTGAAAAAAAGTACATATGCGTCGTTTACGGCTGTCCCGAAAAGCCTTATATGGAACTGGAAAGCTTTTTGATAAAAGACCCGGAGAACAGTTATGTTAAAATATATGACAAAAAAAGAGCCGGAGCAGTTAAAATTAAAACAAACTACAGGCTGCTTGAAACTACAGGCGAGCTGTCTCTTCTCGAAGTCAGGCCGATTACCGGAAGGACACACCAAATAAGAGCCCATCTTGCCCATATAGGATATCCCGTGCTTGGCGACGGGAAATACGGGAAGAACGCAATTAACCGCAAATACGGTTTTAAACGGCAGCTTCTTTGGAGCACAGGCCTGACGTTTTCGTTTTCTAGGGACGCATCTGTTCTGAATTACCTGAACGGTAAGTCTTTTTCACTGCCCCACAGCAGCCTTAACGAAATCCTTAAAACCGGGGAATTGTTTTAACAATGAAATACCCAGACCAGGACCCGCGGAAATAGTGTGCAAACATTTCACTTCCTGAACTAATGTACAATAGTTCTTTTAAGCAACCTGCAAGAGTTACGCAGAAAAGGCAGCGGGTGGTTCGGGTGCTTTCGGTGACGACGGGCGACACTCTTCAACGCCCTGCTGCTTACAGGCAAATGTGGAGCGGGTTAATGAGCAACCCGGGATATGGAGACCTCTATGTGAAAATAAAACAGGATCTGGAGCGTGTTGCCGGTATGTGCTTTGTCGACCTAGGAAACGAAACACCCGAACCAGGACCCGCG
>LFRV01000033.1 GCA_001512485.1 Clostridiales bacterium DTU069 | reverse complement strand
GTTATATACCTGTTTTTTTAGGTCTTTAAAAATAAAAAGAGTGAACAACGCAAAACGCATGTTTTAAACAAATTTTGACAAGGTTTTTGCTTTGTGCTAAAATAACCTAAAATAATATGTGTAATATGTCAAATACTCAGCAGCAGACTATCTTCAAACCCGGCCGGCAGAATAAAAAGAGAACTGTCTGTGTAGCTTATTGATTTCTGGTTTGTCCGGTATCCTTACGGGGGCTGCCGTGCTCACCTGTCTTATTAATATGCTATATCAGTAGGCCGATAAATATATTAGATTATCTTACTTTATTTGTCTTGTTGGGAGGGCAACTGCAGGTGCGGAGGGTTTCCCTGGATAAAGTCCGGGCCGGGGCGATACTTGCTAAAACGATAATGTCCCTTGATGGAAAAGTATTGCTCGCTGCCGGAATGGAAATTACAGAAGAATACAAAAGGAAACTTCAGGCCAATCGGATTAGTGAAATATACATTGAGGACGAAATATCAAAGGACATACAGGTACCTGAGGTTGTAAGGGAAGAAATTGTTTACGAAGCCAAGCAGATGGTAAAAGCAATGATGACAAAACCGTCCGTAAAAACAAGCATTGACGGGCGGAAGGTCATGGAAATCGTTGATAAGATAATTTCCAGCATACTCGCAAACAAAGACATAATAGCAAATCTTTGCGATATAAGATCCGTAGATGATTATACTTTTTCCCACAGCGTCAACGTATGTATCCTTTCACTGATTATCGGAATCGGCCTTGGTTACAGTGGTGATAGGCTCCGTGAACTCGGTGTTGGTTCAATCCTGCATGATATCGGCAAGGTTATGGTTCCCAATGATATTCTGAAAAAACCATATCAGCTTACTTCGGAAGAATTTGAAGAAATAAAAAAGCATACGTATTACGGGTATGAAATACTTAAAAATACGAGCGGTATTAGCATGACTGCTTCATATATCGCCCTTGAACATCATGAACGCATTGACGGAAGTGGTTATCCGTATCAGCTTAAAGACGACAATATACATAAAGCGGCCAGAATAGTCGCAGTTTCCGATGTCTACGACGCTCTTACGTCTGACAGGATTTACAGGAAAAAGCTGATGCCCCATGAGGTTATTGATTATATTACATCTCTTGGTTCACATCATTTTGATCAGGAAGTCGTCGATGTGTTTATTCGGTTTATTGCGTATTATCCCGTCGGAACGGCCGTAATTCTCAATACCGGAGAAAAAGGATTAGTGTCCAAATACAACAAAAGGTTTCCCACAAGACCAACCGTCAGAGTAGTTATGGGAAAAGATGGGAAAATGCTTTCCAAGCAGAGGGAACTTGATTTGGCTCAAAATCTTCAATGCCGCATAACGGATGTTTGGGACATCTAGCGTCAAGGCTGGTGAGCTTTTTCGTGCTTTGGATATGGAATTTTTATGGAGGGGAAAATGAGATTCAATGGAATTCCGGTAAAGGATTTGAAACAGGATGAAATTATCAACGGCATATATATTCTGCGAAGAAAAGAGTTAAAAGAGGCTTCGAACAGGAAATACTATCTTGATTTAACCTTTTCCGACAACACGGGGGAAATTAACGGTAAGTTATGGGATGCAACCGAGGATATGTTTCTTAATATGCCGTTGAACATGCTTTATTATGTTAATGCAAAAGTAGAATGCTGGAAAGAAAATATGCAGCTTAATATACAGAAAATTCGCGTTGCCGATCCCGAAGATCAAAAGGAAATTGATAAATTTGTACCGTCGGCGCCGATACCTTCCGAGGTCATGTTGAAAGAGATATACTCATATGCGGAAAGGATCCGGAATGACGAAATAAAACGGCTTGTTTTAAAAATGCTAAAGGATAAGGAAGACAGGCTGCTGTATTACCCTGCGGCGCGTTCACTTCACCACTCGATAAGGGGCGGTTTGCTGTACCATATTTACAGGATGCTGCATTTATCGGATAAAATCAGCCAGGTATATGAAAATGTAAATCCGGATTTGTTATATGCCGGAGTGCTGCTGCATGACCTTGCGAAAATAGGTGAACTTGAGTCCAATACGCTTGGTTTTTCCGAATACTCCAAAAAGGGACAGCTTCTCGGCCATTTGATTATGGGAATAAATGAAATTGAGAACGCCGGCAGAAGCCTTGGCATTTCCGAAGAAGTAATCATCATACTGCAGCACATGGTCGCGTCGCATCATTATGAGCCCGAATACGGCAGCCCGAAAAAGCCGTTGATTCTTGAGGCCGAACTGCTGCACTATATTGACATGATTGATGCGCGGGTATATGATTTCGAAAACGCGCTGAAAAATGTTGATAAGGGGAGTTTTTCGGAGCCCGTATGGTCTCTCGACAAGAGGAAATTGTACAACACGGATTTATAAAGCAACGCCGTTGTCGCCGAAAACTTGAGCAACCCAATGTGTTATTGCCTTATTTCCGCGGGTCCTGGCTCGGGTGTTTCGTTTCCTAGGGCGACAAAGCACCTACCGACAGCACGCTTCCGTTCCTATACTGTAATCACACAGCGGTCTCCATATCCCGGGTCGCTCAATAGCCCGCTCCACAGTTGCCTATAGGCAGAAGGGCTTTGGAGCATGTCGCCTGTCGTCACCGAAATCATCCGAGCCACCCGCTGTGTTATTGCGTTATTTCCGCGGGTCCTGGTACGGACGTTTGCAAATTTACGGAAAATAATGCGTATAATAACCTGAAAAAAGGAGAGAAAGCAGTTGCTTTCTCTCCTTTTTTACAATTTGTTCATATTTTGTTCAAAAGAATGCTACATAATAAGATAGTCAGATAAGTCCCATTTTTACGTGCATTTCAATTAATAGTCACTAAAAATTTTGTGACAGATAGGAGGAATATGATGATAGAGATTCAAAACCTCACAAAGCATTACGGCGAAATCAGAGCTGTTGAGGACGTGAGTTTTACCGTCGAAAAGGGAGAAATCCTTGGTTTCCTCGGACCGAACGGGGCTGGGAAAACCACCACTATGAACATTGTTACGGGATATATCCCATCTACGTCCGGCACCGTCAGAGTAAGCGGCTATGATATTATGGATCATCCGCGCGAAGTAAAAAAGAGAATCGGTTATATGCCGGAACATCCTCCCTTATACCTTGATATGACGGTAAAAGACTATCTCGATTTTTCAGCTTCATTGAAAGAAGTAGACAAAAAAATATGGAAAAGCCAGAAAAATGACATTATGGAGCTGGTTAAAATCACGCATGTCCAACACCGTTTAATCAGAAACCTTTCAAAGGGTTACAGGCAGAGAGTCGGCCTGGCCCAAGCTCTTGTGGGCGCCCCGGAAGTGCTGATACTGGATGAGCCTACGGTGGGTCTTGACCCGAAACAAATTATCGAAATCAGGAAACTTATAAAGGCATTGGGAAAGACTCATACAATTATACTCAGTTCGCATATTCTGCCCGAGGTCAGCGCGGTATGCGAACGTGTCGTTATTATCAATAAAGGTAAAATTGTTGCGGAAGATACGCCCGAACAGCTTTCAAAGAATCTTGTCGATTATTCGAAATTTACAATAACGATAGCCGGGCCCGACAAGAAGGTTAAAGAATTGCTTCAGCAGGTTTACGGCATTATTGACATTGAAGTTCAGAACAAGAGCAGGGATAACGAATTCAGTTATATAATTGAAGCCGATAAGGAAATTGATGTCAGGAAACCGGTTTTCCACAAGCTGGCTGAATATGGTTACCCGATTCTTGAACTGAAGTCGCTTTCTATGTCCCTTGAAGATATATTCCTGCAGTTAACAACCGAGGAAAAGGAGGTAAACTGATATGTGGGCTATATGGAAACGTGAAGTACAGGCCTATTTTTACCAGCCTATAGCATATGTGCTTATAAGCTTGTCATTTCTTGTTTTATCAATATATTACACATTCGGCACGATAGCGGGCAGGTATGCTGAGATGAACACCCTGCTCGGCAACACTATATTCCTTTTGACATTTATAATTCCTATTCTGACAATGAGAATATTGACCGAAGACCGGAAGAGCGGTACGGAAGTGATGCTGGTTACGTCCCCTGTCGAGGTTTATGAAATAGTTATAGGGAAATATCTTGCGTCGCTGACTGTTTTTCTTGTTATCTATGTATTAACGTTTACTTACCCGATTGTTATAGCTGCACTGGGTGGTAAAATGGAAATACCTATGCTGTTGGGGGGATATCTTGCTTTTCTTCTTATCGGCATGTCTTTTATCGCGGTGGGTGTTTTCGCTTCATCATTAACCGAGAACCAGATTGTTGCGGCAATTATCGGGTTTGTTATACTGCTTGTAATACACCTCGTCGATCCAATCGCAAGTTATGTAGGAGGGGTTCTCGCGAATATTCTCGGAATTTTTTCTCTGCTGTCACGGTATGAGGATTTGAATTCCGGAATTCTTGACATAACCTCGATAATTTATTATCTGAGCTTTACCGCGGTGTTTCTTTTCCTAACAACAAGAGTGATTGATAAAAGACGCTGGAGTCAGGGGTGATTAATATGAAAAAAATAGATTTTAAAGAAATTTTAAATAAAAGAAGCCTGCGCTTCGGTTCATATTCCTTTATTCTTACGGCGATTGTAATAGCTGCGGCTATTTTGCTTAATACCATTGTAAGCGGGACGAAATTAAGGGATAAGCTTAAAATTGACCTTACAAGCAATAAGCTTTACAGTATCGGCGAAACAACCGCTGAAGTACTGAGGGAGCTTGATACTGAAGTTGAAATAATCGGCCTGTTCGACGAGAAAACGATGGAGTCTACACAATACGGCCAGGTAATTGAATTTATCAAACAGTATGAAAACAAAAGCAGCAAGATTAAGATAAAATATGTAGATCCTGCGAAAAATCCGGCGTATATACAAAATGAACTCGATCCCCAGGGCGTGCTCGGCGTGTCGAATTATGATTTTGTCGTGAGAAGCGGCAAAAGAGCAAAGGTATTGTCATCGTCGGACATCTTTGAATATACTTTTGACTCCCAGACATATACCGGTTACTACCTTACGGGATTAAACGCCGAATATGCTTTTACGGGTGCAATCCGCTATGTTACTTCTGACGATATTCCTGTAATATATTTTACCGAAGGACACGGTGAAGGCGATCCGGACAATGATTTCAGCGATTTAAAATCGGATTTGGAATTGAACGGATATGAAATAAAAAAGATATACCTTGCGGCAGTGGAAGCCGTCCCGGAAGACGCGTCACTTGTTATTTTCGCGAATCCCTTGCAGGACTTGACGATTGATGAAAAGGAGAAACTAACGGTATACTCGGAAAACGGAGGCAGCACGGTATTCCTGTTCGATCCTCCCCAAAGTAATGTTAAGTTTGCAAATTTTGAAGATTTCCTGTCCGAATACAATATTGCGTTGGGATATGATGTTATATTCGAGTTGGCGGAAAACAGGTCATACTTCGGCCAGCCGTATTATTTTATTCCGACTGTGGAGGACAACAGCATTAATGCGCCTCTTGATCCGGGCAAACTGACAATAAGCATATTTAACGCCAGAAGCATTGATATCCTGATAAATGAAAAAGAATGGATAAAACCGCAGGTGCTTCTTTCAACTTCTACCCAAGCAATCGGGAAGTCTCTTGAAGGAGAAAGCGAAGATAAGCAGGGGCCGTTGAATGTCGGCGTTGCGGTAGAACATGCCGGACGTCTTAAAAAAAGCTGGACTATTGTTTTTGGTAATGCCAACTTCGTTTCCGATAAAACAGCGGATACTACGGGCAACGGCAAGAAATTACTGATTAACGGGATAAACAAAATTCTCGAGAAAGAAGCTGATGTTTATATCCCGGTTAAAAAATACACTACTCCGCGGATTCCGACTATAACAAATCAGATAATTGTAGTACTTGGGATAGTTCTTATAATAGTTGTACCTCTCCTTATAATCGGCATAGGAGTATTTGTATGGTTAAGGAGGCGTCATCTGTGAGAAATTTTAAGAAGCTTATAATCCCGACAATAGTGCTTGTTGTTCTTGTCGCCGCGTATTTTATTATCGATAACCTGCCTGAAAAAAAAGATGAAACCGATAAGACGGACGACAGCATTGAAATCTTTAATTTTAAAAAGGATGATTTGGTCGAGATAAAAATTGAACGCGGAGACGAAATGCTTTGGTTCCGCTATGTCACAATACAGATTGAGGAGGAAGAGGTAAAATCAGACGGAACTGTTGAGAAGAAGACGGTTGATCGAAAGTTATGGGAAGCGGTCGAACCTGAAGACATGAGGACGAATTCGAGTTCGATTGACACTATCGCGTGGAATGCTAACACGCTGAAAGCGAAAAAGATAATAGAAGAAAACCCGTCCGACCTTTCGATATACGGTCTCGACAGCCCGGTTAAACTTACGTTTATATTGACGGACGGCACACAAAACGTACTTTTTGTCGGAAACGAAGTACCGACAGGAGGCTCGTATTATGCCCGGAAGGAAGGCGATCCTGCCGTATACACAATCGGAAGTTACGAAGCTGAAAAATTATTGCAAACAAAGCTTGACCTGATAGAAAAGGAATTATATGATGAGCCGTATGTGCCGGAGGATTTCACCGCGTTAAGCTATGAAAGAAAAGGAGCGAAGGTTTTTGATGCGACTTCGGACGGCCAGGGAAACTGGTTCCTTTCATATCCGATTGAAACGGAGGCAAACTTCTCAAGCATTTATACTATACTTGAGAATATTGGCGAATTAACCGCGTTTGAGTATATTGATGAGAATGTTGAAGATCTTGGTAAATACGGACTTAAAAACCCGTCATATGTATTAACCTACACGGCGAAAGAAAACACCTATAAGCTGTCGTTGGGGAGCAAGACCGAGAAAGGGTATTTCTACGCGATTATGAACGATGAAAACCTTGTATTCACGATCCCCGGGAGCACTTTCCCGTTCCTTGATAAACCGATTGAAGAAATTGTTACTTCTTTCGTACATTTGCAGAATATCAATGATGTTGCCGAAATGCGGGTAGAGATCGACGGCAGGACAGATATTTCCAAAATAAATGTTGATAAGGAAGATGACGAAAAAAGCACTTATGAGTTTAACGGGATACTGCTGACGGGAGAAAAGGATGAGGAGTATATAAGCGCATTTAAGAAGTATTACCAGGGAGCGATAGGCATTCTTGTAAACAAAGTAGCTCTTGATGTCGAACCTGTTCTCGAGAATCCTGAAGTAACAATAACCTATACACTTCACAGCGGCGAAAAGATTGTCGTTGAGCTTGTTCCGTCGCCCGATAACGTTCATTATTATGCTTTTAAGAACGGAAAATATACGGGAACAATGGTAAGGAAAAAGCAACTGGATGACGAGGACAGAAACGGTTTGCGCGTAGTCTATAACAAGCTTATTGAAAAACTTAAGGAAAGAGATGAAAGCTAGCTAAAACGGGATAAAGCTAATAACGCTGTTGCTGTGATACTGCCGTGCTGGAACAAGCGGCAGTATCTTTTTATTTTTGTTCATTGTATACAATATAACAATATCTTTTATTGTAAATATTGGCTAGATTTTTTATTTTTAAAATATTGATTTAGCTGTGAATGTTTGTTATAATATTAACGAAGTCAGTTAAATTATTAACGATATTTATATGTTAACTTGGCTGTGACAGGAGGGTTTTATTATGACGTGCAAGTGTGAGAATAACTGCGCGGATCAAAAGGTTCAAGAGCTTATAAAAATAATCGAAAAACACAAGGGTAAAAAGGGAGCTTTAATACCTGTGCTTCATGATGCGCAGAATTTATACGGATATCTCCCGATTCAGGTCCAGAAAATCATATCTGAACAGATGGATATTCCTTTGGCTGAAATATATGGAGTTGTTACTTTCTATACGCAGTTTTCTTTGCAAAAGAAAGGAAAGTACCAAATCCGTGTATGTCTTGGAACAGCTTGCTATGTTAAGGGAGCAGGCAAGATTTATGAAGAACTGAAAAAAGAATTGAATCTGAGCGGGGACGGAACCACGGAAGACGAGCTGTTTTCTTTGGAATCCTGCAGATGCATCGGCGCCTGCGGGCTTGCCCCGGTTATTATGATTAACGACGATGTTTACGGCGAATTGACTCCGGCAGATGTTCCGGAAATCATAAAGAAGTATCGCGACAGGAAATAGAGACAGTGATTTACGGAGCGGCAGAGTGTATTTGGAGGTGTTTTTAATGAAATCCATGGCTGAATTGGAAATAATCAGGCAAAGAGCAATAGATAAACTTAACCTTCATGATAATCCTGACGGGATAAGGGTTGCCGTCGGTATGGCGACCTGCGGAATCGCCGCTGGAGCGGAACCTGTAATGAAGGCGTTTGTGGATGAATTGAAAAAAAGAAATATAAACAATGTACAGGTAACGAAGACAGGCTGTATTGGAGTTTGCAGGCTTGAGCCCATTGTGGACGTCATTAACTCAAAAGGTGAAAAAATAACTTATGTTAATCTTGACGAAAAAAAGGCAAGAAAAATTGTTGTGGAGCATTTGGTAAACGGACGTCCGGTAAGCGAATACACAGTAGCCAAAGCGGAAAATTAGAGGGCTCGGTGGATCCGACGCATATACTGCGCCGGAACCCAAAGCGAAATGGAGGGTCAATATGATGTACAAATCACATGTATTGTTATGCGGAGGCCCGGAATGCACAAAATCCGGGATTGCTGAAATAAATAAACAGTTTGAAAGATTGCTTCGGGAAAAATCATTGGAAAATGATGTGAAAATATTGAAAACCGACTGTTTTGGTTTGTGTGAAAAAGGCCCGATTGTTGTTGTCTATCCTGAAGGAACGATATATTCGGAAGTCACACCCGATGATATAAGGAAAATTGTTGAGGAACATCTTGTTAACGGAAGGATTGTTAAAGAGCTTACTCTTGGCGGAAAGGAAGCAAAAGAAGCGCTGAAAGGTCTCGAAGAGGTTCCTTTTTTCAAGCGCCAGCTTAGGATAGCGCTGAGAAACTGTGGAGTTATCAATCCTGAAAGCATAGATGAATATATCGCAAAGGACGGCTATAAGGCGTTAGGAAAAGCTTTAACAGAAATGACTCCCGAACAGGTAATAGATACGATAAAAAAATCCGGCCTGAGAGGAAGAGGCGGCGCAGGTTTCCCGACAGGTTTGAAGTGGGAATTTGCTGCAAAAGCTCAGTCCGATCAAAAATATGTTTGCTGTAATGCGGATGAGGGAGACCCCGGGGCATTCATGGACAGGAGCATTCTTGAAGGGGATCCCCATTCCGTTATTGAAGCTATGGCAATTGCGGGATATGCCATCGGCGCGGATCAGGGATATATTTATGTACGTGCCGAATACCCGATTGCCGTGTCAAGGCTGAACGCCGCTATTGATCAGGCAAGAAACTATGGGCTGCTTGGGAAAAATATATTCGGTTCAGGTTTTAACTTTGATTTGGAACTGCGCCTTGGCGCGGGTGCGTTTGTATGCGGCGAAGAAACCGCGTTGATGACTTCAATAGAAGGAAAAAGGGGAGAGCCAAGGCCGCGTCCTCCGTTCCCGGCAAACAAAGGGCTTTGGCAGAAACCGACGATATTGAATAATGTTGAAACCTATGCTAATGTGCCGGTAATAATTTTAAACGGACCGGAATGGTTTTCCGGTATCGGAACTGAAAAAAGCAAAGGTACGAAAGTTTTCGCCGTCGGCGGTAAGATAAATAATACAGGGCTTGTCGAAATACCGATGGGAACTACGCTTCGCGAAGTTATTTACGACATTGGCGGAGGGATTCCGAACGGCAAGAATTTTAAAGCGGCGCAGACCGGCGGTCCGTCGGGAGGATGCATTCCGGCAATCCATATAGATACACCGATAGACTACGATACATTACTGGCTCTCGGTTCAATGATGGGTTCCGGCGGACTTATCGTCATGGATGAAGATACATGCATGGTGGACATAGCGAAGTTCTTCCTTGAATTTACAGTGGACGAATCTTGCGGCAAGTGCCCTCCATGCCGTGTAGGCACAAAAAGGATGCTTGAAATCCTTGAAAAGATTACCGATGGAAAAGGCGAGGAAGGCGATATAGAAAAGCTGGAAACGCTTGCGAAGAATATAAGCATTTCCGCGCTTTGCGGTCTCGGACAAACGGCGCCGAACCCGGTACTGAGCACTTTAAGGTATTTTCGTGACGAATATGAAGCACATATCCGCGAAAAAAGATGTCCCGCGGGCGTGTGCAAAGCCTTGTTGAGATATGTAATTGAAGCGGACAAGTGTAAGGGATGCGGTTTGTGTGCAAGAAATTGTCCCGTTAACGCTATTTCGGGCGAGTTGAAAAAACCGTATACGATTAACAGTGATATATGTATTAAATGCGGCGCTTGCATGGAAGTATGCAAATTCGGCGCTGTCAGCAAAAAGGCATAAGGAAGGGAGTGAGCGCAATGAGTAAAATGGTAACATTAACAATAGACGGTATCGAAGTTAAAGTACCTGAGGGTTCAACAATCCTTGAGGCTGCCAAACAGGCGAATATAAAAATACCTACCCTTTGTTACTTAAAGGGTATTAATGAAATCGGCGCGTGCAGGATATGTGTCGTGGACGTCGGTGTAAAAAATCTTCAGGCTGCCTGTGTTTACCCTGTCGCAGAAGGAATGAAAGTTATAACAAATTCTCCGAAGGTACGCGAAGCAAGGAGGGTAACGCTTGAGCTGATTCTTTCGAACCACGACAGGAAGTGTCTTACCTGTGTGCGTAATGAAAACTGTGAGCTTCAGGGGCTCGCGAAGGATTTGCAGGTTGATGACATTCGTTTTGAAGGAAAAACAAATGAATATTCAGTAGATGACTTTTCAGATTCCGTTGTAAGGGATCCTAACAAATGCATACTTTGCCGCCGCTGCGTAAGCGTATGTAAGAATACGCAGACAGTTTCGGCAATTGAAACGAATGAAAGAGGATTTGACACAATTGTTGCTTCTCCCTTTGATATGTCATTAAAGGACACTCCCTGCGTGAACTGCGGGCAGTGCATTAATGTATGCCCGGTCGGAGCGCTACGTGAAAAGGATAATATCGATAGAGTCTGGGAAGCGCTGGCTGACTCCAACCTTCATGTGGTTGTCCAAACGGCCCCGGCTGTCAGAGTAGCAATAGGTGAAGAATTCGGGCTTCCGATAGGCACCCGCTGTACCGGTAAAATGGTTGCGGCGTTAAAACGCCTTGGTTTTGACAAGGTGTTTGATACGAATACGGGCGCGGATCTTACGATAATGGAGGAAGGCACAGAGCTCATTGAAAGGATTAAAAACGGCGGGAAACTGCCTTTGATAACCTCCTGCAGTCCCGGCTGGATAAAATTCATAGAGCACAATTATCCTGATTTACTCGATCATCTTTCTACGTGCAAATCGCCGCAGATTATGCTCGGAGCGATAATTAAGACTTATTACGCAAAGAAGATGGGAATCGATCCTGCCAAGATATTTGTAGTTTCTGTTATGCCGTGTACGGCAAAGAAGTTCGAAGTCAAGCGGCCGGAGCTTGCGGCAACCGGTTATCCCGATGTCGATGTGTCGATTACGACAAGAGAAGCAGCGCGGATGATCAAAGAGGCAGGCATAGACTTTAACAGTCTTCCCGATGAGCATTTTGACGATCCGATGGGAGACGCTACAGGCGCCGCTGTGATATTTGGCGCAACAGGTGGTGTTATGGAAGCGGCGTTAAGGACAGTTGTCGATTTATTGACAGGCAAGGATAATGAAGATATAGATTATAAAGCTGTCCGCGGTCTTGACGGAATAAAAGTCGCGGAAGTGAAGGCAGGGGATTTGACGCTGCGCGCGGCTGTCGCCCACGGTCTTGCCAATGCGAGAAAGATTATGGATCAAATTCGCGAGGGCAAAGCGGATTACCACTTTGTCGAGATAATGGCATGTCCCGGAGGATGCATTAACGGCGGAGGACAGCCTATTCAGCCTGCCAAGGTCAGAAACGAGATTGACATTTGCGCCGAAAGAGCAAAAGCGATATATACTGAAGACGAAAACATTCAGATAAGGAAGTCTCATAAAAACGAGAAGATAAAGAAGCTGTATGAAGAGTTCCTGGAAAAACCGGGAAGCCATAAAGCGCATGAGCTTCTGCATACTCATTACCAACAGCGTGAGAATTATCCGGAAGAATGTTGTGGTATAAGCTAGTTATAAAACCCTTCTGTATCGTTCGGGGGCTGAATGTAATATTTAGCCCCTGATATTAATTTCTGTTCTTATTGTTTTAAATTTGTTTTTCTATCCAAAAATATTACCATATGCTAGAATAGAATATGCGGTTTTTATGCCTTTTCACTATTGAAATACCGAAAAACATGCGTCTTAGGGGAGTAATATGAAATTTGATATTATTATTAACCAGGTAATTATTCTGTTCATTATTATGCTTGCGGGTGTAGCTGCCGGAAAAGGCGGAATTATAACTGACGGGGCTGCTAAAAAGCTTTCGGAGCTTCTTTTATATGTTACAAGTCCTATGATGATACTTGGCTCATTTTTCTTTGAGTATTCACGGGAAAAGTTGCTGGATGCCTTGTTGGTGTTTGTGTTAGGTTCACTGTTTTTTATTTTGACAATAATAATATCGAAATTTCTGTTCAACAGATACGATGAAAAGAAAAAACCAATACTCAGGTTTGCAGTGGTTTTTTCAAACTGTGGTTTTGTAGGCCTTCCTATGATGAAGGCGCTGTTTGGAAACGATGGTGTTTTTTATGGTTCATTTTATGTTATTGCCTTTTATATCTTTACATGGACATTTGGAATAACAATGTTCTGTGGACGCAGAGAAGAAAAAAGAACCGTTGAAACACTGAAAAGAGTGCTGCTTAATCCCGCGATAATAGCCGTATATGTTGGAATTGTGATATTTCTTCTAAGGATTCCGGTACCTTATGCGGTAAAAGAAGCGGTAAACCATATAGGAAATATGACGCTGCCTCTGTCAATGCTTATAATTGGCTCATTAATCAGTACGGCGAAATTTAAGACCCTGTTTAATGATTTCAAAGTATATTATATTTCGTTTATCAGGTTAATTGCAGTTCCATTGCTTGCCTATTTTCTGTTAAGTTTTACGGGTTTGCCCGAGATGCCGGTGTCTATTGTTGTTACTGCGTTGGCGATGCCTGTAGCCGCAAATATGACAATATTTTCGAGCTTGTTTGACAGGGATGCCGTATTCGCATCAAAGGCAGTTACTTTTTCAACTATGCTTTCAATTATTACGGTCCCGTTGATTGTATCGCTGCTCTAATTGCTTTTGATTTCCCCGTCTATAACAGGCGATACTTTTAAAAGGACAGGGGCTGTAATAACCGCTATGATTATTCCCGCTGAAAGCTGCAATAGATTCATCGGAATGCTGAATATCGGGGAAATCGCGTTTCCGTACAGGATGTATTCGGTAAAATAGTACCCGATAATCATCCAGCTTCCGCAGCTTATCATACCCAAAAATATCCTGGGGTAAAAAAGCGGCATATTCCTTTTTTTCACGATCCAGTAGACAAGTGTGCTGAAAATCAGAATAAATATCAACATTGCCGCAGTAAGATGCCGCTGCAGTTCGGACGCTGTTTTTAACATCGCTTCAGGTTCCGTATTAAGAGCGTCGGCGAGATCAGCAGTTGAATAACGTACGCTTTTTGCAACCATGCTCTTTAAAACGGTTGTAAACCCAACCCAAACGGTTAGTATTGCGGAAGAAAAAATTATTGTATTTTTTTGTGAACGCTGTTTTATAGTAAATCCCATTATTATTGCCATCACAGACTTTATTATCAGGGTAGGCAATGCCCACTGCGCGTAAGGGGACAAAAGATCGGAAAGCATTGAGCCTGCTCCCGATGCGAAAGCCCCGTAAAACGGACCAAGAAGCATAACCGATAAAAAAATAAAAGCATCTCCGAAATGAATATATCCACCGCTGGCAATAGGAATCTTTATTATGCTGGTGGCGATAAACACAAGCGCTGCCATCAAACCTGTCATTATTATTTTTATAAGGCTTTCTTTTCTTTTCATACGTATCGCTCCCATCCATGCCAATTTCGGATTTATATGGCTCAGCATGCAAGACCATTTTGCTTAGGGATTTTTTCACGGTATTAGTATGTTAAAATATATCACATAACCGCCCGCTTTGAAAGTGACAGTTAATACAAATGCGCTCAATTAATTAAGAAAATATTACTGCAATATTGATAGAAACCGTATTGTAACTTAAACGTCGTTATTTCCTCTTAATTTGCGTGATTTTTCGTTTTTTGTTATAATAATAAAATACTTATCCTATCAACTTAGTTGTTGCAGGCTGAATCATGGTTATACACGTTTCTTTTATGTGTTTATGCGGCTTTCCGTGCTTTATTGCTGCTTAGCGGCATTTCTTTAATATCGTGTATCTTTTTATGGAGGTCGTTAATTATATTTCTTAACCGGATTATATATCCGGTGTACTAATTATATTCTTTATTGGAAAGCGAGGTTGAGAGATGACTGAAGCGAACGGTATGGTTTCGAAAGATCGTTTCGAGGTGCTGAAAAATGAAATTTTAGATTATGAAACGGCAAAAAAAGTATTCTAACGGGTATTGAGGACTATGAAAGGATTAAATACCTTAAAAAACGCATATTGGAGCACCTGAATGCTTCCGAGAGGGACTACGATGACTACAGGTGGCAGATGAAGAACCGCTTTACCGGTACAAAAGGGCTCGATGAGCTTATCGGATTATCAGGCGAAGAAATACATCGTGTAAACGATGTGGCGGAAAATTATCGTTTTGCCGTGTCTCCATATTACCTGTCACTTATTGATCCGGAAAACCCCGATTGTCCGGTTAAAAAACAATCAATTCCTTCCATCGCCGAACTTAATAATATAGGCGAACTGGATCCTATGGATGAAAAAGGTCATGCCATTCATGAGATTATTACCAGAAGGTATCCCGACAGATTAATTATTAAAGTGACAAACATATGCGGCATGTTTTGCAGGTTCTGCCAGAGAAGAAGATTGATAGGCGAGTTTGACAAAATTGTGCCGCGGCAAAAAATACAAAAAGCTATTGATTATATAGCCGAAAACAGTGAAATACGAGATGTGCTTATCACGGGCGGAGACGCGTTTATGGTTTCCGATGACATGCTCGACTGGCTGCTGGGAGAGCTTAGAAAAATAAAACATGTGGAGATAATACGTTTGGGTACAAGAACACCCGTTACGCTTCCGCAGAGAGTTACGAAAGAAATCGTAAATATACTTAAAAAGTATCATCCCATATTTGTTAACACACAGTTCAATCATCCGATCGAAGTTACTCCGGAGGCAAAACAGGCATGCGAAATGCTTGCCGACGCCGGAATACCACTGGGCAACCAGATGGTGCTGCTTAATGGAATAAATAACAATAAGTTTGTAGTAAGAAAACTTAACCAGGCATTATTGAAAATAAGGGTAAAACCTTACTATATATTTCATCCTAAAATAGTAAAAGGCACGAGTCATTTCTGGGTAAAGATTGAGGACGGTCTGGAGATTATGGAGAGCCTTCGCGGAAGGACATCCGGTCTTGCGATACCGACATATATCATTAACGGTCCGAAAGGCATGGGAAAAACCCCGATTCTGCCTAACTATCTTATGTATCTTGGCAAAGACAAAGCCGCGTTCCGAAACTGGCAGGGAGAGTATTTTGAAGTAGACAACCTCGATATGGAATAACCTGAACGGGTCTCCATATCCCGGGTCGCTCATTAACCCGCTCCGCATTTGCCTGTAGGCAGCGGAGCTTTGAAGCATGTCGCCCTGCGTCACCGAAAGCGCCCGAACCAGAGCCGCGTACCAACCGGAACGCGGCAGCAATGCCTCGACCCGTTAACCACCCGCTGTGTTATTGCGTTATTTCCGCGGGTCCTGTTTCGGGTATTTCGGGTTCCTAGGTCGACAAAGCACATACCATTCGACACCCTTCAGATCATGATTTGCGTTTACGGAGAGGTCTCCATATCCCGGGTCGCTCATTAACCCGCTCCACAGTAACTTATAGGCAGCAGGGCGCTGGAGCATGTTGCCCGTCGTCACCGAAAGCACCCAAACCACCCGCTGTGTTACCGCTTTTCCTGAAGAACTATTGTGCAATAGTACAAAAGGTAGTTTGGAGCGTTATTTCCGCGGGGCCTGGTTCGGGTGTTTCGTTTCCTGGCGCGACTGGTGGTTTGGAATGAAATTAGTAGTAGTAAAAAATACTACTTAAGTATTGATATCACTTTTTCCTGGTGGTATAATTTAAGAAAATCAAATATAATACCTATTGAATGAATATTGGCGAACTGTTTTTGCCGACTCACAAAACAAAACCGCTATCCGTATGGCAGGGTAAGGGAGATGGGAAAGTGAAATTTACTAAAATGCACGGTATTGGTAATGATTATGTTTATATAAACTGTTTTGAGGAAAAGGTGGAAAAACCCGAGGAACTTGTGAAATTTATAAGTAACCGCCATTTCGGAGTTGGTTCCGACGGTCTTGTGCTGATACTGCCTTCTTCAAAAGCCGATTTCAGAATGCGCATGTTTAATCCCGACGGTTCGGAAGCCCAGATGTGCGGCAACGCGATACGATGCGTAGGAAAATATGTTTATGACAATAATATGACGAACAAAAAAACTATATTAATCGAGACTCTTGCGGGTATCAAGGTTTTGGAACTGATAACGGGCAGCGACGGCAACGTCGCAATGGTTAAAGTCGATATGGGCGAACCAATACTTAAAGCCCGCAATATACCTGTCGACAGCGATCTTGAATTGTTCGTGAACCAGCCTGTTCACGTTTTGGGCAGCGAATATCGTGTTACATGCGTCTCGATGGGCAACCCGCATGCCGTTATATATGTTGATAATGTTTCAGAGTTTCCGGTTGATAAGGTGGGTCCTGAAATAGAAAAACACCCGCTTTTCCCCGAAAGGATAAATACTGAATTTGTTGAGGTTATTAATCCAAAAAGATTGAAAATGCGGGTGTGGGAAAGAGGAACCGGAGAAACTATGGCCTGCGGTACGGGAGCCTGCGCGGTTCTTGTGGCTTCGAGCCTTACGGGAGTTTCCGAAAAAAAAGCGACTGTTGAACTGCTTGGCGGTAATCTTGATATTGAATGGAACGAAAGCAATAACCGTGTGTACATGACAGGTCCGGCAACCTTGGTATTCACAGGCGAACTGTATATTTAGCCTATCGTCTGAAAGGCTTTGGAATAAATAGTTTTATAGAAGAGGAGAATAGATATGGCACGATTGAATGAAAACTATTTAAAACTTCCCGGAAGCTATCTGTTCGCTGAAATTGCGAAGAGAGTGGCTGTGTTTAAAAGCGAAAACCCGCACGCGGATGTTATATCCCTTGGTATCGGTGATGTCACAAAACCGCTCGTTCTGTCTGTTGTAGAAGCCATCCGTAAGGCAGCGGATGAAATGGGCAATGAAAAAACTTTCAGAGGTTACGGTCCTGAACAGGGCTATGATTTTCTTGCCGAAAAAATAATCAGGCATGACTATAACAGCCGCGGAATTGAATTGTCAAGAGACGAAGTATTCATAAGCGATGGGGCTAAAAGCGATACCGCGAATTTTCAGGAAATCTTCGGGCAGGACAATACTGTTGCGGTAACGGATCCGGTATATCCTGTTTATGTTGACAGCAACGCAATGGCGGGAAGACTGGGCGATTATGACAGTAGCACGGGGAAATGGACAAATCTCGTATACCTGCCGTGTACCGCCGATAACGGCTTTGTTCCCGCTTTGCCCGATAAAAAGGTTGATATTATTTACCTGTGCTATCCGAATAACCCGACCGGAACGGTTCTGACAAAAGAACAGCTGAAGGTATGGGTTGATTACGCGCGTGAGAATAAAGCCGTTATTCTTTTCGACGCGGCATATGAGGCATATGTAACCGAAAAAGACATCCCTCACAGTATTTATGAAGTAGAGGGAGCGAAAGACGTCGCGGTCGAGTTCAGAAGCTTTTCTAAAATCGCCGCATTTACAGGTACACGCTGCGCTTATACGGTAGTGCCTAAGAGTGTTGTCGCTTACACGCAAAAAGGCGAGGCTGTCTCCTTGAACAAGCTGTGGAATCGAAGGCAGACCACGAAATTCAACGGGACTCCGTATATAGTTCAAAGGGGAGCCGAAGCCGTTTATTCCGAAGAAGGGCAGAAACAGATACGTGAAGTGATAAGCTATTATATGGAAAACGCGAAGATTATCCGAAGCGGTATTGAGAGTCTAGGGCTTTCCGTTTACGGCGGGATTAACGCTCCTTATATATGGTTAAAAACCCCGGCCGGATATGATTCATGGCAGTTTTTTGACAAACTTTTGAAAGAGGCATTTGTAGTTGGTACGCCCGGCGTCGGATTCGGACCAAGCGGGCAGGGATATTTAAGGCTGACCGCGTTTGGAAGTCGCGAAAATACGGAAAAAGCAATCGAGAGGATAAAGAACCTGAAATTCTGATTTATCAGGCCGGGCTTAATGCCCGGCCTTATTTACGTATATACCTCGAAATAATGCTTTTGCGCGCATTCGCTTCAAGATGATCATCCAGCGGCTGAAGGGAAACGAAATCGCTGTACTTGCGTTTTAGAGCGAGCGTAATCAATTCATCGGCAAGGGCGGGGTTCTTTGGAAGCAGACTGCCGTGCGAGTACGAACAGAAGACGTTTTTATATCTTGCCCCTTCAAAACCGTCTTCGCCGTTATTGCCAAAACCGTATATCACTTTCCCCAGGGGTTTTCCTCGTTCGCCAAGGTATGTTTTTCCCGAATGGTTTTCAAAACCGACTATATACCCGTTTGGCTCCTGATTAAGCCCTTCTATTGAAAAAATGAGGTTCCCTACCAGGCGTTTCTCATTTCCTATCGTCCAGTGATCCATAATGCCAAGACAGGGAATTTCTTCACCTTCCGGTGTTTTGTAATAAAGCCCCATCAGTTGAAATCCGCCGCAGATGCATAGGAAAACCACACCATTTTCAACCGCTTCGGTTATTCCTTCTTTTTTGTATTCAATTAAATCCGCGTACAGGATGCTTTGTTCATAGTCCTGTCCGCCGCCGATAAAAACGATGTCGTAATCGGAAGGGGAAAACCTGTCTCCGAGCGAAACCTGGCTGACTGCGGCCTCAATGCCGCGCCACTGCATCCGCTTTTTCAGAGCCTGAATATTTCCGTAATCACCGTAAAGGTTTAAAAGATCGGGATATAAATGGCATATTGATAACTGGTACATGCAAACATCCTTTCAGGTATTTTACTGCCAGAAATATTTCAGTTTATATCTCTTTTCAAGTGTTTTTCTGATATCAAGCATCGCTGTATATGTCGGGAGAATATACAGCGTTTCGCCGGGCCTTAGCAAATTTAACGCGGCATCAAGCATCGCGCCTTTATCATTTTCAATTGTTATGCGGTTCGAATATATTCCCGCGTATTTCAGCCTTACGGCCATATCATCGGCTCGTGTTCCCGAAACAAAAAAGGCCGAAACGCGATCCTGTATATCCGCAAGCACTTCAAGTTCAGCGTCCCAAAGCCATGAAATATCGGTACCGTCAGCCAGGTTGTCATTTATAATAAACGATATAACAGCCGCATTTTCAACTGTTAAAAGGAAGTTAATTACCTGGCTGAACCCGACAGGGTTTTTTATCAGAATGACTTGTATCGTTCTGTCCTCGAGCGATATCGATTCCATTCGGCCAAAACCGCTTTCAAAGGCAGAAAGGGCGTAAACTGTTTTCTCGTGTGAAAACCCGAGGGTTTCAGCAAATGCGGTTGCCGCGAGCGCATTGTATATGTTGTATAATCCGGGTAGATTTATCTGCGCGGAGAATTTCCCAGAAGGAGTATTAAAAATAACCGCGGAGAAATCACCGGACAAAACCGTTACCTTTTCAACGCTGACTAATGCTTCAGGACGGCCGTAACCGCAGCCCGGGCATGCAAAATGACCGAGATGGCCGTAAAAACGCGATTTGTATTGATACTTTGTTTTGCAAAATAAACAGAAGGATGCATCATGGTTTAAAGCCGGGTCCTGCTCCTGGACAGAAGATACCGCCTGTTCATCGAACCCGTAATAAATAACGGGATTGGACACATTATTGCCTAAGGATGCGCACAGCGAATCATCGACATTTAAAATGAGAGTCGCGTCAGGAATATGGGATATTCCTTTCCGGACCGTTTTCAATGTATCGTACAGTTCACCGTAACGATCGAGCTGGTCTCTGAAGAAATTTGTTACTACGACGGCAGCAGGTTTAACGGTTTCGGTCGCAACCCTGAAAGCGGCTTCGTCAACTTCCAGCAGTGCCGTATGCGATCCTGGCGTCATGTTTATTTTAATGTCTGATATAAGACAGGTGGCTATACCGCTGATAAGGTTCGCACCGGATTTATTGGCAACGTACGATATTCCGTTCTCTTTCAATATTTCGGCGATAATTCTGGATGTGGTTGTTTTACCGTTAGTTCCGGTGATCATGAATATCCTGTATTTGCGTGACAATTCGCTGAGGATACCCGGATATATTTTTATTGCCAGTTTTCCGGGAAAAGATGTACCTCCCGAACCTGCGACACGCAACAGAAAAATCATCGCTTTGGCAGCGATAACAGCAATGCGGCAGAGGATAAAGTTTATAATTCTTTTCATATATTTTCAGGCTCCTAAGATAAAAGCTAAAACTTTTTAAATTTTTCCCTGATTACATAACGGGTATAACACATAACTTAAGTCATCTGTCCACGTGCAAACTCCTTTTGGCACTAAAAGCGCATATTCAAGTATGATACATAACTTCAGTCTTCTGTCCACCCGCTTTTTTTTCGGAACAAATTGCCTTGGAATTTCTTGTTTCTATTATTGTACAACAGCTATTCTAAATACTGTATGTCTTAACAGTAACTTTGTTTATTAATATTAAACTCTGATAAAGTTATGGCAATCAAAGTATTTTTATTATACAATAATCATAAAGGCTATACAATGATTGCTGTAATCAATTTATTCCGTCAACTGACATATTGTAAACAGCATATCATACAGAACATGGCTTAAGGAGGCAGGGGATTGGATTCTGCAGAAAAAAACCTGATTGAGTTATCTGCCAAAGGAGACGTAGTAGCATTTGAAACTCTGATAAAAGCCCATCAGAAGAAAGTTTACAATATAGCGTTAAGAATGACAAAAGATCCGGAGGATGCGCAGGAGCTTTCTCAGGATGCGCTTGTGCGCGCATTTACTGCGATTAAAAAGTTCCGCGGAGAATCGAGTTTTTCAACCTGGCTGTACAGGATCACAATAAATGTATGCACCGATTTTCTGAGAAAGAGAAACAGAGCGGTTATCGTTTCACTGGAAAAGGGCGCGGCAGGAAATGAAAACAGTAATCCGGTTCAGATCCCTGTAAAAGATCCCGGACCGGATGAACTCGCCGAGAAAAAGCAGCTTAAGGAGATGGTAAAGCAGGCAATGGACAAGCTATCCGTTGAACATCGTCAGGTATTGATTCTTCGGGATTTAATGGATCTGACATATAAAGACATAGCGCGTACTTTAAACGTTAATGAAGGGACAATCAAATCAAGAATCAACAGGGCAAGGGATGCGTTGAAACACATAATTGTAGAACAGGAGGAACTTTTTAAGGATTATGTCGTCAAATTGAATAGAAAGGGGGGGATTTCATGACCAGGTGCGATAAATACTTGGAAAATCTATCGGCCTATTTGGATGGTGAGCTGTCTGTTGACAACGTTAAAGAGATCGAAGAGCACTCGAGCGAATGTGAAAGCTGCTCGGAAGAACTGTCCGTATTAAAAACGATAATATCGGCCTTGCATGAGTTGGAAGAAGAACTGCCCGACGGTTTTGAAACCTCCCTGCATAGACGTCTTGAGGAAGCCGCAGCAAAACCCGGTGTTAAGATCAGAACCGGTAAAGTAAGATTGTTTGCCCAGATTGCGGCAGGTTTTGTTGTTGTTGTCTGCCTCGGCCTTGCGATAAGAGCAGGCTTGATGGGAACAGGACGGAAAACTGCTTCCCCCGCTGCAGACATGTCGTCTGCGCAGAGTGTAATTGAAGACAGGGGGCTTGGAGCTGCCAGTGGGACAGCGTCAACAAAAAGAGCAATACCGGAAATTTCCGGGCGTTCGGACGGAGCCGCATACGACGACAGGTCCGAAATGGAATATTATGCCCTGGAAGATAGTGCGGAGAATCAGGAAGTTGTTCCTGCTGATGCAATGGAAATACAAAAAGCGCAGGTTAATAATGACGTAATGATTGCATTCTCTGAAGCGGAAGGGTCGTATGCATTGAAGCAGGAAGGCCAGGATACGCTTGTAAAAATAACGGCTGATGACGCGCAGATTGCGCTTGAAAAAATTATTGAAATTGAATCGGAGATTAACCAGGAGGAGCAATACAGCAATGCTGCCGGCTTGAACGAAACGTTGAATGCCGTAGATGCCGGAATTGTCAGCGGCGATCGAATTGAAGTCAAGCTCCTGTACTCTGATGATGAAACATGGAATGAGTTTTTAACCGAAGTGCAGGCGAATTTTTCGGAAGTTCTTATTGAATTCGCTCCGAAGGCGGAAGACGTTGAATATATCCGTGTTGAAATTATAAAACAATAGCGTGTCGCCCCGCGTCACCAAAAGCACCTGAACCACACGCTGGGTTATTGCATTATTTTTGCGGGCTTCTTGGAAGAACTATTGTATAATAACGGAAACTATAAATGAAGCTCCTTGTTGACGTTATTGTACAATAGTTCAATGTAGCAGTGTATGAACATTATTCCCGCGGGTCCTGGTTCAGGTGTTTCGGGTTCCTAGGGCGACAAAGCATATACCATTCGACAGGCTTCAGATCATGATTATTTTCGCATGAGAGGTCTCCATATCCCGGGTCGCTCATTAACCCGCTCCGCATTTGCCTGTAAGCAGAAGGGCGTTGGAGCATGTCGCCCGTCGTCACCGAAAGCACCCGAACCACCCGCTGGGTTTTCGCATTAATTCGGACTGTTTATTCAGACGCGAAATGAAGAACTATTGTATAATAACGGAAACTATAGCGGAATGCAGCTTAGAGATATACAGTCAGAGCGAGGATAAGCAAGTCGACTGTCTGAGCAAAAATGCTTCCTGAAAAAATATTCCAAAGCATTTTTGCGAGTTTCGACTTGCCCGAGCTGAACTGTATAGCTCTTGCAAATGAAGTTCCTTGTTGACGTTATTGTACAATAGTTCAATTAGTTGTGTATGAATATTATTCTCGCGGGTCCTGGTTCGGGTGTTTCGGCAGTGAGTATATGCCTGAAAAAACACTTCACTATAAGGAAAAAATAGTGTATTATAAGTATAGCTCCTCCTTTATTAAGGAGGAGTTCAATTTAAGGAGGAAATATGAGCTCGAAACTGATGCTTATAGACGGGAACAGCATATTGAACCGCGGTTTTTATGCTCTTTCGAAAGGTTCAATGCTGACGACGTCAACAGGCTTGTATACAAATGCCGTTTTTGCGTTTGTAAACATTTTAAATAAACATATAGAAGAGTTTATGCCCGATTATATCGCGGTAGCATTCGATATGAAGGCAAAAACCATCCGGCATGATATGTACGAAGGATACAAAGCCCGCAGAAAAGGAATGCCTGACGAGCTGGCCGTTCAGCTTCCGCTTGTCAGGGAAGTTCTTGCGGCAATGAATATACCGGCAATTGAACGCGAAGGATACGAGGCCGATGACATAATTGGGAGTTTGGCTCTAAAAGGGGAAAAAGAGGGCTGCGAAGTTATTGTTTTAACCGGCGACAGGGATTCTTTCCAGTTAATAAGCGATAAAACGATAGTAGTGCTTCCTTCAACGCGCGCAGGGAAAACCGAAACGAGAATATATGATAAACAGGCAATAATTGAACAGTACGGGATTTTCCCGGAACAGCTTATTGATGTTAAGGGGCTTATGGGAGACTCTTCCGATGATATTCCCGGAGTTCCCAGCGTAGGCGAGAAGACGGCGCTGGAACTGATAAAACAGTATAAAACCCTTGAAAGTGTGTATGAACACATCGAAGAAATAAAGAAACCGAAACTGAAAGCGGCGCTTCTGGAATACAGGCAGCAGGCTCTTTTAAGCAGGGAACTCGGCACGATAATAAGAAATCTGGAATGCTGCGGAGAACTCAACGATTTGAAGCGAAAAGAGCTAAATAAAAAAGAGCTTCTCTCGGTGTTCCGTAAACTCGAATTTGGCAGCCTGATTTCCAGAATGAATCTTTTGGATGAGGAAGAGGCGCCTGAAGAACAGGCGGTTGATTTAAAAATAATATATATTAAAACTCTCGCAGACTTAAAAAAATATATTCCGTCTCCGGTTAAGTTTAAAACAATTGCCGTACTGCAACTTATTGATAAAGAAGATTCATATAGTTCGCATCTGGAAAGCCTTGCCATTTGTGACGAAAATACCGTGTATTATATTGAAACGGGAGACGGCCTTGACGAAGAAGCGGTTGCAATTGAATTAAAGGATATATGGCAGAATTCTGAAGTTCAAAAGATAGGCCATAATATAAAAGAATTTATTACCTGGCTGCACAAATATGGTGTCAAATTGAATGGCCTTGTATTTGACACTATGATATCCGAATACCTTATTGATCCCCTTAGAAATGCTTATCCGATTGCAAATCTGGCGCAGAAGTACCTGAACCGGACGATTCAGTCGCTCGAGGAACTGCAAGGCAAAGGCAAAGGGTACAAAAGCTTTGCGGAACTTAAGGGTGATCAGCTCGCGTTTTGTGCCGCGCATAATGCGAAGGCGATCAGTGATTTGTGGAGTATGCAGGAAAAAGTTTTGTCCGAAAACAATCAGCTTGAACTTTTCCGCGATATTGAGCTTCCCCTGGTTCATGTGCTTGCCGATATGGAATTCCACGGTTTCAAGGTAGATGCGGAGAAATTAAATGAATACGGTGAAACCCTTAGCAAGCGCATTACCGCGCTTGAAAAAACTATTTACATGATCGCGGGAGAAGAGTTTAATATAAATTCACCAAAACAGCTTGGAGTTATATTGTTTGAAAAGCTCAAACTGCCCGTAGTGAAAAAGACTAAGAGCGGTTATTCGACAGATGCTGAAGTCCTGGCGGAATTATCGCCCTTTAACGAAATAATACCTTGCATTATCGAGTACCGTCACCTTGTAAAGCTGAAGAGTACTTATGCTGAAGGCTTGAAAAAGGTAATTAACCCTGTTACCGGGAAGATACACTCCAGTTTCAACCAGACCGTTACCGCTACGGGACGTATAAGCAGCACCGAACCTAATCTTCAAAATATCCCGATTCGTTTGGAAATGGGAAGGGAGATACGAAAGGCTTTTATCCCTTCATCCGAAGACGCGTTGTTTGTTGACGCGGACTATTCGCAGATTGAACTCCGTGTATTGGCCCATATCACCGGAGATAAAGAACTGATAAAAGCGTTTGTCAATGGTGAGGATATCCATACCGCAACGGCTTCATTGGTTTTTGAGACGGCGCCTGAAAATGTGACGCCCGAGCTTCGCAGGAGGGCAAAGGCCGTAAATTTCGGAATAGTTTATGGAATCAGCGATTTCGGTTTGTCAAGAGATCTGGGGATTCCACGCAAAGAGGCAAAAAAGTATATAGACGGTTACCTTGAGAAATACGCCGGCGTTAAAAAGTATATGGAGCAAATTGTTAAAACAGGACGTGAACAGGGATATGTTGAAACATTGTTTCACAGGCGGAGGCAGCTTCCTGAACTGCGTTCCAAAAATTTTAACCAGAGATCTTTCGGTAAGAGGATTGCTTTGAATACGCCTATTCAGGGAACGGCAGCCGACATAATTAAAATCGCGATGGTTAAGGTATATTCAGCGCTTAAAGAATCGGGACTTAAGTCCAGGCTCATACTGCAGGTACATGATGAGCTTTTGGTTGAAACTTTCGTCGATGAGCTTGACAAGGTTAAAGAGCTTGTGAAAAAATGTATGGAAGAGGCAGCGTTGCTGAAAGTTCCGCTCGTTGTTGACGTTTCTACCGGATATAACTGGTACGAAGCTAAATAATATACGTGGCTTCTGACAGTTCTGAATTGCAATCGGCATATATTTTTTTACATGTTTAATATTAAAATTACAAATAACAGAGGTATATCCACATATGATAATAGGAATCACAGGTGGCATTGGTTCCGGAAAAAGTACCGTTACGCAGATACTATCCGAGTATGGAGCAAAGGTTATATCGGCGGATAAAATAGCGAGAGAAGTCGTTATGCCGGGAATGGAAGCGTATAACCAGATTGTCCGGACGTTTGGAGAAGGTATTCTCGATGAAGACGGAAACATAAACAGAAAAAAGCTTGGGGATATTGTCTTTTCCGATACTGATCTTTTAAAAAAATTAAATGAGTTTACACATGGGGCTGTAGCCGAAAGGATAGGCCGGGAACTGGACATTTTACGAAGCAAAGGCATAGATTTTATCGCTATTGAGGCGGTTGTTCCGATACAGCACGGATTTCTCGATCTTGTAGATACGGTTTGGGCGGTTATTGCAGATGAACAAATACGCAAAATGCGGATTATGGCAAGGAACAAATATACTGAACAGGAGGCAATGCAGCGCATTAAAGCACAAATGTCCGACCAAATGTATATCTCGCTTGCCGACAAAATAATATATAACAATGGAACGATAGAAGAATTAAGGACATTGGTTTGGGAAGTACTGAAAAATGAGAAAAAAGAATCGCAATAGATTTAGATTGTCATGTATAGGCGGCATACTTCTGCTTTTTGTCATTGCGGCCTTATTCGCTCCTATCCTGTTAAAAAAACTGTTTCCTATGCCGTACCTCGAAATTGTTAAAAAATACGCGGCGGATAATCAGTTAAAAATAACTTTGGTATACTCGGTGATGAAGACAGAAAGCGGATTCAGAACGGAAGTGGTATCCCCAAAAGGAGCAGTCGGCCTGATGCAAATAACGGAAAAAACAGGCCGATGGATTGCAGACAGTCTGGGTGATGAGGATTATGATTGTGATGATTTAAAAAAGCCGGAAGTAAATATAAAATATGGCTGCTGGTATTTGTCTTATTTGCTGGAAAGGTTTGAAGGGAACAACGAATTGGCTTTGGCGGCGTACAATGCCGGAGAAGGCACCGTCAGGAGGTGGGTTGCCGATAACGCCATTGAATGGCGTGGTTTTGAAATTAAATCCGTTCCATATACTGAAACCGAAAAATACCTTGTGAGGGTTAACAGAATCTATTTTGTTTATAAAACTCTTTACCCTGAAATGGATTCATGGTAAACTTGTTGTGTACTGCCGGTGTTAATTAATGGTTCCTTTTTCCCATATCCGGAAAGTAAAATTATAGTTATAAAATTAATTTACGGAGGTTTTTTTATGCATAAACCTATGTTTGAACGTGACTTGCTGTATCCTACGGATAGTTTGCTTGAGCCCGGAAGCGTTCGTGTCGCGGTGCTGAATCCTGATGTTCTCGGAAAACTTCCAATATTGATTATACCCAAAACGAGTCATAACCCTCTGGAATATATTAATATACTAATAGATATAATCCAGGTTGATATATTTAATAGAATCCGGATTAATATTAAGGATCAGGGAATTTTCTTTTTCAAGGTTAACGAAAATGAATATGTAAAACTCATTTACGAAGATGGAAAACAGGTTACCGAAAAATGCGAAAATTTTATATAGAACTTTTTATCAGGCAGGCTTAAAGGATAAAAACGATTGTTTTGCAGCTTTGTATGCAAAGTAAATATATATTTCTGTTTATTTATTAAAGAATATAGGGAATTTTAATCTTGAATTTATTAACGGTTTTGATAAAATAAACATGATAAAATATTAACAAAGTGGATAGGAGTGGATTTAATGCCGTTAGTTACAACAAAAGAAATGTTTAAAAAGGCTTATGAGGGTGGTTATGCGATTGGAGCATTTAATGTTAATAACATGGAAATCGTGCAGGGAATTACCGAAGCAGCAAAAGAGGCAAATGCGCCGTTGATACTTCAGGTATCTGCAGGTGCGCGAAAGTATGCGAACCATACGTATCTTGTAAAGCTCATTGAAGCTGCTATTATAGAAACAGGTCTTCCTATTGCGGTGCATCTTGATCACGGCGATTCGTTTGAACTATGTAAATCCTGTATAGACGGCGGTTTTACTTCCGTAATGATAGATGGTTCCCATCTTCCGTTTGAAGAGAATATTAAATTAACGAAACAGGTCGTTGATTATGCGCACTCCCGCGGAGTTGTCGTAGAAGGAGAACTTGGGCGTCTTGCCGGTATAGAGGACGCGGTCAATGTTTCGGATGAAGACGCCGCGTTTACTGATCCTGATGAAGTTGAAGAATTTGTTGAACGTACGGGGGTTGATTCACTCGCGATAGCGATTGGAACCAGTCACGGCGCATATAAGTTTAAAGGCGAAGCGAAGCTTCGTTTTGATATCCTTGAGGAAATTCAAAGGAGATTGCCCGGCTTCCCTATCGTTCTGCATGGCGCTTCATCGGTAATACCGGAATATGTTGAAACAATCAACAAATACGGAGGCCAAATGCCCGGAGCCAAAGGCGTTCCGGAAGATATGCTCCGTAAAGCCGCTTCAATGGCTGTATGCAAGATAAATATCGATTCCGACCTCAGGCTTGCGATGACAGCTACAATACGTAAAATTCTTGCGGAAATCCCGGGAGAATTTGATCCGAGAAAATATCTCGGCCCGGCAAGAAGCGAAATAAAGAAGATTGTTCTGCATAAGCTTAATAATGTTCTGGGCTGTGCAGGAAAAGCGTAGCCTTATATCGAACCGGTTTGGAATAGTAATACTTAAAGCAGGCGAAGCGGCTTTTTTGCCGTACTGCCTGCTTTATTAAAATAACGCCATGTTAATCTTGCGGCTTTACTGTCCGTTGTGTTTTAAGAATTTTATCCATTGCAATGGAAGTAAGAAGAAAGTAATAGAAGTCAACAATTATGATGATAAAACAATGCAAATATACTATTCGGGAAAGGCTTTCTGAACGCTTTTGGCAATCTCAATCAATATGTCTTTACGATTAAGCCCGGGTATTTGCAAAACACATAGGAAAAGCAACTCAATAATTTCACCAAGCCGTTTTCCCGGGATAAAACCTTTGCCTATTAAGTCCCCGCCTTTTACTGCGAGATCTGAACGGTCTATATATTCATTCTTAGAACGAATATCATTAAGCATCAGCTTCAATGCCTTAATTTTGTCAATATCGTAACCTGTCCCGTTAAGTATTTTAAGACTGTCCGAAAATAAAGCGATTCCTGCGTCCGATAATGTTTTTTTCAGCAGGTATTTATTTTCGGGCAAAGGCTCGTTCAATATTTTCGTGGCATTAAGAATGTAATTCTTAAGTTTTTTGCTCATTTTAAGATAACCGCAGATTTCTTCCACGTCAGCTGGGTCTGTAAAACCCATAAGCCGAAGAGCAGCCGCCCAGCGAAGCGGCAATTTGTGCGGAAGCTTTTTAAGCGGCTTTAATGTATTTTTTACAGGAACCGGTACCGGAAAAATGTAACCGATAAGCCCTGTGTCAAACAGAATTTCAAAGGCTTCGGGCGAAGAACCCGACAGAATTCCGTTAAGTTCATGCAAAATACGTTCGCGGCTTATATGACATATGGTGCTTGACATCCTGGTAATTGCGCTTTTTGTCGCGGGTTCAAGCTCAAAGCCCAAAGAAGCCTTAAAACGTACAGCACGAAGCATACGCAGCGCGTCTTCATTGAACCTTTCTTCCGGGTTTCCTACTGTACGTATCAGTTTAGCGGCTATATCCTTCATCCCGTTAAAAGGATCAATAATCCCTTTTTCAGGATGGTAACAAATAGCGTTGATTGTGAAATCACGGCGTTTTAAATCTTCGGCAAGCGAGCGGGAAAAAAGCACTTTATCCGGATGCCTGTGGTCGGTATAATTCACATCAATACGGAATGTGCTCACTTCAAACGGAATGCCGTTTTCTATAACCGTAACGGTTCCATGCTTAATACCGGTTTCCAAAGTTTTTGCAAAAAGCCCGCAGACATCTTCCGGAAGCGCGGATGTGCAGATATCGAAATCTTTTGCCTTAAGCCCCATTAATAAATCTCTTACGCAGCCTCCGACAAGGTATGCTTCAAAGCCGCGGCTTTCCAATCGCGTTATAATTTCTTTCGCTTCTTTTGGTATAGTTAGCAAAATTATTCCTCCAACAGGGTGTAATTTATGCGGTGAATAGTACCTTAAAAATACTTCATGGCAATTAATACCTGTTATTCCAATTCACAATTTGTATAAAAATAACCATAATATAGATTATACAGTTTTTTGCGCTTTAAGTATATACCGGAGGTGAACAATATGAACATCCTCATGTTCTCATGGGAATACCCTCCAAGAATAATTGGGGGGATATCGAGGGTTGTTTATCATCTTTCCCGGGAATTATCGGAACAGGGGCATAACGTAACGGTTATAACAAGTATTGACGGAGAAGAGGAATTTCATTCATCTGGCAACAAAAAGATATATTGCGTAAGCAGTTATTATGTGAAGCCGATAAATTTCATAAATGGGGTGCTGCAAATGAACCTGTCAATGCTTGAAAAAGCCGTTGAAATCATAAAAAACGGCGAAATGTTCGATATAATCCATTTGCATGACTGGCTTGTTGCTTTTGTCGGAAAATGTATGTCAAGGATATATCCGATAAAACAGGTATGCACTATCCATTCTACGGAATATGGCAGGAATGCGGGTATTCATAATGAAATACAATTGTTTATTAATAATGTCGAAAAGAAAATGGTGCACGCGGTTAAACATGTAATTGTGAACAGTATGTATATGAAAAACGAAGTAGAGACTCTTTTTGAAAGATCCCCGGACAATATTCATGTCATACCGAACGGCATTGAGCCCGGCAAATTAAACCTTATTCCGAAAGATATGGATTTTCGCAGAAAATACGCGTCGGATAACGAGAAAATAGTTTTTTTTATTGGTAGACTTGTAAATGAAAAAGGGGTACATGTTTTAATGGATGCTGTTCCGATAATTTTATCAGAATACAGGGATGTAAGGTTTGTTATCGCGGGAAGCGGGCCGGAACGCGATACGCTCGAGAAAAAAGCCTTTGAGAACGGTGTGGCCGAAAGGGTCCATTTTACCGGGTATATAAACGACGAAGAACTGCATAAGATGTATAAAAGCGTGGATATTGCGGTTTTCCCAAGCCTTTATGAACCTTTTGGCATAGTCGCGCTTGAGGCAATGGTAGCGAATCTGCCTGTTGTAGTTTCGGAAGCGGGAGGCTTTAATGAAATCGTTACGAACCGCTATAACGGAATGAAATTCCGAACAGGACACTCCGACCTTCTTGCCGATTGCATTATTGAACTGCTTACCACCCCGGAATTGGCTGCGGACATAACAAAAAATGCCTGGAACACGATATATGAAAAATACAAATGGAGTGCTATCGTCGAAAAAACATATGCGATATATGAACTGGCCAGAAATGATTAATCGAAACACCCGAATTAAAGCCGCGTACCCGCTGGAATGCGGCAGCAATGCCTCGACCCGCGAAACAGGATGAGCGGAAACAGTTACAGGATCCGGAGCTAGTTGTTGATATGTGTTTTGTCGCAAGAAAACGAAATATCCGAAGCAGGCTCCACAAAGCGGCTTAGAGTAAAATTTTCGTAGGCAAAACAAAAAAATAAGGGAAGAAAGTCGAAACCCTCTTC
>LFRV01000110.1 GCA_001512485.1 Clostridiales bacterium DTU069 | reverse complement strand
AGTTATATACCTGATTTTTGAGGCTTTTAAAAACAAAAAGAGTGAACAACGCAAAACGCATGTCAAAAGTTTTTGTTGCGCGGCCGATAATGTTTGTGATAATATATTAAAAATAAATGCCGGTATTCTGCTGAAGAAACCGGACAAACACATATAATATGGTTATTGCCCGTAAAAATTCAAAGCTTATTTACGCGGAATAATCATAAGGGTTTTTTAATTGATTCGACTTATATCCAATTTGGAATGAGAACGGAGGGTTAAAAATGAATCATGAGATTTCAAAATCACATTTCAGTGTCAGAAGGATTGCCATTACCGGAATCCTGTCCGCACTATCCATCGCGCTTAATTTTACACCTATTGGTTTTATGCTCGTCCCCGGGCTGCAGGTTCAAATAACACTGATGCATATTCCCGTGATCATCGGGGCAATACTCGAAGGTCCTGTCGTAGGCGCATTTATAGGTATGATTTTCGGACTGACAAGCCTCTATACCGCGACTTATACGCCCCTGCCTATTGCTTTCGCGTTTCTTAACCCGTTGGTTTCGGTTCTGCCGAGAATCCTTATCGGGATAGTTGCCCATTATTCGTACAGCGCGTTAAACAAGGCCCTTAAAGAAAAAGGCCAGGTATTGTCAATAGGTGTATCGTCAATCCTTGGAACGGCAACGAACACAATCGGCGTACTTGGAATGATTTACATCCTGTACGCGCAGCGGTTTATCGACGCCCTCGGTCTGACCGGAAAGGTTTCCGGCACATATATTTTCGCTATGGCGTTTCCAAACGCCCCGCTGGAAGTTTTGGCCGCGGTTTTGTTGTCCGTCCCCGTTGTTCTTGCCGTCAGGAAAATGCGCAGGTAAAATGAATATATTGGATGGCTGTAACGCCGTATAAATCTTAACGGAGCTGATGGAAATGGGTATTATAATTGGAATTGATATAGGCGGAAGCACGACAAAAATTATCGGATTCAAGGACGATTCATTAATAAGTCCTATGCTCGTAAGGGCTACAGACCCTGTATCTTCCCTTTACGGCGCTTTTGGGAAGTTTATGAACAGTAACCGGCTTAATTTGGATGATATTGACTTTGTAATGCTTACCGGTGTCGGCTCTTCGGAAGTGAAGGAACGTATTTTCGGAATCCCGACAGCGCGCGTTGAGGAGTTTTATTCAATAGGCATGGGTGGGCTTTTCCTGTCGGGAATTCCAAGCGCGGTTGTGGTCAGCATGGGAACCGGAACCGCCTTTGTGAAAGCTGAACAAAATAAGGTTACGCATCTCGGTGGAACGGGAGTCGGCGGCGGGACACTGCTCGGACTATCAAATCTTATGCTGAATATTCGTAAATTCGAAGATCTTATTGAAATGGCCAAAGGCGGCAGCCTTTCAAACGTTGATCTTTTTATCGCCGATATATCCAAGGCTCTCATAGTTGGTCTGCCCCCAGAAACAACTGCGTCCAATTTCGGGAAAATAAGCGACCTTGCTTCAAAGTCCGATATAGCTCTCGCGATTATAAACCTTGTTTTTCAGACAATAGGTGTTCTTTCGATATTTGCCGCAAGAATTGACGGTACGAAAGACATCGTCCTGACCGGTAACCTTACAGCCGTTCCGCAGTCAAAGGATATTTTCAACGGTCTTACCAAACTGCACTCGGTTAACTTCCATGTACCTGTCCATGCCGAATATGCGACCGCGCTCGGCGCAGCGATAGCGTATACCCAAAAAGGAAGTTTTACTTCTATCTGACGGCCTTTTTCCATACATTACATATCAGAAATAATGCCTTTTCCTGATATAATGTTACTATCAGACACTAAAAAAACCTCTTAAAACTATTGTGTACAATAGTATTAGAAGTAATGTTTGAAGAGACGTTATATTCGGCAGGAAGATATGTAATGACAAATGCAATTTGGTTTCGGAAAACAAAACAATATCTGATTTTCGCGATATCCTGTTTTGCTGCTGTTACGGCCTTGTTTTACATAAGCTATATATGCGCGTTATTGAACCCGTCATTTTATGAAAAAATATTCACCGGTGATGATATACGGGATTGTTTCGAAACTATTTCCCAAATGCTTTCAATTAACGGTGAACCGGCATTTTCAGGCCAATCGGTACGAAACAACGCGATATCCCTAATTGAAGGCATAACTCGTCATATTAAAACTCATGACATGTCTTTTGCCGATATCATACCGGAACGGGAAAGCGCGGTATCGTTACGCTCTGCCGTAACCTTCGCGGAACCCGGCACAGAAACCGACCTGCTGGGAAAGCTGAAAATTCACCCATTTATGCTCGGTTATTTTCTGCCCGGTTCCAACTCTATATTCATTAAACTTCAAACAATACAAACAGCTTATACGGCTGTAAAATTTCTTATACCCGTTTTGTCCGCCGCGGCGTTTCTTATTATCCTAATATCCGGGAAACCGTCATATTATATCCGCATAACCTTGATAATATCCTGTGCCGTTTTATTTTCCTTGTCTTTTTTCATGTACATATCAAGGAACGCATTATTTGCGTACCTGTTTGAAAAAGCAGCACCCGGCATCTCCGGCGTATTAAAACCGTTTATCAAAAAAGCTGCTGCCGCTTTATTCATACGTTCCATTTTTGTATGTCTGGTTACAATACCTGTCGCGATTACTTTCGGCATAAAGCCCGTAATAAACGCATTCGACAGGCATTCCGGAACGCTTGCCGTTTTATTCGCTGTAATTATCGGAGTTGTCTTCAGTCTTTGCCATAATGAACTGCGCACCGTTATAACCGGTAAATACAGGACATTCGCTGTGCAGAAAACCGTGGATATATTGAACTGGGACGACGAGGCCATTCATTCCCTCGTAATCAAGCTGAGAGAGGAAGGAAGCAATGAACCCGTGAGCAACGCGAAAATCGTAATTTACGGTGCCGACACGTCAAATAATCCTTTATGGATCAGCGCTTACAGTGATATCAACGGAGATGCCCGTTTTATTCTCCCGAAAGGTTCGTTTAATGTTTACTCTGACGAATCGACTCTTCCGAATGATCGTATTTCCTTCGGCACTGTGTCAATAGACATCAACAAACCTGGAAGCTCATGGTACACCCTGCATATACGAAACAAAAACGAAGAGCAATAGTCCTCTTTAATCGTAAAATTCAATCAAAAGATTTTTATCTTTTGAATCTCCTTTTACATTAACAGCTAAAAAGCCGTAACGTTCCTTTAAAATATTAATATTTACGCGTTTTTGCCCGATGACCGCTGAAACACTGTTTTGCGGCACGTGAATGATTACGTTTTTCGTCACTGTTTCTTTTGCGCGTTCAATCTCATTGATGATGCGGTTCAGCCAAATGCGCGAATAAACAAGTTCTCCGAATGCGGGATGAACCGGGCCCGCCAGCACTTCTCCACCCTCGCGTATTTCATCCGAACCCTGAAGCCCAATCCGTAAAACTTTTATCCCCGAATTCTCATATAAAGGAACAATTTTTTCGCACCACGATACCGCTTCACTAACGGTAAGCGGCCGGTACCTGCCCGCGGCATACTCTGATGCAAGTTCCGTACCTTTAATTACAAGGGTTGGATAGATACGCACCATATCGGGTTTTTCGGCAATAAGCATTTTTGATGTTTCAATGCTCTTTTCCAATGTATCCGCCGGCAGCCCTATCATTACCTGGACGCCAAGCAAAAACCCCATATTTTTAACCATCCTGCAGGCTTTCAACGCCGTGTCCTTCGTATAACCGCGACGGCTTCGCATTAAAACCTCATTATCAAGGCTTTGTATGCCAAGTTCTATAACCTTTACCGGAAACTTCTTTAAAAATAATAGCGTGTTTTCATCAATATAGTCCGGGCGCGTGGAAAGGCGTATTCCATCAACCAATCCTGCATACACGTAACCTTCCGCAAGTTTCAGATACCGCTCCTGATCGCTTAAAGGAAGCCCGGTAAAGCTGCCGCCGAAAAAAGCAATCTCATATGAATCCGAAGGCTTTTTTGTGCTCACGTGGGACTCTATAATGCTTTTTATCTCATCAATTCCTGGAGCGTCCGCATACCCGCTTATTTTCTTTTGGTTGCAGAATACGCAATCATTCGGACAGCCTTTATGAGGAATAAAAACAGGTATGTTTATATGTCTTTTCATTTGTGTTCTCCCGTTATTTGGCCGAACCCGTTTTGCGCCAGTTTGTCCAGCGCATCGCCGGCCGCGTTTTGTTCGGCTTCTTTCTTTGTTCTTCCTTTTCCCGTTCCCATAACTTCATCGTTTACCGATACCGATACAGTAAATATTTTATCATGATCCGGGCCTTTTTCGTTAATTACGGAATACCGTATACTATACTGGCCTTTTTTTTGAATCTCTTCCTGGAGCCTGGTCTTATAGTCAAAGAACAATTCACCCTGTATCGCTTTGATGTAGTTTTCATTCAGATGTTTTCGGATAAACGCTTCCGCGGCATCAATCCCGCCGTCGAGAAAAAGACTGCCTATAATTGCTTCAACCGCATCCGCGAGAATTGAAGCCCTTTCCCTGCCCCCCATAGCTTTCTCACCCTTGCCAAGAAGCAGTGCATCCCCGATTTTTAATTTTTTCGCACAGCATGACAAAGACGCTTCCGATACAACTGAAGCCCTAAGTTTTGACATTTCTCCTTCAGGCATATCGGAAACCTCTTTGTACAGGTATTTTGTAATAACGAAGCTTAATACCGAATCGCCTAAAAATTCAAGCCTTTCATTGCTGTTAAGCTTCCTGTCCTTCCTCTCATAGGCGTATGAACTGTGAGTAATTGCCTCGAGTGCTTTTTTCTTGTCTTTATAAACATAGTTAATGTTTTTTTCAAGAATGCCAATCGCTTTTTTTTCTTCCTGTTTCAAAACTATCCCTCCAAAAAATCATTGTAAGGGTAATGGGTAAACCCATTACCCCTTTTTTAAAACTTTTTTAACGCGATTACAGCATTATGTCCACCAAACCCCAAGGCATTCGATAACGCGTATTTAATATCCTGTTTTCTGCCCCTGTTCGGAACATAATCCAGATCGCATTCTTCATCAGGTGTTTCGAGATGTATTGTCGGCGGCAGGAACCCGTCCTTTAACGCAAGCGCCGTGATAATCGCCTCAATACCGCCCGCTGCCCCAAGCAAATGTCCCGTCATTGATTTTGATGAACTTACCGCTAGCTTATACGCGTGATCACCGAAGACCTTTTTAATAACCGATGTTTCATTCGGATCATTAAGCGGGGTTGATGTGCCGTGGGCGTTTATATAATCCACCTGTTCCGGCGTGATTCCCGCATCAGCAATAGCAAACTGCATTGCTTTAACACCGCCTATCCCGTCAGGATGCGGCGCGGTAATATGATACGCATCGCATGTGCATCCATATCCCACTACTTCGGCAATTATCGCTGCACCGCGTTTTCTTGCGTGTTCCAGTTCTTCAAGCACAACTATAGCAGCGCCTTCACCCATAACAAAACCGTCCCTGTTTTTATCGAAGGGCCTGCACGCCGTTTCAGGATCTTCGTTGGTACTCATAGCCTTAGCCGAGCAGAAACCGGCGAACGACAGTTCGGTAATAGGCGCTTCCGCACCTCCCGTAATCATTACATCCGCGATACCTGTGCGAATTACATGAAACGCATCCCCGATAGAATGGTTCGCCGTTGCGCAGGCTGTTGACACACATTCGTTAAAACCACGTATGCCGTACCGTATCGCAACCTGCCCGGATGCCATATTCGCAATCATCATCGGTATAAAAAACGGGCTTACGCGGGAAGGCCCCTTTTCCATCAAATTCTCCTTCTGTTCTTCAAGCGTTTTTATTCCTCCGATGCCCGAGCCTATCAATACCCCTACGCGGAAGGGATCTTCGATGCTGAAATCAAGCCCTGACTGTTGTACTGCCATATGAGTTGCGGCCATCGCATACTGGCAAAAAAGATCCATCCTTTTTGCATCCTTTTTATCCATATACTTTGCAGGATCGAATTCATCTATTTCCGAAGCTATTTTTGTCGGAAAATTACTGCAGTCTATCCTGGTCACGGTCGAAATACCGTTTTTTCCGTTTTTTATAGATTCCCAAAAAGTATCAATATCCTGCCCTAATGAGTGTATTACGCCCATACCTGTAATTACAACTCTTCTTTTCATGTTCAAAACCTCCTCAAAAGACCCAAAACATTTACGAAAGGCCGACATTAATGTGATATATGTAAATGAACACCAACTGTCAATTCCATATAAGCAGACCAGCCGGTAATCTTTGTGAAGCGTTATTTGAAAGAAGCATATCGCAGCAAACATTAAATTTTTCGGCATACTGATGCATATTCGAATGTTTGTCCGGGATTTCGTATGCCGATTATTCTTGAATAAAAAAAGCCCCATCGCAATGGGACTTTTTTTATTCGGTTTTCTAGGAGGTATGTGATTTAATATATTCCACTGCATCTCCTACTGTTGAAATTTTTTCAGCTTCCTTGTCTGGTATTTCCAGGTCAAATTCTTCTTCAAGAGCCATTATCAGTTCAACGATATCAAGCGAATCAGCTCCCAGATCGTCTATGAAAGAGGCTTCCAATGTAACTTCATCCTCTTCGACTCCAAGCTGCTCCACAACTATTTCCTTAACTTTTTCAAATACCACACCTTTCACCCCCTTCCAGACAGGAATCATAAAGATATTATCAGCTTTAGTATTGCTTTCATAAAAGATAATATTACATAACCATTCCACCGTCAATATTTATTACCTGCCCGGTAATGTATTTTGCGCTGTCCGATGCAAGGAAGCATACTGCGTCGGCTACTTCGTCGGGAGTCCCGGCCCTTTTCAAAGGAACCATCGCAATATATTTTTCCTTGATTTGATCGTTTAATGCGCCCGACATATCAGTCAATATAAAACCGGGGGCTACGGCGTTACAGGTTATTCCCCATGGCCCAAGCTCCTTCGCAACCGATTTTGTAAAACCAATCATGCCGGCTTTGGATGACGCGTAATTTGCCTGGCCTGCATTGCCCATATGTCCGACAACGGATGTAATGTTAATTATCGTTCCGTGCCTTTTTTTCATCATTGGTTTCGCTGCCGCTTTCGTGCATAAGAAAGCGCTTTTCAGGTTTGCGTCAAGGACACTGTCCCAATCTTCTTCTGTCATCCTTATCAGAAGTTTATCGCGGATAATTCCCGCGTTATTAACAAGAACATCCACGGCTCCGAATTCACTGATAGCAGTGTCAATTAGTTTTCTCGCGTTTTCGTCGATACTAACATCGCCTATTACCGCTTTTACGCGGTAACCTTTTTCAAGGAACTCGGATTCCGTTTTTAATACCGTTTCGGAGGTTCCGTTTATAACTACATTCGCGTTCAGAGAAGCAAATTTTTCGGCGATGGCTTTTCCCAGACCCCTGCTTGAGCCTGTGACCACGACCGTTTTTCCCGAAAAATCCATTCGCCTGTCACCCCTTTAAAACCTTAAGCGTCCGGTCAAGCGAACTGATATCTTCAACATTCAATACCGTAACGCTTTTGTCAATTTTCTTAATAAAACCCGATAATACCTTTCCGGGCCCTATTTCGATAAATGTATCAGTGCCTTTGCCGACCATGTTTTTTACGCTGTCTTCCCACAAAACCGGGCTGTAAACCTGGTGAACGAGCGTATCCTTAACCTGGCTCTCCGACGGCACAATCTCACCGTTTACATTGGCTACCACGGGTATTCTCATTTTTCTTAAGTTTATATATTCAAGCTCCGCTTTTAATTTTTCACCGGCAGGAGCCATCATACTGCTGTGGAACGGCGCGCTTACCGAAAGAGGAACGGCTCTTTTCGCTCCCTTTTCAAGCGCAATTTCGGCTGCCTTTTCAACCGCTTTTACTTCGCCGGCTATTACAATCTGCCCGGGACAATTGAAATTAACAGGCTCGACAATTCCATAGCTTTTCGTCAAAGCGCAAACACTCAGGATTCCTTCCCTGTCCATTCCAAGTATCGCGGTCATTGAACCGACACCCTGCGGAACGGCTTCCTGCATGAACTTCCCTCGTTTTCGAACAAGCTTTACGGCATCGGTGAATGAAAACGTGCCTGAATAAACATGCGCGGTATATTCTCCAAGGCTTAAACCCGCTGTGAAATCGGCTTCAATTCCGCTTTCGATAACAGGCTGCAGGCATACGGCACTTGCCGTAAGAATAGCGGGCTGCGTATTCTCAGTTATTCTAAGTTCTTCATCGGTACCCCGGAAGAGCATTTCCTCCATATCAATTTCAAGGGCGTCCGAAGCCATTTTTATAATTTCCATCGCTTTTGGATACTGCTCGCATATCTCCTTCGCCATGCCGGCATACTGCGCTCCCTGCCCGGGAAAAACAAAAGCTATTTTACCCATTAAAACACCTCCGGCTAAAATCACAGCCTAATGCCTCTGATTTTTCCCCCATATGAAATAAATTGCTCCGCATGTCAGGCCGCCGCCAAAAGCGACCATAACGAGCGAATCACCGTTTTTCAACCGTCCCTCGCGTGATGCGATATCAACTGCAACAGGTATTGAAGCCGACGAGATGTTCCCTGTTTTGTCAAGTATGGCCATTACCTTATCATCGTCTATTTTCAGGCGTTTTGCCGCTCCGTTGATTATTCTTATATTTGCCTGGTGAGGAATAATCATATCAATATCCTGAGGAGTTTTACCCGCCATTTCCAGTACCTTTTTTGTTGAGTCTGTCATAGCGCGAACAGCAAAAGTAAATACTTCGCTTCCGTCCTGCCATACGCTGCGGTACATTCCGCTTGGCCTTCTTTCCTTGTCTTCTTCGGAAATATAACAACATGGTATTGTAAGGTTATGCCCAAGGTCACCGTAAGAATACAGTATGCTTTCCTTTATTCCATACTCCCCGGGCACCTCTCCGAGCACAACCGCGCCTGCCGCATCGCCGAACAGAATACAGGTGTTCCTGTTTTTGTAATCGGTTATGCGGCTTAAACCTTCATTCGATACAATAAGGACATAACGGTAATAACCCGTCTTGATAAACTGCTTCGCCGCCACCACGGCGTAAACAAACCCGGTACACGCGGCATTCATGTCGAATGCCGCCGCATTTTTCGCACCAATATCCCTTTGTATAAGGCAGGCCATCGACGGCGATAAAAAGTCAGGAGCTTCGGTTGTAACGATTATAAGATCTATATCCATCGGGGTAAGCCCTGCGTCTTCAATTGCCAGTTTTGCAGCTTCAACGCCCATTGTGTAAGACGGGATTCCTTCTTTTAATATATGTCTTTGCTTCATTCCTGTCCTTCTTACAATCCATTCGTCCGATGTATCCACCATTTTCTCAAGATCGTGGTTTGTCAATAAATCCGGCGGAAGAAACATACCTGTGCCAAGAATGCCAACACTTAAATCATGCATCAATTTTAACCTCCATCGCAGAAAATTTCTCCTGGATTTTGCCGATAAAAACACTCTTAGTCAGATTACACGCATTTAATATTGTATTTCTTATGGCGTTTGATCTGCTGTTGCCGTGGCACTTGTATACAAGACCGCTGACCCCGAGAATCGGAGTTCCGCCTGCTATTTCCGGATCAACACTGTCTTTTAGCTTCTTCAAATGCGCCCTAACAAGTAAAGCCGATAATTTTGAAAAAAGATTGCTGTTATATATACGTTTAATATGATGAAAAAGATATTTCCCCGTCCCTTCCATCATCTTAAGCATCGCATTTCCTGTGAAACCGTCGCAAACCGCTACGTCGACAACACCTTCCGCAATATCATGGCCTTCTATGTTGCCGACAAAATTTATATCGCACTTGTTCAGCAAAGAGAAGGCTTCTTTAAGAACTTTGTTTCCTTTCTCTTCTTCAGCCCCTACATTAACAAGGCCGACACGCGGATTTTTTATATTGTACATCTGCTGCATGTATATTGAACCCATTACGGCGAACTGGACATAATTGATGGGTCTGCAATTCGTATTCATTCCCGCGTCAATAATCATCGCCCCGCCGCTTAATGAAGGTACTACAGGCGCCAAAGCGGGCCTTACTATACCGGGTATTCTTCCGGCAATCAGAAGGGTTCCCGCAAGTAGCGCTCCGGTGCTTCCCGCTGAAATAAATACATGGCCTTTGTTTTCCTTTATTTTCTTAAGCCCAATTACCATCGAAGAATCTTTCTTATGCTTTATCGCCTCGGTAGGTTTGTCTTTGTTCGTAATAACCTGCGGTGCATGGGTAACGAAGATCCGGTCATTTGGGTAATCCTGCCTCTTCAGTACCTTACGTATTTCATCTTCAATCCCGATTAATTCTATATCAAAACCAGTTTTTAAATTTACTGCTTCAATACAGCCTTTTACAATCTCTTCGGGAGCGTAGTCTCCTCCCATAGCATCCACGATAACTCTCAACTTATCCACTCAGCCTTTCCGGACAATGATATGCCATCACATTAAAAAGTATTTCTATTCGGGTTTATCGCTTTGCTGTTTATCTTCATTGTTGCCAATTGCTACAAGAATAAACTTTCCCCTGAAAACTTCCTGCTGTTTATGGTATATCATTACCCAGACAATGTAGTTTCTCTGCCTGGCATGACGGACAGTTGCCTTTGCGACAAGCCTGGAACCTGCATATACCGGAACTTTGTACTTAATATTTGCAATGCCGACAAGAGCAACTTCAGCGTCTATAACCGCAATCGCTAAAGACTCCGCGAAAGAGTATATGAAATGTCCCCTTACAATTTTGGAGTGTTCAAAAACCATCTGTTCGGTTGTATCAAGAATTGAGATGCCGCTTTTACCTAATTGTATTTCAACAATTTCTCCAATAATCTCATCGGCATGAAGTGCTCTTACTTTTTTATGGTTCTGCGCCGCGACATCGCGGATCCTTTTTCTTAATTCCGGGATTCCAAGCTCCAGCCTGTCAAGACGTATCGTAGGTATGCTTACGTCAAGATACTCGGCAATATCCTCGTCTGTCATGAACGGATCTTCTTTTAATTTGTTAAGAAGTTTGGTCTGTCTTTCCTTTTTTGCCTGTGAACTTTTGTTCAATTATCACACCCTGCTTTCTAAAGTATAAATAATGTTTGCCGTCCGGTAAGATATCGCCTGTTTTTAAGGCTTTCCCTCACCGAAACCGGTGTATCATCAGCATCTGACTAATAATTATTACCTGATAATATATCCTGTTAATAAATAGTATAAACTATTTATTTCAGTAATGCAATATTCGATTTCGAAAAACTGAAAAAATTCCCAGGCAATATTTGAACATAAAGAACTGTTGGGCAATGAAACAATTATTCTTTAATTCTCGTGATGTTTTCTTTAACATATTGATAGCCGGATATGACCGTTAATATAACCGAAACCCACAGCAGGTATTGCCCTATCGACAGTGATGTGAAAAGCGAGAATGGATAATTTTTTATTAGGATAAGTACAATTGCGACCATCTGCGTAAATGTTTTTACTTTACCGAGAAATCCTGCAGGGATAACAACCGCGTCCTTGGCCGCAAGTATGCGTATGCCCTGGACAATAAATTCCCTTGTAATAATGATGATAACGGCCAATGCCGAAACTTCGCCCAATTGAATGAAGGCAATAAGAGCCGAAACAACAAGCAGTTTGTCGGCAATCGGATCAAGGAATTTTCCCAATACGGTAACGCATCCTTTTTTCCTTGCAATGGCTCCATCAAACATATCGGTAAGAGCAGCAGCCACAAAAACAAATGCCGCGATAATTCTGCCGGTTTCAGGAGAAACCGGAACAAGCAATGAATTATTTCCAACAGGCAGGACAAGCGCCAGAAAAACAGGAATCAGCAGTATTCGTAAAAATGTAAGCTTATTCGGTAAATTCATTTTAACCACCTTTCAGCGCTTTCGGCAAAACCGCGGCATAAAGCCTTTTTTATGCTTCAAGCCTGTGACCGATAAGATCCGTTCCGTCGACGGAAACAATTTTTACATTCACAAGTTCCCCCGTTTCAACAGGATCGGGAGAAGTAAAATAAACAACGGGATCAATTTCGGGAGCCTCGGCATACGACCTTCCATAGTAGAAAATGCCGTCGTCGGCCACACCTTCGGCAAGAACTTCATAAACTTTCCCTATTCTATATTTCATCCTTGTTTCCGCTATATCCTGTTGAACCGCAAGTATCCTGTCGCGTCTTTGCAGTTTTACTGCTTCATCAATCTGACTTTTCATAGAATATGCCGGGGTGCCTTCCTCACGCGAATACGCAAAAACGCCGAGCCTGTCAAATTGGTATTTTTTAATAAAATCTACGAGAACCTCAAAATCTTCTTCGGTTTCTCCCGGAAAACCAGTGATCAATGATGTTCCTAATATTATATCAGGCACTTCTTTTCTTAACCTGGTCAAAAGATTAGCCAGATCTTTTTCCCTGCATTTCCTTCCCATCAGTTTCAATATTTTATCCGATGCGTGCTGGATCGGGATATCGAGGTATTTTAACAGTTTCGGATTTCTATTAAATTCTTCTATCAACCTGCCGGTTATTCTTTCAGGATAACAGTATAGAAGCCTGATCCATTTCACGCCGTCTATATCGGAAAGCATGCGCACAAGGTCGACGATCTTGCTTTCCCCGTATAAATCCTCGCCGTAACGGCTTACATCCTGGGCAACAAGGACAAGTTCCTTAGCACCGCTGCAGGCAAGGTATTCGGCTTCCTTCACAATGCTTTCGAACGTCCGGCTCCTGAAAGCTCCTCTCAAACGCGGTATAACACAATAAGTGCAGTGGTTGCTGCATCCTTCCGCGATCTTCAGATATTGGGAAGGGCCGCTGCCTGAAAGCATACGAGTACTGTTTAGATACCCGATATCCTTCGGCTCGTCTGTAAAAACCCTGTCTCCAGGTTTTTCGTTAAAGCATTGTTCTATTACTTTGCGTATTTCGGCAATGTTCCCCGTGCCCAGAACGAGATCTACTTCAGGTATTTCGGAGATAATTTCATCACGATAACGCTGTGCCAGACACCCCGTAACGGCCAATACTTTCAGTTTTCCGTATTTTTTAAATTCTGCGGCTTCAAGTATCGTATCAACGGCTTCTTCCTTCGCTTCGTCTATAAACGCGCATGTGTTTACAATAATAATATCAGCGTTTTCTATATCTGTTGTAATTTCAAACATACCCTGGTTTAGCATGCCCAGCATTATTTCACTGTCGATCAAATTTTTAGGGCATCCCAGGGAAATGCAAGCTAGTTTAACAGGCATTCTTATCCTCCGTCCCACATTCATTCAGTATATTATCACAAATTCAAACCGTTGAACAGACTAAAGATTCAGACATGACATCTTTAAGACGTGACATCATTAACTATTGCCAATGTGCTGTCAGTATGTGCTTTTTCGCCCCAGGAAATGAACCAACCGAACCAGGACCCGCGGAAATAGTGTTCATACACAACTAATTGAACTATTGTACAATAGTTTTTCAGAACAAGCGGTAACGTAGCGGGTGGCTCGGGTGTTTTCGGTGACGACGGGCGGCATGCTTCAACGCTCTGTGCTGCCCACAGGTAAATGCGGAGCGGGTAAATGAGCGACCCGGGATATGGAGACCTCTCAACAGAAAAATGAACAGGATCTAAAGCGTGTTGTTGGTATGTGCTTTGCCGACCTAGGAAACGAAACACCCGAGACAGGACCCGCGGTAATTATGTCGAAAAGACAACGGGTGGTCCGGGTGTTTTCGGTGACGACGGAGAATAATAAAGAGAAACGAAACACCCGAACCATGACCCGCGGAAATAGTGTCGTATAAATAGCGGATGGTTCGGGTGCTTTTGGCACAACGGGCGACAGGAATTTAGAAATTCAGCATCGAAACCCTGAGAATTCCTTCCGTATTCAGCAACTGTTTAATTATATCATCGGGAACCGCTACATCAACGCTTACAAATGAAACCGCCTTATCGCCCCTCCTGTTGCGGCTCCACTGCATCGCAGCGATATTTATGTTGTTTGAGCCAAGCAGTGTTCCGACTTTCCCTATTATTCCGGGGACATCCATGTTCTGAATTGCGATAACATGCGGTGTGGGTTCAAAGTCAAGCTTATATCCGAAGAAATCGACTATGTGTATCATATCCTTTGCAAATACTGTTCCTGATACCGACAGTTCCTTTTCCCGTGTTACAAATTTAACCGTAATTAAATTTGTGTATTTATCAAGGGTAGTGCTTTTGCTCTCCGTAAGCTGCACGCCAAGTTCTTTGAGCTTAAGCTCGGCATTAATATAGTTGACTTCACTGTCACCCATGCTCTTCAGGAAACCTTTCAGTGCGGATAATGTTATTGATTTGGTATCTATTTGCGCAACGTCACCGCTGTATATAACCTCAATCTTTATAACCCTGTTATTTTCAGCCTGGTAGTAAATGCTTCCAAGCTTTTCGGCCAGCTCAAGGTATGGCTTGAGTTCCTCAACATCTCCGGATATAGGAGGCATATTAACCGCTGCAACAAACTCATTGTTCAGAACCTTGTCTATAAGCTCAGCAACACCTATACTTACGTTATAGCTCGCCTCTTTTGTCGATGCGCCCAGATGCGGCGTAAATACGACATTATCCAGATCAAGAAGCGGATTCCAGTAATCCTGCTCTTCAGGTTTTTTGGTAAAATCAGGTTCTTTTTCCTGAACATCCAGAGCCGCTGCCGCGACATGCCCTTCTACGAGCGCGTTATACAACGCTTTTTCATCAATCATGCCGCCGCGCGCTACGTTTACTATGCGCACACCCTTTTTGCACATCTTAAGCTCTTTTTCTCCAATTAACCCCATAGTTTGAGGGCTTTTTGGAATGTGAAGCGTAACCAAATCAGAAATTTTAAGGAGGTCCTCAAGGGTCTCGCACCTGGATATGCCTAATTTAACAAACCTGTCGTCGGAAGCGTAAGGATCATATCCTACAACCTTCATGCCTATTCCCTTAAGCTTTCTTGCCACAATGGAACCGATTTTTCCGACTCCTATTACCCCGGCAACCTTGCCATCAAGTTCTTCGCCGACAAACTTATTTCTTCTGAAATCCTTATTTTTCGCGGCATAATGAGCCTGAGGGATATTTCTGAATATTGAAAATGCCAACGCGACTCCCATTTCAGCGGCGGCCATTATGTTGCCTTCAGGGGTATTTACAACGGCTATCCCTCGTCTTGTACATTCTTCCACATCAATATTGTCTACGCCATTTCCCGCTCTTCCGACCGCTTTAAGGTTTTTTCCCCGTTCGATAACATCTTTTCTTACTTTCGTCGCGCTTCTTACAATAATAGCGTCATATTTTTCAATTACCTCAAGCAGTTCCTCATGCGGTATCCCAAACGGAGTATCCACTTCATGCCCTTTGCTTTTCAAGTAATCAATACCCTCGGGTGCCATTTTGTCCGTTACGATTATTTTTGCCACATTTATCCCTCCAATAAATAAAGTCAAACCCTTTCGTTTGACCTCTGATTTTCACTATGAAACAGCATATAACTATAGCGGTTTTCCGCTATAATTATAAATAAACTGTCTCTGTCCTTTTGCCTGAGAGATACACCCTGCCTTTCAGCACGGGTTTGCCCCTTCGGCGCCATTTCATGGTCTCTCCAGAGGCCCGTCCGATTGAAGTCTTGTAACCTGAGAGGTTTACTCCTTCGGTGTGCCTTCGGCACTCTCCCTCAACCTTCATCCGGCTGTATTAGGTTTGCTGGATATAATATTATCTTTTATTATATTCTTCCTAATCAAAAAGTCAATAGTTTATGTTAAATTTTTATCAATCTTTTTTTTTATGTATTTTTCTTCCCATTGCGGCAATCCTGCCTCCCGACAGCAGGGTATTAAATAAACGGTAACTGCCGCTGCTATAGCCTAAAGTCTCATCCGAATATATTGTCATTTTTTATTGTAACATTCATAAGAAGCGTTCCGGGCATAAGCTCGGGTTTGAGGTAAGCTTTAGGGTTTGTCGAAATAAGCTTGTCAATCGTATACGTATTATCTTTGTTTTTTATAAGCACAACACGTTCACCGTGCAGTGTAACTTCAATAAAAGACATTTCATTTTGGTTGTCATAAAATATCCGTTCGTATGGAATAACCGAATAAATCACGCATTTTCACTTCCTTCCGTCTGCGTCTTTGATTCTTTAATAAAAGAATCAAGTTTTTTGAGCGCACTTGAAAGACCTCCGACCTCATTGATTATTCCATGATCTACGGCTTCCTGCCCGAACAGGATAGTCCCTACATCGTTAGCGAGCTCACCTGTCTTCAGCATTAAATTTCTGAAGTTTTCCTTTGAAATATTTGAATTTTTTGAAACAAAGTCAACAACTCTCTCCTGCATTCTGTCGAAATATTCATAAGTTTGCGGAACTCCGATAACCATGCCGCTTAACCTAAGGGGATGAATGGTCATTGTCGCGGACGGCGCTATAAACGAATACCTTGTGGATACCGCCATAGGTACTCCTATACTGTGCCCTCCTCCCAATATCAATGATACTGTCGGTTTTGACATGCTCGAAATCATTTCCGCTATCGCGAGGCCGGCTTCAACATCGCCACCAACGGTATTCAGCACAAGCAGCAGCCCGTCGATGTTCGGATCCTCTTCTATTGCTACAAGCTGCGGTATAACATGTTCGTATTTTGTCGTCTTATTTTGCGGCGGCAATACGAGATGCCCTTCAATCTGGCCTATTATAGTCAGGCAGTGTATGTTTCTGCCTTTTTCCTGTACGGTTACCGTACCCATTTCTTTTATCTTATTAATATTATCTTTTTCATTATCTGGCTTTTTATCATCAGCCTGGCTAACAAAAAACACCTTTGATTCCAAGAGGAAACCTCCATGTACATTGTCTTTCCATAAGTATGATCGTATTCAATATGAAATATTCATTTTCGCGTAAGCATAGCGAAAAGGTGGTATAATTTATAAATAACAATCTACATGGAGGGTATTTATGGATAATTTCACTTTTTCAAATCCAACAAAAATAATATTTGGAAGCGGAACAGAAAATTTAGTTGGAAAAGAAGCTTCCGCTTATGGAAAAAACATTCTGTTACATTATGGCGGAGGAAGCATAAAAAGAACCGGTCTGTACGACAGGGTTGTTAAATCGTTGAAAGATGCCGGATTATCAATTATTGAGCTTCCAGGTGTTAAGCCAAACCCAAGGTTAAGTCTTGTCAGGGAAGGAATTGAAATATGCAGGAAACAAAATATAGACTTTGTACTGGCGGTTGGCGGCGGAAGTTCAATTGATTCGGCAAAAGCCATCGCGATGGGAACCCTATACGACGGCGATGTATGGGATATATTTATCGGAAAGCACACCCCGACAAAAGCACTTCCGGTAGGAACTGTCTTAACGATTCCTGCAGCCGGCAGTGAAGCAAGTACAGCCAGTGTTATCACCAATGAAGACGGATGGTATAAAATAGGGTTTAATTCGGAAATAATTTATCCCAGGTTTTCTATATTGAATCCCGAACTGGCCTTTACAGTGCCGAAATACCAGGCTGCATGCGGCGCAGCGGATATAATGGCACACTTGATGGAAAGATATTTCACCAAAACTAAAAATGTTGAGTTAACAGACCGCATGATTGAAGCGGTAATGAAAACCATAATAAACAATATACCTAAAGTATTGAAAGAACCCCGTAATTATGACGCATGGGCTGAAATAATGTGGGGAGGTACTATCGCCCATAATAATTTGTTGAATACGGGAAGAACCGGAGATTGGGGCAGCCATGCTATAGAACACGAGATAAGCGCTATTTACGATGTTCCTCACGGCGCCGGGCTTGCAGTTGTTTTCCCCGCCTGGATGAAATATGTTTATAAAACTGACCTTGAGCGTTTTTGTCAATTTGCCGCACGTGTATGGAACGTTGATCAATCCTTCTTTTCACCTGAAGATACGGTAATTGAAGGGATTTCAAGGTTTGAAAGCTTCCTTTCCTCTATTGGCCTGCCGGTTACTCTGAAACAGCTTGGAGTAACGTCAGACAGGCTGGAAGAAATGGCGGATAAGGCAACGGGCGGAGACAGATACACTATCGGAGAATTTGTCCGCTTAAAAAAGAGTGATGTGCTTAATATTTTGAATCTCGCAAACAAATAACAAATAAAAGGTGCTGCCGGATATATCATGCGATACTATGCAGCAGCACCTCTTTTTTAATATTCACTTTCTTTTAGAATAACATCGTGGGCCCCGCCTTCTATTATGCTTGTGGACGAAACAATTACTATTCTTGCAGTTTCCTGGAGCTGCTTTATAGATTTCGCACCGCAGCTTGACATCGTCGATCGGATTTTACTAAGCGTTACGTCAAGATTATCCTTTAATTTACCGGCATAAGGCACATAGCTGTCAACGCCCTCTTCAAATTTCAGGTTCGTGTTTTCTCCGAGATCATATCTCTGCCAGTTTCTTGCCCTGTTCGAACCTTCACCCCAGTATTCTTTTACGTAGCTGTTGCCTCGTTTTACTTTCTTGTTAGGGCTTTCGTCAAACCTTGCAAAATAGCGTCCCATCATTACAAAATCCGCGCCCATCGCCAGCGCGAGCACTATATGATAATCATGAACTATACCGCCGTCAGAACATATCGGTATATATACGCCGGTTTTTTTATAATATTCGTCGCGGGCTTTCGAAACTTCTATTACGGCACTGGCCTGACCCCGTCCGATTCCCTTTTGTTCCCGCGTAATACAAATCGAACCGCCCCCAATTCCGACTTTTACGAAATCGGCTCCGGATTCGACCAAATACATAAACGCTTCCCTGTCGACAACATTTCCGCCGCCAACTTTGACGTTCTCGTAATTACTTTTAATATATTGAATAGCTTCTCTCTGGTATTCGGTATAACCGTCGGAGGAATCGACGCAAAGAACATCGGCTTCAGCTTCAAGCAAAGCCGGAACCCTTTCCTTATAATCGCGCGTGTTTATCCCCGCGCCTACCATAAGCCTTTTTTTCGAATCCTGAAGCTGTTCGGGGTTCTGTTTGTGATCATCGTAATCCTTCCTGAAAACCAGGTACTGCAGGTTGCCGTCACTGTCGACGATAGGCAGGCAGTTAAGCTTATATTCCCAAATAATATCGTTCGCTTCGCTTAACGTTATTCCAAGCTTCCCTACAATTAAATCCTTAAGCGGTGTCATGAAATCCGCTACCTTTTTATCCAGCGGATCCCTGGTTAAGCGGTAATCACGTCCGGTTACAATCCCCAATAGTTTACCCGTCGCGGTTCCGTCTTCGGTAACCGCTATCGTTGAATGCCCGGTTTTTTCTTTTATTTCGAGAACGTCCTTAAGAGTGTGATGTATCGATACGTTTGAATCACTTACTACAAATCCTGACTTGTGTTTCTTGACTTTCCTTACCATTTCGGCCTGGCTTTCAATTGGCTGTGAACCGTAAATAAACGACAGGCCCCCGCACTTTGCAAGCGCGATTGCCAATGTGTCGTTTGAAACCGATTGCATTATTGCGGATACGATTGGTATGTTCAGTTTCATCGAAGGTTCCTGTCCTTTTGGGAACTTTACAAGAGGTACAGACAAGTCTATGTTGGACGGTGAGCAATCCTTCGTTGTAAGGTTGGGCAGCAGTAAAAATTCACTGAATGTTCTTGATACCTCTTCGTATATGATTGCCATTGTCTTCTCCTCCTTCTTATTAAGATATTTTCAGCATTCCGCATCAGGCATAACTGATAAATTTTTACTATCTTATAAAATTTAGATTTATTTGTCAAGCACCTTTTTAAAGCAATTGATAAATTTGCAGGTTTTAAATACTCGCCTTTTTATACCGGCTGATTCTATGCGAATAAGGCATCGACAAATTCGACGGGATTGAACGGCTGAAGATCATCTATTTGTTCACCCACGCCTATAAATTTCACAGGCAGGCCAAGTTCCGATTTTATTGAAACAACCACGCCGCCCTTGGCCGTACCATCAAGCTTTGTCAGCACAAGTCCCGTTACGCCCGACGCTTCCGTAAAGCTTTTCGCTTGTGACACGGCGTTTTGTCCCGTTGTCGCGTCAAGAACAAGAAGCGTTTCAATATCGGCATCAGGCAGTTCACGCTTTATTATCCTGAATATTTTTTTAAGCTCTTCCATCAGATTTTTCTTCGTATGCAGCCTACCTGCCGTATCGCATACAATAACATCAAAATCCCGCGCTTTTGCCGCGGCAATGGCATCATATACGACCGCGGACGGATCCGAGCCTTCCGTATGCTTAATTATATCAACTCCCGCTCTTTCAGCCCATATCTCAAGCTGATCTATCGCAGCGGCGCGAAAAGTATCCGCGGCGGCCATAAGCACTCTTTTTCCCTGCTGTTTTAGCAAATGACATATTTTCCCGATAGAAGTGGTTTTCCCAACACCGTTAACCCCAAGCACTACAATAACCGATGGTTTTGTATCAAGCTTCATTATCGGCTGGTCTTCCCCGACAATATTTAATAGTTCTTCTTTTAAAACATTCTTCACTTGAAGCGCGTCGGTAATTTTATCTTTTTTCACTCTTGTTTTTAATTCTTCAATTATTCGTAGAGATGTTTCAACACCAATATCCGATGTGATAAGTATCTGTTCGAGTTCCTCAAACAATTCTTCATCTATCTTTCCGAATGACACCAACAGATTATCTATTCTTTTTGTTATATTGTCTCTTGTTTTTTTCAAACCATTCTTCAGTTTGTTAAAAAAACTCATTAGTATTATTCCTCCGTTTTTAGTTTTGCTCTACAGTCTATATTACGAAAGGGATTTATTGATCCCCGAAGAAGTAAATCCGGGCGCTGTTATTTATTGATACTATCCTGTTACGGCTTTTTTCATATCGTCAAGTTTCAGCGAAACAACGGATGAAACCCCATATTCCTGCATTGTAACGCCGTACAATGCGTCGGAGTATTCCATTGTCCCTTTTCTGTGCGTAATAACAATAAACTGCGTATTATCGGTAAATTTTCTGATATACTCGGCAAACTTGTAAACGTTCGCGTCATCCAAAGCTGATTCTATTTCATCAAGAATACAGAATGGGACCGGGCGCATTTTTAATATCGCAAACAGCAAGGCTATAGCTGTAAGTGCTCTTTCGCCCCCGGAAAGAAGAAGCATGTTCTGCAGTTTCTTCCCCGGCGGCTGTGCTATAATTTCTATCTCGCTTTCAAGAACATCATCGGGATTTTCAAGAACTACCTCTGCCCTGCCTCCATCAAAAAGTTCCCTGAAAACTACGTTAAAATTATAGTTGATCTTTTGAAACTCTTCAACAAACTGCTTTTTCATAATCGACGTCATTTCCTGGATAACACGGTTCAGGTTCTCTTCCGATTTTATAAGGTCGTCTTTCTGGGCAGTTAAAAAACGGTAGCGCTCCATTGTCTTGCTGTAATCATCTATCGCCGATACGTTTACAGGACCAAGCTCCCGTATTGCCGCTTTCAACTCATTTATCCTCTCCTGCGTCTTCCTGACGCTTTGTATTTCTTTTCTGTATTCTCCCGCAGTTTGATAGGTTAACTCATACTCGTCCCATAAACGGTTTTGAATGGCCTCAAGTTCGGTTTGAAATTTTGTCTGCCTGACCTCCAGTTTCCCGAACTCTTCCTGAAGCGCTCGTATTGTTTCGTTGTGCGACGACAAAGTATCCACCATTTGCGATACATCTTCTTCAAGGACGGCAACCTCATCCTGCAATGCCTCAAACTTAAGGCTTTTTCCGGTTTTCATCTCCTGATATCCCTGGATCTTCTGTTTTATGCCGACAATTTCGGATTTTAACGCTTCTATTCTTTCATTGTTTTTCACCTGGGCCTCAAGCCTTTTTTGAATGTTTTCGGCAAGAAGTTTCTTTTCTTCATCCAATCGCTCTATCGTTTCTTTTGTGTAGTTTATGCTTTCAATTATCGAATTTACCGATACCTTATAATCGTTTATATCCATGTGAACCGCGTCGCGGCTTGCCTGCTCTTCCTTGTTCTTCAACTGGTTTTCTTCAATGGTTTTTCTCAGCAGTTCTATGCTCTCTTCAATTGACGAAAGCCTTTTTTCCTCTTCTTTTATATCCTCTTCCAAGGATTTAATGTTTTTTTCAAGCTCATTGTATTCAACCTTGAGCATATCCTGCCTTGCAGCCATATTCCCGATACTCTCTTTTATGCTTGAAACAAACTGTTCCTGTTTTAAAACAATTAATTCCTGATCCTGGTAATTTTTGCGAAGCCGGCTTATATTTTCCTCCATTTCAACGAGTTGCGACGCCTTTTCGGCACAATCGGCCTCAAGCTGTTTACTTCGTCTTGACAATGCTTCAACTCTTTTTTCCAGTTCCCTGATTAAGCGGCTCCGGCTTAAAAGGCTTGACGTTTTTGAGGGTCTGCTGCCTCCTGTTATCGAACCTCCGGGGTTTAATATTTCCCCGTCCAATGTAACAACACGGAAACTGTATCCATATTTCCTGGATATCGCTATACCATCGTCGATATCGTTAACAACAACCGTTCTGCCGAGAAGATTAAGAATAATATCCCTGAATGTCTTCCTGCATTGAATCATGTCCGACGCAAGACCTAAAAAACCTTTTTCCTGCTTAAGCTGATTTATTATATTCTGATCGAGTATACGCGGTTTAACGGCTGAAACAGGCAGAAATGTAGCCCTTCCGATATTTTTAGCCTTCAGGAACTCGATTAACGCTTTCGCTGTCAACTCATCCCTAACTACAATGTTCTGCAGCGCTGTGCCTAACGAAACCTCAATAGCCGTTTCATAATGCTCTTTTACACTTATCAATTGGGCCAGCGCGCCGTAAACACCGCCGCCGAAGTCACCGTTTTCGCTGCATGCTTTAAGTATCGCTCTTACACTGTGCTGGTAACCTTCCAGGCTGTTTTCCATATCGGTTAAGACTTTCCGGCGTGATTTTGCGCTCTGAAGTTCCTGCAATAATTTATTCTGTTCTTCTCTAATATGCTCGATCTCGGTTTTTCCCTGCTCGAAGATTTGTTCCTTTTCGTTTAAATCTTCTTTCTGCTTTGAGAGTAATCCCTTTGCTTTTCGCAAGTCATTCATCGCTTCTTCGAGACGAAGGGTTTCCTGATCTCGTTCGAGCATTATTTTCCTAATCTCATCGCTTACTTTACGCTGCCTTTCTTTCAAAGCCTTTTTCTCATTTTTCAGGCTGTTAAGCCTTGTCCTCGATTCGGACAAATCGTCAAGCTTATCCATTACTTCCTGCTTCATTAATTCAATTTCGCGTTCTTTTTCATTAAGGCGCGCAATGATTTCGCCAAGCTTTTTCTCCGCCTGGGCAAGCAGGTTGGAATAATTTTCATGTTCGCGCTCCAGATTTTCAAGCCTTTTGTTCCTTTTTTCAATGTCCCTGTTAATAGCTTCGATCCTGGATTTTGTGCCTTCAATATCCTGATCTGCCGCAATATTGCCCGATTCAAGGCTTTTAATCTTTTCTACGTTAATTTGAATGCGGTTTTCGTACCGGCCTGTTTCCCTGTCAATTTCAAACAACTCATTACGGATAACTTCAAGGTCATTCTTCAGCTTTTCCAACCGCTCGGCTCTTTCACGGTTTTCCTGTTTCTTTTTCTCAATGCGATCGTTTTCGTTCTGAATGTCCTGCCGGATTTTTGTGAACAGGTCTTCCATATCCTTAATTTTAGCCTGGTTCTTTTCTATGCTGTCGATGTATAGCGACACTTCCAATTCTTTCAGTTCGCCGCTTAGAGCAAGGTATTTCCTGGCTTTTTCCGCCTGATCTTTAAGAGGCTCCAACTGGGATTCCAACTCAATAATGATATCGTCAATCCTAAGGAGGTTTTGCTTTGTATTTTCGAGTTTATGCAGAGCTTCTTTTTTCCTTGCCTTATATTTCATAATACCAGCAGCTTCTTCAAAAATAGCGCGCCTGTCTTCGGAGCGCGTGCTCAAAATTTCGTCAATCCTTCCCTGTCCGATTATAGAATACCCTTCTTTGCCTATTCCGGTATTCATAAACAGTTCATGGATATCCCTCATCCGGCACAACGTTTTATTAATATAATATTCACTCTCTCCTGAACGATATACTCTGCGGGATATGGTAATATCAGAATAATCCAGAGGTATTGCTCTATCCGAATTGTCGAGCGTCAGTGAAACGTAAGCAAATCCGACAGGCTTCCTGTGCTGCGTTCCTGCAAAGATGACATCCTCCATCCTGTTGCCGCGCAGAGATTTTGCGCTCTGCTCCCCAAGAACCCATCTGACTGCGTCTGAAATATTACTTTTTCCGCTTCCGTTAGGGCCAACAACTGATGTAATGCCCTTTTCGAAATGAAGATTTATTTTATCCGCGAAAGATTTGAAGCCCTGTATCTCAATACATTTTAAAAACAATCTGCCCACCCCGAAAACTTATATCTATAATAAACCTATTTTACCATAAAAAACGGGTAAATCAATATACACCGCGATTAATCGGCACTTGCCATGAGTTTTCGTTACTATTCAGGGCACAATAATTTTAAAACACGTTTTAATTCCATATAAACAACCGCAAAAAACCGGGCAGCGTTTATTCATAGCTGCCCGTTTTTTTGGGATGATCGAAATTTCATTGTTTTCTTTGATCTATCGGAACATACTCCGCTAATTCTTTAACATTCTGGTATGCCGGCCTTATAATTCGCCCACCGTTAATAACTTCTTCTATTATATGCGCACAAAGACCAACCACCCGCGCGGTTGCGAAAATTGGGGTATATAAATCAACCGGAATGTTAAGCATATTATAGACGAAACCGGAATAAAAATCCACATTCGCGCACATGGCTTTATCGGATTTTTTTATTTCTTTGAATACTTCAATTCCAAGACGTTCAACTTTTTCATAAAGCTCATATTCTTCCATCCTGCCTTTTTCGGCCGCCAATTTCTTCGCTTTCTTTTTCAGCAGTACACATCTTGGGTCTGAAAGCGTATAAACGGCATGCCCGATACCGTATATCAGCCCTGAACGGTCATAGGCCTCTTTTCTCATTATCTTTGCAAGATAATCGCGAATTTCACTTTCACTGCTCCAGTTTTTCACGCTGTGTTTTATTTCATCCATCATTTCCATAACCTTCAGATTTGCTCCGCCATGTTTCGGTCCTTTCAACGAGCACAATGCCGCCGCAATGCATGAATAAATGTCAGTTCCGGTTGAAGCCACAACATGGCTTGTAAACGTAGAATTGTTCCCACCGCCGTGTTCAGCGTGCAGGATCAGTGCAGTATCCAGAGTCGTCGCTTCAAGCGGAGTATATGCGCAGTCAGGCCGGCTTAGGTACAATATATTCTCTGCCGTACTCAGATGGGTTTGGGGTTTATGTATAAATAGGCTGTTGCCGAGATGGTAATGCGATTTCGCCTGGTAGCTGTAAGCAGCCATCAGCGGAAACCGGGAGATTATTTCCATGCTTTGCCTGAAAAGATTTTTTACGCTTGTATCCTCCGGGTTTTTATCATAAGAATAAGCGGCAAGGATTGAATAAGCAAGCTTATTCATAATATTTACGCTTGGCGCCTTCATAATTATATCGCGCACAAATCCTTCCGGCAGGCACCTGTTATATGCCAGGACCGCATTAAATTCATTAAGCTGTTCCCAGTTCGGCAGTTCCCCAAACAGGAGCAAATACGCGCATTCTTCAAAACCGAAACGATTTTCCTCTAAACATGTGTCCACAAGATCGTATACATCTATCCCTCTATAAATAAGCCGCCCATGCTGCGGGATTTTTTTGCCATCGACAATCACATATGAATGCACATCGCCTATCTCCGTTAAACCGACAACAACACCTGTTCCATCTTCATTTCTGAGACCGCGTTTAACATTGTGCTTGGCAAACAAATCAGGGCTGTAGTAGCTGTCGATGTCAATTCTTTCCGCCGACCTTTCGTAATATTGATCCAACTCTTCAAGTGTAAATTCATGTTTCATATATATCCTCCCTCTTAAGAATCAGCACAGTCTAAACTAAATATATGTATTTTTAAGCATATCGCCGCACTTGTATCCGCCGCCCAGAATACTGCTTTCGAGTTTTTCGAAAATTTTGCCATGAAGCGACTGTCTTGTTCCAACTTCATCCGGTTTATCGTTTCGCATTTTTGTGTCTCCGCAATATTTTTATTAACCTTATATTCGCGTGCATGAAATCCATTAACATCAAGGCTTTTGACAGGATAGCTTCCTTCGGTAAAAATAAGTTTTTACTATTGTATACAATTATACAATAATAGTCAATATTTTTTTTGCAGCTTTTTATTTTATAAATTGCAAAAACTGAATTCATATTATTAATTAATACTCTATATTTGTTTATTTATGATATTTGTGTATTAACCTTTTTTTATTCTTTTAGTCTTTTAATAATTAGGAAAAATAGCTTACTAATTTAAACGCACGATTTTAATGAAATAACAGACCATGACCTGCCGTCCGGTTTTATTAATAGATATTATATGCATCAGATAATTAAACATCGTTATGTTAAACTATTCGCTTTATGAATCGTGTTTTTTTCGCTTAACGGATAACGAAGATATTTTTTGATAATAATAAATTTGATGTGTAAAAATTCGCTCGACAAATATTTTAAAAGTGAGGAGACTGGCATGGATCACCGGGAATCAAGCAATAAAAACAAATACAATGAGTTTGAGATAAACAAAATATATCCGGGAGAAACAGCGGTAAAACCGCAGTTACCGATATGGTACGTAAAAAGCAAAAACACAATCTGGTATATACTGTCGGTAATAGAAGTACTGCTTTTGCTTCGTTTTATCTTTAAACTGCTCGGAGCAAATACTGCTAGCGGGTTCACTGTATTCATTTATTCCATTACAAACATTCTCACAATGCCGTTTTCGGGCATATTTAACCCTGTAAGGTCAACAGGGCTTGTAACAAGCTCGGTTTTTGAACCGGCCACGATAATCGCAATGGCGATATATGCACTCGCGGCCTGGGGAATCATAAGGCTTTTGTGGATAAAGGTTTCAAGAAACGGCTCTTGAAATCTTCAGCAAGATATCCCCTTTTACGTTTTTCTTCCCATTTTTGTTTACTATTATAACCCAATACCAAATACGCAATAAGCCCGATCCTGTCTCCTTTTATTCATATTTCAGGTGTTCTCTGCCCATTTAAGCCAGATTTGTGCGCTCGCATCGCTGGGCATGCGCCAGTCGCCCCGAGGTGACAGGCTTATCGTTCCGACTTTCGGGCCGTCGGGCATGCAGGAGCGCTTGAATTGCTGCGAGAAAAACCGTTTATAAAATATCTTGAGCACGCTTAATATCTGTTTCTCATCATATTCACCATGAAACGCACTTTTGGCAAGGAACAATATTTTATCCGGATCAGCCCCGTATCTTATCATATGATATATGAAAAAATCATGCAGTTCATATGGGCCTATTATATCTTCGGTTTTTTGGACAATTTCTCCGTTTTCTGCGGGAAGAAGCTCCGGCGTAACAGGCATATCCAGAATCCGCCGCAGAATGCCGACCATATCGTTATTCCCCGTATTATTTGAAACCCATCTGACAAGATGTTTTACCAGCGTTTTCGGTATGCTGTAGTTGACGGAATACATAGACATATGATCCCCATTGTATGTGCACCAGCCGAGAGCCAGTTCTGACAAATCACCCGTGCCTATTACAAGGCCGTTTTCCTTGTTTGCAAGATCCATAAGTATCTGGGTGCGTTCTCTCGCCTGTGCGTTCTCATACGTTGAGTCATGCTCCGACGGATCGTGCCCGATATCACGCAAATGATTGATACATGCATCCTTAATGCTGATTTCACGATAGTCGGCACCAATAATATTAATAAGCTCGACAGCATTTCGGTAGGTTTGGTCCGTTGTTCCAAAGCCCGGCATTGTTACCGCTATTATATTTTCCCTTGGCAGTTGAAGCTGGTCGAATGCCCGCATTGTAACCAGAAATGCCAATGTCGAGTCAAGCCCCCCCGATATTCCTATTACCGCCTTTTTTATCCCTGTGTGTTTAATTCTTTTTATAAGACCCGCCGACTGTATTTTAAAAATCTCCGCGCATCTTTCGTCACACGTTTTGGGATTGGAAGGAACAAACGGATGTTTTTCAATTTCACGATTCAGCGTTTCAATATCATGTTTCCATGGTTCAAGTGTTACAACACGGTTATCTGCGTCGGAAGGCATAAATGTGGATTTATTCATCCTGTCATGAACGAGTCTTTGAATATCAATTTCAGAGACAACAAGCTGTGATTCCATACGGAAACGCTCGCTCTGCGCAAGCACGATTCCATTCTCGGCTATTATCGCGTGCCCGCCGAAGACCAGGTCGGTTGTTGACTCTCCCACGCCGGATGATGAATACAAATACCCTGCAATACACCTGCCTGATTGGCTTTTAACAAGCATTTCACGATATTCATGCTTGCCGACCAGTTCGTTGCTTGCTGACAGGTTGCATATAATCAATGCACCGTCCAAAGCCTTTTTGCTTGACGGTGGAACAGGTATCCACATATCCTCGCATATTTCAACGGCAAAACATAACTGTGGATATTCGGCGTCATGAAAAATCAAATCCACGCCGCAGGGTATGTTCTCACCGAAAATACTAACACAATCAGTGTCCAAATCTCCGCCTTCCCTGAACCACCGTTTCTCGTAAAACTCATTGTTGTTGGGAATGCAGGATTTCGGGACAATTCCCTTTATTTGACCTTTTTGAATTACCGCTGCACAGTTATAAAGACGGTTTTTTATTAATAAAGGCAAACCGACAATAAATACATTATCCCACTTGCGTGAAGCTTCAGTTAATTCATGCAACGAATCAAGAGCAGAATCCAGTAAAACCGACTGCCGGAATAAATCACCGCATGTGTAACCGGTTATGCAAAGCTCCGGAAATACGGTAATATAGCACTGTTTATTTGCAGCTTCCGCCATAAGCTCAAGTATTTTCGCGGTATTAAAAACGCAATCCGCAACCTTCATTTCGGGAACAGCGGCTGCAACACGAACAAACCCGTATTTCGGCATATCGTTCACCAAACCTTCCGGTTAACTAATTTTATCAATATTTTACCACACTACCTGAAAAAGTTCATATTAATTTTATTTTGTTGTGAAGCAGGACCCGTACGGATAATGTTCAAGACCTGAGCAGACTGTCAAGCACGGCTTCCTGGCATTTCTGAACGCTGTCGAAATTCATGTTCGGGATATAATAGTTTTCAAGATCATCATGGTATTTTTTTGCCTGTTTAAGCACCTGCACCGCTTTTTCAAGAAGCCGACCATACTCTTCCCGGTTAAATTCGATATCGTCGCGGTATGGTTCAAGTACCGATTCGTCAACAAAATCATTAAAATTTATCTCGTCTCCTTTGATATCTTCATCAATATGCGACGGGTTAACTGTAGTTATAGAAATATCAAGTTCAGGAATAACAACATGTTCCACTTTATGGGGGTTTAAAGCGCAGTAATAGGTTTCGGTATCTATTCCCCGCTCCGACGCCGCAGCAATTACCCGTTCAAGAAGCCGTTCCGTTCTCGTTCCCGGTTCACCTTTCAATTTAATTATCCTACCGGTGGTAATCAGTGACGAAAGGTGGCTCACAAAACCTTTAGGCGTAATCGCCGAAGCAAAAAGCCGGCGCTGTCTGCCTATAACTTCCGAAACATCAATCCCTTCGAAAATATCGGATATAACCTGCGAGATTACGACATTTGCTTTTCCGCTTCGCACAGCCATGCCGTAAAGCGCTTCATTATCCTTGTAAATCGCGTATACCGCGCTTATATACCTGTATGCCCTCTGAAATGTAATCCCTATTTTCCGGTTTATATTTAGAATATTATCTCTGTTCCTGTCAAAGCCGTCATTATCCCAGAACTCGCCGAGATTAATTATTTCGTCGACCGCTCCGGGATTTTTTGGATCAACAATATGTGGAGCCGTTCCATCGACAAGCGCAGTGTTCTTCCGGGGGAACACAACACCGTCAAGGCTGTCCGGATCGCTTGAACAATGCATGTATTCGACATCAAACCCTTCTTTAAGCATCTGCGACGCTATCTTTTTCATAAACGTCGATTTTCCGACGCCGGGACCGCCTTTAAGAATGATTATTCTTTCAGCCTTATCCTGGGGCAGTATATGGTCATAATAGCTAAAAAAGCCTTCCGCCGTATTTCCGCCCGCAAACATATGCCTCGTTTTACCTTCCGCCATATTAACGTACCTCCACATAATAATAAATTTTTATTACCGATAATTATATGTTGCTTTTCTAAATTAAATGTTATCCTTAAAACCATGATAAAATCACACAATACTTTAAAACCCAGAAGGACTATTGTGAAATAATTCTTATTTTATTAAAACAATCCGCCTATGCATTAATATTGGAAACACAGCGGGTGATTCGAGTGATTTCGTTGACGCAGGGTAACATGCTCCAGCGCTCTGCTGCTTATAGGTAACTGTGTAGCGGGTTAATGAGCGACCCGGGATATGGAGACCTCTGTGTGAAAAATATACAGGATCCGGAGCGTGTTATCGTTATGTGCTTTGTCACCCAAGGAAATGAAACACCCGTTATAATTTTTTTAATATTAAATTTTGTATTCCTTTTTCTTGTGCTATAATGTGAAGGTCAAGTTTATGTTTACATCCAACAGGTTTGTAAAAGTTTACCGCATAGCGAACAACACTATATATATTGGGGGGTATTTTAATGCAATATGTACCTTACGGAAAAACCGGGCTTACCGTATCGCGTTTCGGCCTCGGATGCATGAGGTTTCCATCAAACCGGAATGAAGCAGTATCAATGGTCCGGTACGCACTTGACAACGGCGTGAATTATCTCGATACGGCATATATTTACGAAAACAGCGAAGTAATTCTCGGCAAGGCTTTAAAGGACGGTTACAGGGAAAAAGCGGTGCTGGCGACAAAAAGCCCAATGTGGAGAATAAGAAAGCATGCCGATTTTGAAAAATATCTCGATGAACAGCTTTCAAGGCTTGGCGTCGACTGCATTGACGTGTATCTTCTGCACAACCTCGGATATGACAACTGGCTAAGGGTTAAGCGGCACGATGGCCTCACGTTCCTTGATAAAATGGTTCAAAAGGGGAAAATAAAGCATAAGGGCTTTTCATTCCACGGCACACTGGATTCTTTCAAAGAAATTGTCGACAGCTTCGATTGGGAAATGACACTGATACAGCTAAATATACTTGACGATTATTACCAGGCCGGTATTGAAGGTTTAAAATACGCCCACGATAAGGATATGGCGGTTGTTATCATGGAGCCGCTGCGCGGAGGGCATCTTCTAAACACTGTCCCTGACGAAGTAAATAAGCTGATAAACGAATACGATGAACGCCGCCCGCTCGTCGAATGGTGCTTCCGCTGGCTTTACAGCATGCCCGAAGTAACCGTCATATTAAGCGGTACAAAAACAATAGAGCAGTTGAAACAAAACATAGAAATATTCAATAAAGCGCAGTACAACGCAATGTCGGAGTCCGACCTTGAGTTGATTAAGAAAATAAAAGCCGTATATGAATCGAAGAACACTGTTAACTGCACGGGCTGCGAATACTGCATGCCGTGCCCGAGCAATGTAGCTATACCCGAAATATTCAGGATGTATAACAGCTTAAACCTTATGAAATCTCACTGGGTGGACAAAGAAATGTACAGGGACAACCTTGTACCCGAGAAAAAAGGAGCCGACCGTTGTACTGAGTGCGGCATATGCATGTCAAAGTGCCCGCAGGGAATACAAATCCCCGATAAGCTCAAGCAGGCGCACCGGAGCCTTATGGGGAGATAAAAACCGCGGTTATTTCCACTTTTTCCTTCTGTTCAGCAGTGCGTTTATATGATCTCCGCGATCCGTCTGCGCAACGGGTTCTTTATTTAAATCCGGCGCGGCGGATTTTTTATTTGTGTCCGATGTAGCAGGTTTTTTATTCATGTCTAGCGCAGCGGGTTTTTCCGATTTGCTGTCCTGCTGCATATCAATACGCACAGCAGCCGGTTTGTCAGCCGGAATACCGCTCGAAAGAACCGCCGGCTTTTTCCGTATATTTTTCACGAAACGCGAAAAAGCCGGATAAACTTTTTCATTAACGAATAACAGCGCCGGATCTAAAGAAATCTTCAGCTTTCTGAACGCAATATCAGCCATAAGTAGGCATAACGCGACAATTATCAGCAGGTTCGTTATATCATTTTTTGCTCTAAGGTCTTGCACCGGACCCTTAAACACTTCTTCAGGATTCGTTATAACCCTTCCCCCACCGGCTTTTGCCAGTTTTTCGATAAAGCTTCTCGTGTTTTCATTTATAAACCTGTATTCGTTTGAATACGGCATGACAATCCCGGCGCTTACATTTTCAAAGCCTTCCTCCGACGGTATTTGAACATGGACAATATAAGCTCCGGGGTCGCTCTTATTAAGCGCCGCTTCATAAACTCCGGGCTTTATCGCGTCAAAGCGTATCGTTTCTTCCGCACCGTCGGGAGATACAACAGTTCCTTCAAGCATTTCTTCATAAACCGTTTTTTCCAATTCCGACTCAATCACTATATATCCGCGTCCATCGCGCAGTTCCGTTTTAACCGAATACCCGGCGTTTATATCCTTCTGAATCAGCCAGCCGATAAGATTCCCCCAGAATGCGGGAGCATCCTGCCACATATTCCACTTCGATGTCCACGCTCCGCGGATGTCCGAAGTCCATGCCGCAGTCCTGCCAAGCCCGTACTGCCATACGGCAAGTATCGGGTCCTGTATATCGCTACGGAAAACCGTTTGCGCCGTCGCTTTCACTTTTGTGCAAACATATCCGTCAAGCATCGGAATCGCTTCAATGCCTTTTAACAGTCCCGCCGAAGACACAAGTTCGGGATAGAAGCTCCTGTTCTGAATATATTTCTGTCCCGCGAGAAACGCTTCCTTTGCGAATATGCTCGGAATGTCCGAAAACTCGTCGGTCTGGTAATACCTGCCCATTCCTCCATACGCGAGGGCTTTCAAAAGCAGCGTATCAGCGCCCCTTCCGACCGCAACCGTTGAAAGCGTAATCCCGTCTTCCCTAATGCCTTCGATTATCCTCTCATAGCCGTACTGCTCGGCCTGCCCGTCGGTTAATAATATGATATGTTTAAGCTTTGTGTCTTTTTTTCTTAAATCCTGCCATGCTTCCTCAAGGGGCGGTAAAATCTGCGTTCCGCCTCCCGGACGTATTGTAGCGATTGTATTTATCGTTTCTTCACGGTCTTCAAGCGGCCGGGTCCTTACAACCCATTGGATTGCGTCGTCAAACGCTATAACACCGAGCTGATCGGTTTCTTCAAGAACCTCCGCCGCGCGAATCGCCGCTTCTTTCGCAAGCTGTAGCTTTGAAATGCCGTATTCTCCGCCCGACATGCTGCCTGATTTGTCAATGACAAGAATAAGGCCCAAATCGGGGTTTTCATCCTTCGGAGTGATATCCATATTCACGGGCAGTATTGTTTCAAGCGGGGTATTATTGTATCCGCCCGGCGCATAACTGTTCTCGCCGCCTATCGTTAAAAGACCTTTGCCCTGGTATTTCACGGCCTGTTCGAGGGCGTTAAGAAAACCGACGCTAACCCATTCCGCTGAAATATCAACCATAACATACGCATCGTATGCCATAAGAAATTGAATATCGTCAGGAGCTTCTTCGGGCTGAATGCGCGTAATGTTCGCATATTGTTCAATATACCTTACAATATTTTCACCTGCATTGCCTCTTTCAATAACAAGCACTGAGGGCTGATCGAGTATTTCGGTAAAAGCCGAAAGCCGGTTATTCTGCAAAATTGTGTCGTCAGGCGTTACTACTTCTACGGTATATGTTACAATACCTCCCTGTTCAACCTTATCGCTAAATGTGAAAAGGTTCGTTCCCTTGTATATGTCGACTTCCTTTTCTGCCGTCAGCGTACGGTTCGCGAACAGGCGCACCGTAGCTTTCGTGTCCGTAGTGCCTGATATTTTCACCGATATGTCGAAACGTTCGCCTGCGTTCACCTGTTTAGGCGCAGTGAATTCGTCAATCTGCACTTCCGCACCGTAGTCCTGCTCGAAAGGCACAACATCAACGGTAAACCCCAGCCTGTTCACAAGACCCGCGGCTTCTATCGCGTTCCCCGCCGTTTCCTTCCCGTCGGTCAGCAGCACAATACGTTTAGCGGTGTTTTCGGGCATTATCGATCTGGCAAGAACAATAGCCTTTTCAATATTGGTTGAATCGGATTTTATCCTTGTGTCAACAGATACGGCAGTGCTTTCTTTCGACGGCATTTTTAAGACACTTGATTCGGCGGCAAATGATATAACGCCTGTTAAGTCCTTATTCCCCGCGTGTTTCATCGCTTCGCCGATAAAGTTTTCAATCCTGTCCATGTTTTTTTTATTGCTGTCCGATATGTCGGCGGCAAAGATTGTAGCATTCGCACCGGCCTTCGATTGAACGGAAGGAGACGCGGCAGCAAGCGTAAGCGCAAGCATCAGAATAATACGCAAAACCTGCGCCGCTCTCTTTTTATGCGTAGGCATATGTTTTATGCGCTTTCCCGCCAATATCACAAAAACAACAAAAACGGGAAACAGCGCCAGTATCCACGGATGTTCAAGCGTAACGCCTATTTGCATAGCACCACCATTCCAAAACGAGTATTAATAAAGCCGCACAGAGAAGTGGAAGGCTAAAAAGTTTAACATTTTCCTTAAAAGGTATAATGGTCCCCTCCTCGCCTCCCGTTTCGCGAACTGCGTGTTCAACATTTTCCATCTGTATCTCGTCCGGCAGATTCACGACAAAGAAGCTTTCGTCAACATTTATCGAATTATCCTGCAATATTTTATAAACTCCCGGTTCTTCCGTCTGTACAAATGGCTGCGGGGGAACGGGTGGAGCTATTTCAATATTCCGGCCGTCCGGAGTTATAACATTTGCCATTATCGTTCCGGGCTGCAGCATGAACCGTACGGGCTCTCCGGTAACAACGCCTGAAATTCTTGTTCCGCTTGCAGGAGCATATTCGGAAAGTATATTTGATATTATGATCGGGAATTCGGTCCGGATCGGAAGATCGGTTTCATAAATATTAAACCCGAATACCAATATACGCGTGCTGTTTATCAAACCCTCGAAAATTACGGGGTTGCCGTTGTATTCAATAATCGTTTCGGCCCAATCGGGCTTTTCTATAATCCTTGTCCTGCCGACCGAGAACCCGGGGTTATCGAGATGTTTGAATATGACATGCTCCGAAGGCCCGATCACTGGCGTATCCATCCAGCCGCCGACAGCAAAATGATCATTGGCAGCAGGGTTGAAAACAACAATATTTCCGTCCCCGGGCAGTTTGCCCGGAACGACTCCGTCGAGAACGTACAAATCGTAACCTTTGTATTCCGTAAGCTCATCCGGTAATGTGCGCGTAAACTCAATCCCTTCAATAACCGAAAAGACTTTTTCAAGAAAATAGTTGCCTTCTGTAACAAGCAGAACCCTCACGGGCTTTCCACCGTAGACAGTATCATAAGCATGGTTGTCCGCTTCAAGAATGTCTTCCGTATCAATCACGCAGTGAAGGGTTTTAACAGATGAAGGCACATTGCTCCACCATACCGTCCGTGTTCCGTTTTTCGGTACGGTTACAAGCTGTGAGTCAATGAAACTGCCATCCCCGTAAAGGCTTAACGACACCTCGCTGTCGCTGTCCCCCTGGTTTCGCAGTATGCTCATCGCGGTAATTCCGTCCTCCCTGAATGCATGGGTAAAACGCACAACGGCAATATTATCATTCTGCTTTTTGTAATTTGAAAACCGTATTTGTTCGTTTCCAACGCGTAACGGCATGTCCGAAAACAGGACAATCAACGCTTCGGGCTGCCTGTTTTTAAGTGACAGCAGAAGTTCTTCGGCGCGGCGGACATCGGTATAGGTCTTGGTCTGCTCTATTGATTCTATGCTTGCTCTTATCTCGTTTACCGAATCCGACCCGTATAACAGCACCTCGGGCTCGCGGTTCAGATTGACAACAGTGACCGGCGTTCTCTGGGGAAGCTCGCCAGCATACTTCTGCGCGTCTTTTTTAGCCGCATCAAGCCTTGTAGGCTTTATGTCCGTTGATGACATGCTTAAAGAAGAATCTATCACAATAATAACCGGCTGCGACGTATGGCCCCCGGACTTCAGCGCAAAACCGGACAGCGCCAGCACGATTAATACCGCGCAGAGAAGCTGCAGGAACAATAAAAGGTTTTTTCGAAGTTTCTGCCACGGCGTAGCGGCCTGCATGTCGCGAAGAACCTCCTGCCACAGGATATGGCTTGAAACAACAAACTTTTCCCTTTTTTGCTTCATTATATATAATATGATTATCAACGGGACGGCTATAAGACCGATCAACCCCAACGGGGTCACAAATGTCAAGTGCTGTCACATCCTTTATGTTTCCATATTTCTTATGGCAATCGGCAAGAACCGGCTCTTTCCGTTAATGGAGGCTTTATTTGGCATTACCATTTTACACGATGAAACGAGCCTGCAGCAGTCAGCCTGCCACTTTCAAAACCATTTCCTCAAGAGCCATGTCGGATCGAAGCAGTGTGTAGCGGATTCCGAATTTTTTGCACTGCTGTTTTATATTATTCAAAAACCGCTTCAACGATTTTTCATACATGTCGAGCAGTTCTCCCGACGCGGTCACTTCAATTATATCATTCGTTTCGATATCAACGAGTTCAAGCGCTCCGTCCAGTTCCGGTTCCAATTCCTGCGGGGAAAGAATATGGCACAGATAAATATCCTGCTTCATGTATTTCAGGTATTTCAAACCTTCCTCAAGCCCGTCTTCAACAAGTCCGTCGGTGATTACAATGCTTATTCCGCGCCCCGTTTTCCACTCCATTTTGGCGAGAGCCTCGGAGAAATTGCTTTTTCCTCTGTTTTCAATTGTTTCAAGGGCATTTACGGCTTTTACGAATGAGGACGGTGTGCTGTAAGGACCGAACGTTCCGTGCACCCTGCTGTTCCACGGGTTAATATAAACCCTGTCATAGGCGTTCAGGCTGATATAAGTTAAAGCCGCGGCAAGACGCTTTGCTGCAATTATCTTTTCAGGCTCGCCGTAGTTCATTGAAAGGCTCGTATCGAGAAAAATCCGTACCGGAGCTTCCCGCTCTTCCATAAACAGCTTAACAAACAATTTATCGAACCGCCCGTAGGCATTCCAGTCAATACGCCTGAAATCATCCCCGGCGGAGTATTCCCTGAAGTCGGAGAACTCAACCGAAGAGCCTTTGCTTAACGATTTCCTGTTCCCGGCTGCCTGGCCTTCAAGCTTCAGGCCGGTCTTTATAGCAAGTCTTTGTATTTTTTTAAGCGTGTCGTTATCTATTATCTTCACGGATACGTTTTCACTTCCTTCAAAATCTCTTCAATTAACGCGTCAGGCGTGACTTCATCGGATACTGCGTCAAAGTTCAGAAATATCCTGTGTCTTAACGCCGGGTAAGCGACATTTTGAATATCCTCAAAGGATACATTATATCTTCCGCTCAGCAAAGCCCTGATCCTCGCCGTTGAAACCACCGCCTGCGCGCCCCTCGGGCTTGAACCGTAATGGACGTATTTTTTCGTTATAGGAGGCGAACCTTCCTGTTCGGGATGAGTGGCCATTACAATCCTTAACGCGTAATCGAGAACAGGCTCCGCTATAGGGATTTCCCGCGCAATATTCTGTATATAAATAATCTCGTCCGCATTCGATACGGCTTCAATTTTTTCTTCACTGCCTGCGGTTGTAAGCTGTACAATCCCTTTCAACTCGTCAAAGCCGGGGAACGGAACGTTCAGCTTGAACAAAAATCTGTCCATCTGCGCTTCCGGCAATGGATAAGTGCCTTCCATTTCGATAGGGTTCTGCGTTGCCATTACAAAAAACGGTCGCGGAAGAACATGCGTTGTGTCCGCAACGGTAACCGTGCCTTCCTGCATGGCCTGAAGCAAAGCGCTTTGCGTTTTCGGCGTCGCGCGGTTTATCTCATCGGCAAGAACAATATTGCTGAATATCGGGCCGGGCTGAAAATGGAACATGCCTTCGCCGCTCTCGTTTTTTGTAACAATATTTGTTCCTGTGACATCGGCGGGCATCAGATCCGGGGTAAACTGTATGCGCGAAAAGCTAAGGCCGGTTGCGAATCCAAGCGTGTTTACAAGCCTTGTCTTGCCGAGTCCCGGCAAGCCCTCAAGCAAAATATTGCCGCCGGCAAGCATGCATATTATTACCTGCCTGATAACTTCTTTCTGCCCTATCATATGGCGGGAAACTTCCGTTTCGATTCTCGCCACCGTGTCCATTACCTTTATGAAATCTTTCTGTTCGGCCTTCACTGTACCGCCCTCCTGTTTATTCATTATACTTTTGTATCAACACATATTTATATTAATCCGCTAATTTATTTCGAACGCTGCTTTAAACTCTCTAATTTCTTAGCACTATTCCCGCGGGTCCTGTCTTGGGTGTTTCGTTTCCTCGGGCGACAAAGCACATACCAACACCACGCTCCGGCTCCTGTTCATTTTTCTGTTGAGAGGTCTCCATATCCCGGGCCGCTCATTAACCCGCTCCACAGTTACCTGTAAGCAGCAGGCCGCTGGAGCATGTCGCCCGTCGTCACCGAAAGCACCCAAGCCACCCGCTGCGTTACCGCTTGTTCTGAAGAACTATTGTACAATAAAAGGAAACTATAGCGGAATGCAGCTTAGAGATGTACAGTCAGAGCGAGGATAAGCAAGTCGACTGTCTGAGCAAAAATGCCTCCTTCAAAAAATATTTTCAAAGCATTTTTGCGAGTTTCGACTTGCCCGAGCTGAACTGTACAGCTCTTGCAAATGAAGCTCCTTGTTTCCGTTATTGTACAATAGTTCCAGCACAGTACTTATTGTACAATAGTCCAATCAGTAACTGTTTTAACGGTAACATAAATCCTTTATTATTCAAGCGAACTGAAGTAATCCCGTATTAATGATTTAAGCCCTGAAGGGATTTCCTGCCGTTCCATTGTCTGAACGGCCTGGTGCCTGTACTCGGTAAGCACGTCGCGGTACGGAATCATTGCCCCTTTTTGGACTGGAGCCCCGTCTGCTTCGCTGAACGTACTGCTGCCCGATTCGAGCTTCTGCCCGGGTAACGTGCTCTCATTTCCTTCGCCGCCGAGCCGCTCCGGCATATAAATGCGCTCGTACTCTGTTTCTTTCCGCTGTCCCGGGGCTCTTCCGCCTCCGGGTTCGTCACCTTCATGATACCCGGCGTCTTCGCTTGTCGAGCCTTCACCCGCTCCCTGTCCGGAACCTGACCCCTGGCTCTTTGAGCCTTGTCCTTTCGAGCCACTGCTTCCTTCTCCGGGCTGGTTACCTTTACCTTCACCGGATTGGTTTCCTTGCCCTTCTCCGGACTGGTTTCCCTGCCCTTCCGACCGGTTTCCTCCCTGATTTCCGCCGGCTTGCGCCACGCTTTTGTCAACCGACGAAATCGCCCTTCTTGCCGCGCGCGAAGCATTGCCAATCTCTCCGGAAGCCTGTGCAAACGACTGCCCGTTTTCGGTTGCTTCACGGATATTTTCAATCAACTCGGAAATGCTTTCGGCTGTCTGGGAAGCATCCGAGACGCCCGATGCGGCAGACATCGCCAATTCCTGAACTGACTCGGCAAACATCGAACCGGCAGGCATGTTTTCCAGTATCTGCTCGAGAATCTCCGCAAGTTCCTGCATGTTTCCTTCCTGTTCAATATCGGACATCAGCTTCGCAAGTTCCTGTTCCAGCAAGTTTTTATCATCTTCGCTCAAAGCGTCGGCAAGCCCGGATGCCAGGGGCGAAGCGGAAAAAGCGTCGATCAGGGCTTTCATGTCTTTCATCGGGTCCGCGGATTGAAGCTCCTTCATTTTATTCCCCATCTGCGCCAAAGCCTTTAGCGCGTCTTCTTCGGTTTTTGCTTTTTTAAAATCATCTTTCAGCCTTTGAAGCGCTTCCTCGAGTTCTTTAAGCTGTTCTTCCGTAAGCTCCGGGTGTTCTTCCTTCTGCTCTTTCAGTTTTTCCTCTATGTTTTTTTCCTGTTTTTTCATTTCAGTAATCAGCGCTTCTCTTAAAAGTGTCTGGCGCCATACCCTTCCGGGGAACAAAGAAACGGCGTAAGCCAGGCAGAAAAACACCGCAGCCGCCAATAAAAACCGGTACCGAATACCGGCTTTATATTCCCTTTTTAAATCGATCGCGTCAACAACCGCTGCCATATCACGGCGCTGAAGCTCCGCGACGGGCGAATCGTCATTCCTAAGATACCATGCCGTGATAACGCGTTCGTTCAGGCCAAGGCTGTCCGCGGCGATTATTACATCTCGTTTGCGCGGCGTTAAAACAACAGCCGCGATAACCGATAGGGCTATGCCCGCCGCGAGTATATAAAACAGTTTTATGCGAACAAACGGGATTACGATAAAAAGCGACAAAACGGATACCAGCAGCGCTAATACGCCCGATACGGCAAGTGAAAAAAACAGCGCTTTAAGCCATATACAAAAGTGTATTTTTCTTTTAAGCGAATATAGCTTCCTGTGCGGGTATTTCATGTTTTAACCTGCCTCTTAAAGTTTTCTTTTTACAGGGTTTAATGCAAGCGTGCTGAAAAAAATCAGCGCTATTGATGATATTATACTGAACAGGCCGTTTACAATCCACGGATGCATGTATTTCCATATCCCGGTTTCCGCGGCGAGCAGCATATCAATTTGCCGTTGAATATCCGATATCCCGAATACATATCCGCCGTATCCCCCGTACGAGCCGAAATAAAACGATACATACCCGAACACGGGCGATGGGAAAAGCCATTTTACAAAATCCCTGTAGACCGGGTTGAAACCTATGCCGAGCATACGTTCCTTAATCAGGACAAAAATTATATAGCATAAAAACGGGCCGAAAGTAACAAGTCCGAGGAATATATATGTTATTATTATTGACGTAATATTCCTTTTAAATATTGTAGAGAAAAACACGCCGCATGACGCGACAAAAAACGACGTCAGCAGGTAGAACAGCAGCAGCTTCGCTATATCTAAAAAACCTATGCCACCGAAGAAAAACACTATTCCGATAACGGGAAGCGACGCAACGAGCAGAAGCATCGTATGCGCAATCGAAACCATTATCTTGCCGAGTATAATCGTCCGGGCGGGTGTCGATGTTACCAGCATCAGGTCAAGGGTTTGCCTCTCCCTTTCACTGCTTATTGAAACGGCGGTAATCGCAGGCACCGCGATAAACAGCAGCGCGAACTGGAAAGTAATCAAAACATTATAAGCGTTTATTGCAATCCTTGGGTTAAAAGACTGCAGCGATACCGGGTTAAACATATCGCTTCCGCCAAAGTACAGGAAAAGAATGCCCGCCAGGAGCGTCACATAACAGCACATCAATATCGTCGAACGCCACCCGCGCAGTTTTGTTTTCAAATCTTTCTGAAGTATCGGGTTAATTATCATTTCCGTTTCCTCCTTCGGTAAGCTGCATGAAAACAGATTCAAGCGAACTCTCCTGCGGTTGGAATGATACAACCTTGATTCCTTTTTCGACAAGCGTTTTAAGGATCTCGGCGTATGTATCGTCCTGCCCGGTTACATCCACGTCAATTATTCCGGAAGCCGAGGACACCGCTTTTATTTCCGGTATTTCCAGCACTACTTTGATCGCTTCCTCTTCATCCGATAAAACCTTTATTTTCAGTTTTCCCGAATGCGACAGCCTGTCCGAAATTTCCCGCACCGAGCCGCACGCGATAAGCCTTCCCGAGTCGATAATTCCTATAGACGTGCATATCTGAGAAAGTTCATGCAGGATATGCGAGCTTATCAGTATTGTCTTCCCCATTGTCGCAAGCTCCATAAGTATTTCCTTCATTTCGACCCTTGCCCTCGGGTCAAGCCCTGAAGCCGGCTCATCAAGTATAAGGAATTTCGGGTCATGGATGAGGCTTCGCGCGAGACAAAGCCTTTGTTTCATCCCGCGGGACAGCGTGTCCACATACGCGTCCTTTTTATGAGTAAGTCGAACAAGCTCAAGAAGCGAATCGACAAGAGCATTTGTTCTTTCTTTATCTATCCTCTGCATCGCTGCATAAAAATGCAGGTATTCAGAAACCTTTAAATCATCATAAACACCGAAAAAATCAGGCATATATCCAATTTGTCTTTTAACCTGAAGCGGTTTTTTCGAAACGTCGATCCCGTCAACATATACGCTTCCCGATGTCGGGGCAAGCAGTCCTGCGATAATCCGCATTGTTGTCGTCTTTCCGGCGCCGTTCGCTCCTACGAAACCGAATATTTCCCCTTCCTCTATTTCCATGCATAGCTTGTCTACGGCCAACGTGTTTTTATACCTTTTTGTAAGGTTTTCGGTGCGGACCATCACATTTTTCATCTCGCCACCCCCTTCAGGCTTATTTCAGGGACGCTTAAAAGTTCCCGCATATATTCCTTGTACACGCCCTGATCGTCCAAATCCTTGGTTTCCTGCGCCAATGATACGACTTTTATCATCATCCTGACTTCCCCGCCAGCTCCGATGTATTTATCCGGATTTTCGGTTACTGTCGAATTATTTTCAATCTCATCCCACTGGTATGTTTCGGTATTATACAGGTAATACTCGTATTCGTTTTCCAGGACTTCAAATTTATAATTATCGTTTGCCTCCTCGACCATACGGTACTTCATATACAAGGGCAGGTATCCTTCAACGGATAAACGCATTTCTGAAACTTCAAGATTTCCAGGAAGCGTGAACACAAACTCCATCTGTCCGATATTGTTAACCCTTATACCGTTCACTCCTTCATACCATCCCACGTCACCGGTATAATATGACGGAGTTATTATGCCTCCCGGTATTTCCACTTCTTCGCCCGATTTGAATTCAAGGTTGTTTTCAACAACAACCAGGGATTGGCTGTATTTCTGCGGCTCCTTACCGTTTATGATAAAGCCGTAATCTATTTCCTGCTCATTTCTCGCAAGAAGCATAAACCTGTTGTTCCCCTGGATGTTGTTAAACAGGTTGTATATGACATTTTCAAAGATACGGCGTCTTTTTATCCGTTCCGCGAAATTTTCGGGATAATCGCTTAGACTGCGGTAATAGCTGCGGCAAAACTCGCTGTCGAGATACTCTTCCGGTTGTTTATATACATTGTTTCCGTCAAAGGAAACATCCAGGGGCAGGGTTTCTCCTGAATAGATATCCCCGACGGGTATAATGTTATTGCCTATTACGATAACCGCGTCGAGTAAATCAAACTGCGTTGTATTCACGACTTCGCCTTTCAGCTTTCCGCTTTTTATATATATGTTTTTAAGAAGATCGGCTGCAAACGGCACCGTTTTTTTAGCATTCAGCACGGTTGGGGTCCACAGCATAACATCATACTGTTCTATGGATGTCCTGTCACCGGTTGTATATTTTCCGATTAACTGGCCGCCCGAATCATCAGTCACGGGACGGTACATGTAATAGTAATAATCTTCCTGAAGGACGAAAGGCGTTTCTATCCCGTTATCATTCGGATATTCCATTTTAAGCGTTCCTCTTCTGTTATTGAATACGCCTATTACCGATGTAACCTGGGCTTCGCTCGAACCCGGCGGTGCCTGGATAAGCGAGACCGTATTCGTTATTGCCGTGTGGTAGCGGCTTTTATAACCGAAAAGATACATTCCCGCGAGGAATACAACCGCCAGCGCAGGAATGAAAAACCACGCCCAATCCCTGCGGTCGAACTTTTTAAGAACCAGGTACAGGACCGGTCCCGCGAGAATGATATATACAATCAGGCAAACAAACATCAGTACGAACGGCGGTTTCTTGTCGCTTGGGATCTCACGCGCAAGATATTTGACATCAATTGAACTGCCATATACCTGCTTCTGATAATAACCGTTCCCATATTCGTAAAAACGCTGGACGCTCGTATCAACATGACGCAGCATAAAATCGAAAAAGGTTGTCTTGTCGCGCCACGAAACAAAAGGCTCGGACGCGGGTTCGAACGTGAGTACGAGAATATGGCCCCTTTCCTTGCGGTATTTTATGACAAGCGGATTATTATCACTGCCCGCGACTATATCATTGTCAATGAACCTCGGCGGTATGCCGGGTGCCACGCTCGATAAATCCGGCGGATAATATTCAAAACCTTTTTCACCCGCTGCAAGCTTAAGAACCATCTGCGGGACTTCCCTGCCCGTAAACTTCTCCAGTTCAGCAGTGCTGTCAATATCGGCCATGCCGGTTATTTTGAACGGCTTCAGGCTGTCCGGAAGGCCGTTATATACCTTCTGCCAGTTCAGCCCGGTACCGATTATCAGCGTTCCGCCCGTATCAACCCATTTTTCCAGCACTTCTGCCTGTTCCCTGTTTAACAGCCCCGTATCGTATTTACTTACAACCAGGTAATCAAAACTGTCCATAACCTCCGATTTTTCGGGGAATGTGTCCCTGTCGAGCGGGACCACGACAGCTTCTTTTTTATCGTAGTTTGTTCCCTGCGCAGAAGATTGGACCGCCGATGGCGGGATTTCACCCGCGGCTATCATAAGCTTCATTTTCTCATCACTGATTACATTCAGCGCCACTGGAATTGTTTTTCCGCCAAGCCAGCCGAACGCCGACGGGTCCTCGGAAAGAACACCGATCAGCATTATCTCGGGCGGCAAAAGCCTCGTAAATTTAAAATCGGCTTCCGCGACGGTCTTTTTCTTGTCCACAAGCCTGATATCAAGGCTTCTGTGTGCCGAAACAACCGGTACTTCAAAATAAAACTCATATTCAACGCCCGTTATCATTTCAACAGGCTTTGCAATAATGACTTTCCTTGATTGATCAAGATTTGCTTCTATCTGGATTTCACCTGAAATGTCTTTTTCTTTTGATAATACCTTTATATGAAGAGGAGCCCAGGCTCCGAGTTTTCCTATCCCGTTAAAACCGCCTTCAACATCAATCCGAAAAGATTCGTCTTCCTGATCCGCTGAAGAAATGACTGGTAAAAGACTAGCAATCGTCGCTATAATAATAAAAATTACAAGCGGCAGTTTTTTATTGTACTTTCTCAAGGATAACACCCCTCTTATGTGAAATATAAACATAAAAAAGTATTCTTCGAAAACACTATTTATATAGTAGACGCAAGCGAAAGAAAAAAGTTTCAAAACCAGTCAGATTTGTACCACGTATTTACCTCCCGGTTCACGCCTGATAAGGCCTTTCATTTCAAGACTTAACAATACCCGGTGCAGGATCTGAATCTCTATCGAAAGCCTGCTGTGTATTTCGTCTATTTGCAGCGGTTCGACAGAAAGCATTTCAATTACGCTTTGTTCTTCGGCGTCAAGCGAATCCGGGATTTTTTTCCTGTTTTTATAGTCATTAAGATTAATCACAATATTTTTCTTAAAGTTTTTGTACCATCTGATCTCGTCAATAATGTCATCAACCGACGTTACAAGTTTTGCGCCGTCCTGTATGAGCTTGTTTGTCCCCCTGCTGTTGATGCTTATTACATTGCCGGGCAGCGCGTAAACATCCCTTCCCTGTTCGAGCGCAAGCTGAGCGGTTATAAGCGAACCGCTTTTTTCTCCCGCTTCGACAACAAGAACACCTATCGACATCCCGCTTACAATCCTGTTTCTGACGGGAAAATGATGCGGCGCCGGTATTGTCCCCGGAGGGTATTCGGAAACAACCGCCCCGTTTCCGATAATCCTTTCCATAAGTCTTCTGTTTTCGGGCGGGTATACAACATCAAGCCCGCAGCCGAAAACAGCTACCGTCCTGCCGCCTGATGACAATGCGCCCTGGTGCGCGGCGGTATCTATCCCCCTTGCCATTCCGCTTATAACGCATATACCGTATTCCGCCAGTTCCGATGAAATCTTTCTCGTCGTTGAAAGCCCATACCCCGATGCTCTCCTTGAGCCCACTACTCCGATTGATATTTCGTCACGGCGGATATCCCCCCTGACATACAAACACACCGGGGGATCGGCGATATTCTTTAAAAGCTCGGGATACGTGTTATCTTCCAGCGTAATGACATCTATATTATTCAATGCGATTTTTTCCATTGTTTCATCTACGGTTTTCCTGGCTTCCACTGAAAGTATCGCGTCAATATTTTCACGGCTCAATATTCCCGTCTTCGCAAGGGCAACCGCATCGGCCTCGTATATCGAATCCGGGGTGCCGAACAGTTCCAGCAGTTCATTCTTTTTTCTTGTTATTATGCCTTTCAGATTTGCAAACCAAATCCATTCCCTTAATTTAGGATTCATTGATTCCTCCTACGCGAAAAAACCGCGTTCGAGCGCACGGTATTGAATAGCCTCCGCTATGTGCACGGCTTCAATTTCCGCGGTCCCGTCCAGATCCGCAATCGTGCGGGCAACTTTCAGAATTCTGTTGTATGAGCGGGCTGTAAGGCTAAGCCTTGAGAACGCCTCCTTAAGCAGAGCGGAACTCTCTTTGTCAAGCCTACAAAACCGTCTAATCATGGGCGCTGTCATTTGCGAATTGCAGTAGATTCCATTTTTCTTAAACCGTTCGTGCTGTATCGCCCTTGCCGAGTTTACTCGTTTTCTTATTACGCTTGACGGTTCCGACGGCTCCTGTTCGTCGAGTTCGCTGTATTTAAGAGACGGGACTTCTACCTGTATGTCAATCCTGTCCAACAATGGCCCGGACAGCTTGCCGATATAATTTCTGACCTCCTGCCGGGTACAATTGCACAATCTCGTTTCATCAAGATAATTGCCGCATTTGCACGGATTTGCCGCCGCAACGAGCGTGGTCCGGCATGGGTATGTAATTGACGCGTTAATGCGCGAAATCAGCGCAAAACCGTCTTCAAGGGGCTGCCTTAGAACTTCAAGGGCGTTTTTGCTGAACTCCGGCAGTTCGTCAAGGAACAAAACCCCAAGATGGGCAAGACTTACTTCTCCGGGTCTTGGAATCCTTCCGCCGCCCACGAGGCCGATGGCGCTTATCGTATGATGCGGCGCCCGGAATGGCCTTTTTCGGACAAGTGATGTTTCTGGAGGCAGTAAACCCGCTACGCTGTATATTTTTGTGACTTCAAGCGCCTCATCGAAAGTCATGTCGGGCAGGATCGAAGGCATCCGGCGCGCGAGCATTGTTTTCCCGGAACCCGGGCTCCCAAGCATAAGCAGGTTATGCCCGCCCGCCGCGGCGACTTCAAGAGCCCTTTTCACATGGTATTGGCCCCTGACATCGGCAAAATCCGGTTCTTTCTCATAGTCACCGCCTGCCGCATGCTTATCCCATTCCTCTTCAACCGGTATAATTTCCGCCTCTCCTTTTGCGTAGAGAACCAGTTCCGCAAGGTTTTTTACCGGGATCACCCGTATTCCTTTCACCACTGCGGCTTCGTACGCGTTTTCGGACGGAACAATAATGCGTTTAACTCCATTGTCTCTTGCTGCAATGGTTTTTGATAGAACTCCGCAAACCGGCCTTAATGTACCGTCAAGAGAAAGCTCGCCGCAGAGCAAACTATCATTAAAAAAACCCGGCGGTATAATACCGGTTGCCGATAAGACGCCCGCCGCTATGGGCAGATCATACGAAGTGCCTTCTTTTTTCAGGTCTGCCGGAGCCAAATTTACGGTAATCCTTTGGGAAGGGAATTCAAAACCCGAATTTCTTATCGCGGCTCTTACACGTTCTTTCGCTTCCCTTACGGCCATATCGGCCAGTCCGACAATGTCGAACGCCGGTAAACCGTTGCTTATATCGGTTTCGACCGAAACAATATATCCATCAATTCCTGAGAGGCCGCAGGATGTGACTTTGCTTAACATACTTAAAACCTATATCTTTCCATAATATTACCTGGGATTTGCGTCAAAAAATAAAAGAAGTCACGGGAAATACTATTTATTTCCAATCTGATGTTCTCCATTATTATATTGCTTTTTTAGGAATTTTTCAAGACAGGGACAAGGGGACAGGTTCATTGTCCTAGTTAAATTCTGCTGATTACAGTTCTTGATATACCTGTGAGCCTTAAATAGCACACCGGATTTATAAATAAAAGACAAGTGGGACAAGGAACCTGTCCGAGACTACTGAAAAAGTCTAAATAAATAATGTAAAATATTCAAGAATATTCTATAAAATTGTATCAGAAAACCCCCGAGTATGGTATAATGAATGTACCGCAAACACTACCTACTTGTTCCGGACCATAATAAATTAGCCTTAAAAAATCGAAATAAAAGAACCTTAAAATGAACTCAAAACAGCATTGGTTAGTCAAATTAAATAATCTGTACTTTGAAAATTTCATAAAAAATGCAAAATATTTAAACTTAAGAAGAATAACTTACATACATAAATACCATTGACCGGGACATTAGAGAAGGAGAGAAATGGGGCTTCGCCCCGGGGTTTACCGAATCGAAGCGAAAAGCAAAATGAGGAAGATACCCCTTCTCCACCGGGAGACGGTGGAGATTCGCTTCACGCTTCTCCCGGTTACTCGGGTTGCACCCCTGCAGAGCCCTATCCTCCCGGAAGAGAAGAAGCATCTTCCTCATTAAATCAGGATGCTGTGATATTAAGCTCATTTAGCGCGTTCAGCATCAATTCGGCATTAATGGACCGGAGTTTTTCTTTTGCGCCACAGATTGAGTAAATTGCGAAGTTCTGAAATAAGCGATAATACTTAATAACAAGGATGCAGAAAAA
>LFRV01000099.1 GCA_001512485.1 Clostridiales bacterium DTU069 | reverse complement strand
TTCCGAAATCACTGTCCGGATGTTTTCGAAAACAGTGTCCGTATGTGTCCGAAATATGCACTTTAGCAAAATGATCTACAAGTTTTCTGTTTAATTCTCTACGACGAGAGCTTATTGCACTTATTTCGCGAAGAACTTTATCAATTATTCCGTTATTATTCTGTATTATATCAAGGTGATAGTTTTGTAATTCAATAATCTGATTTTTAACCGATACTTGTAAATCCATTTGATCATGCTTTTTTCTCAGTATATCAATTATTTCATTATGCTTTTCTTTATAATATTGCAAAGGTTTCCAATTTTTTGTGTCAACATTATATTTTTTAGCTTCTTCCTCTGTTAGTTTTCGTCTACCATCAACAACATAAATATAGTTTTCCACTTGCAGCTTATATCTCTCTAACTGATCAATAGCATCTAAAATGGCTTTACGTTTTTGGTTATATGTGGATTTTATAAATGATTTGTATTTTGTGATCATTTCTTCCGCATGAGGCCAATCGCGCTGACAAAACGGGCATACTTCTTTTTTATTGTTTTCATAAATTTCAAGTCCCTTATTGTAAAAATCCGTATATTTCTTCAATAGTGTTTCTATATCGCCTGAAATTACTGGCGGTGAAATTTTTTCATTACAGCTTTTTTCAATGGAATCTATATCGATATTTACCGTTAAATGGTATTCATCCAATTTTGTCAAAGATGTTTCTACATTTCCAAAACCAAGTTTGTTCCTTTTTTCCAATAGTGTTGGATCATATTGAAAATCACACTTTCCGTCAAGTAACGTCTGTATGAAAATTTTATCACTGACATTTGTACTGCTTTTTGTAAACGCTTTATACTTTTCAATTGTAGCCTCTACTATTTCATTCGCTTTGGAAATATACTTTTCACTCTGTTCCTCTAATCCCCTTTTTTGCGAGTAAGCCTTTTCAAGCTCAATATTTTTCTCCCCAATTGTAATACTACTATTCTGTAAACCCATTTCAAATTTTTTGCCCATAGTACGATCTGTATACTGTTCGTTAAAAACCTTTATTGGTGCCCATATATTAGTAGAAAATTTAAGACTATCACTATTTTTGTTATATGTAATAAAAACTTTGTTTGAATTAATATAAAGTTCTATATTTATTGTATCTGAAATCGATTCTTTTGAAAAACGCCCACGCAAAAAATCTTTTAGCTCTATTTCCGTCTCAGCATCTTTACGTAGGCAATACTTATTTATTAAGTGCAATAGTTCAACTAATGTAGATTTGCCTGAACCATTCGTACCAAAAATTATATTGTATTTTTGAAAATCAGAATCATTATGGAAATTAACAAGAGACGCTACGTTTGTTACTCTTAACTTTTTAATTTGCATTGATTTCACTCCTTCTTATTATATTTCCATAACCTTGCAATATACTACTTTTCAATAAAATGCTAAAAACATTGAAATGAAATTTCGTATATGACTGTTTTCTACTTTATTTTTTCTGCCATAAGCTGGGCCTTTATGGCCAGTTCCGCGGCTTTGAACGCATGCTCCTGCTTCATCGCGGTTTCCGTGCGGTTTAGGCAATCCAGAATCAGCTGCCCGAAAAACGGAAATCCTACCTTTCCGCGAACATCGAAACTCGTTTCCTCTTTATTATTGGCCAAATATACCCTGCTTCCGGATTTTTCACCCAGGTTCATATATTTGCGCAGTTCTATAAACCCCTCCGTACCGAGAATAAAAGTACGGCCGTCGCCCCAATTCGATAACCCGTCCGGAGTAAACCAATCCACCCTGAAATATCCGCTCGCGCCGTTATCGGCTACAAGCATGCAGTCGCCGAAATCATCCAGTTCCGGGTACTGCGGATGGGCATAGTTGGCGATTTGGCTTCTTACCACGGCAGCATCGGATGCTCCCGTGGTAATACAGGAACTGCTCAACCTGGTGACTTCCGATATCACACAGTATTCCACCGTATTTTTCCTTAACAAAAAACCAGTCGGGCCTCAAAGCGGCGCTTAACCGGTGCGGTCCGAGACCTATTGTCTGGATTACGTTGCCGATTGCGCCCTTTTTAATAAGTTCACCCGCAAAGACAGCCTCCTCATTGTGAATACGCTCACTGTAATAAACAGCGTATTTACTGCCCGTCCGCTCCGCTTTTTTCTTCGCGCTTTCCAACTGTTCCAATGTGGTCAGCGGCGGTTTATCGGCAAAATAGTCCTTGCCGGCGTCCATTGCCCGCAGTCCCAGCGTGCATCTTTCGGACGGAACGCAGGCGCTCGCGACCAGACGAACTTCCGGATCCGACAGTACCTCTTCCTCGCATGAAGCGATCCGTGCCTGTGGAAACATCTTTTTGTATACTTCCATTTTTGCTTTATCCGGATCAAAAAGATATTTCAGTGTTGCTCCCGCTTCAAGCAGCCCGTTGATCATTCCCCCGATATGCGCGTGATTGAGCCCGACCGCGGCAAAGACAAACTCCCCGGGCCTGACTACAGGAGCCGGTTTCCCTTCCGGTATATAATTAAAGCCCTCCCTGCGTTCCATATCTTTTTCCCCTTTCTTTTATAACCATTCCTCGTTGTAATTCCTCGCCGGCTTCCTGACCGGAAAATACGAGTATAATTATAGTGCGAAGAGAATGGATCATACGGAATTTAAAAACTTGTTTGACCGCTGATGTGCGACTGCATTTTTCTGGCGGTAATTTTGTCATCCGGTTCGATATTCCCTGTGAGAAACGGGGAATACGGATCGTGTTTTAACATATTGTTTTTTACGGAACTATCGCTGTAGTTTGCATAACAGTACAGGCATCCGTGTCCGCATGTGTTGTACGCGCCGATATCAATGCTTGCCGCGCATCTGCACTCATCTCTCTGGTTTTTATCCTTTTCGACGCAAATCTTATAACTGGTTATCGCTGAGATCAGAGAGTCATCAATGCATTTGGCACGTTTAACACCGACCGGTGACAGGTCAATTCTTTCCGAACAGGCCATGATTTCGATATCATAAAAATTCGCTATTTCAGACAGCCGCTCTCCCATATCCAGCATCATATCTTCTGTCAGCGGCATTAGGCTGCGCATGTTTCTTTTCGTCTTCCGATACACATCCGCGAAACTTATAATGCACCGGCCGGTATAGCCTTTCAGTTGTGACGCGATCCTGTAGAAGTTTTTTATATGATAAGGTAAATCAATATCTTCAGTATAAAAAATCGGGTCGTATCTCCATACGGTTTTCAATTTCCCGATTTTTGCCGAAAGTTTTTGAAAAGCATTAATAACAACATCCGTATCAGGAACACGCCTTTCTATCTTTTTATTATAGGCGTTTATTGTTACGAGAAAACAGTAACTGTAATCTGAAATAAGTTCAAGCTTATCCAGCACAGGAGCAGGGTTTTTTGTCCAAAATACTATGCAGTCAATGACATCAGGAGTTAAAGCAACTTCGCTGACCTGATGATAATTCATCGGATTGCGTACGTATACGAAACCGGCTTTTATTCTATTAATAAACCAGTCCGAATAAAACGCCGGTATATCCGTTCTTCTGCTTACACTAAGAATCAAACCGGAACCCTCTCCCGTCACCGTTCACATGTTCGATTACCCGCATTTTGAGTAGCCGCACATTCTGCAGATTTTGCAGCCTCCTTCATGTTCCATCGGTTCTCCGCATTCCGGGCATAGGTTATCTGCATTACGATAATTACGTTTGTTTTGTTCAATGCCGGAGGACAGGATTTCGGCTGTTCCTACCAGACGGGCTGTCGGCCTTTGTACCACTCCTCCTAAAATATCCGTGTTGTCCTGTTTAATGTTTTCTCCGTTTCCATTCTTGTGGTTCATAACCTTTTCAATAAGGCGTCCTATCGCGTCGGGGCAGGATAAAACCTTCATATCCCGCTGGCGGATGGTAGACGCGCAGCGGATGCCTTTAAGCTGTTCGATAATAGACTCGGCGGCAATACCTGATCGCAGCGCAATTGACACAAGGCGGCTTGTCGCTTCGGACTGGGATGGGCATCCACCGGCCCTGCCTGTGTTTGTGAATACTTCGCAAATTCCCTGATCGTCATAATTAACGGTAATATACAGGTTTCCGCAGCCGATTCTTACCTTTTCGGTAAAACCGTTTGTAATATCGGGGCGGGGCCTTGGTACTATTCTGTATTCGCCGCTTCCCTGCGATGCGGTGCTTTCATCTTTTCCTTTTACCTTTCCGATATTAAGAACCTGCATATCCCTGCTTCCGTCGCGGTAGATCGTGACCCCTTTGCACCCGGTCTTATATGCAGTAATGAAAACTTCACGCACATCATCCGTTGTCGCTTCGTTTCTCAAATTTACGGTTTTTGAAACGGCATTATCGGTATATTTCTGGAAGGCCGCCTGCATTTTCACATGCCATTGCGGAGAAATATCATGCGCCGTAACAAAAAGTTCCCGTATATCTTCAGGGACATCTTCTATATTGTGAAGACTGCCTTTCTTCGCGATTTGTTTCATCAACTCTTCTGAATAAAACCCTCTTTCTTTTGAAACGGCTTCGAATATCGGGTTTGTTTCAACGAGCTCATCGTTATCCATAACATTTTTTATGAATGAAATTGCAAACAACGGTTCAACCCCGCTGGAAACGCTTGCTATTATGCTTAATGTACCTGTCGGGGCGATTGTTGTTGTGGTGGCGTTGCGTATGCGAATTTTCCTGCTCTTATACACGCTTTTATCATAATATGGGAATACGCCTTTTGTTTTTGCGATTTCTTTTGATTTCGCGCGTGCCTGCTGCTGTATGAATTTCATTACTTCTTCAGCCAATTCAATGGCTTTTTCAGAATCGTATTTAATTCCGAGCTTTAACAGCATATCAGCCCAGCCCATAATTCCAAGGCCTATTTTGCGCGTGCCGAGGGTCATTTCCCTTATTTCGGGAAGAGGATACTTGTTTACATCAATTACATTGTCAAGGAAATGAACCGCCGTGTGAACTACTTCCTTCAGTTTTTCATAATCAACTTCATATCCCTTTTCGGTTTGCTTAACCATACGGCTTAAATTTATTGAGCCGAGATTGCATGATTCATACGGTAGCAGGGGCTGCTCGCCGCAATTATGGACCACCATTCCCTGTGCAATTAGTGAATGGGTTTCCGGCTCAATAATGTCATATACTTCTGTCTCTTCTCCTTCAACAACCGCAGCTACCGAAGACATAAATTTCGTCTTTTTCCTTGAGAGTCTTGCAGCCGCTTTTAATTTCATGTTCTTTGCAGTATGAATCAGTTCTCCTATCGTCTCGGAAAATACATACATGTCGTCTCCGGTAATAATAAGCTCCGAATAGTTGCCTCCTTCATAGATCTTATACTCACCGTTATTTTTTGTATATTGAAATACCGACTGGTTCACTTTATCCCGCTTATATATTTTGCTGTATATCCCCAATTGAAGCAATAAAAGCTGAACATCCTTTAAAAGCCCTTCCGACGAAGATGAAAGGCGGATATCCCGGTGAGCTTCATCAATATAATTTACTGTCCCGTCCGAACTGAACAATCCATTCAGATATGCAATAACAGTTTCTTTCGAAGCGGTAAAGATTTCTGCAGGAACTCTCTTTTCCGGTGATTTATACGGCAATAACCCGTTGTCTGATAGTCTTTGAATGAAATCTTTTTTCTTGAACATCAAATTCCATGTTCCGTTTTTTCTTCTGATGGCCTTTCTTGTTCCCCCGCCGTTCCGATGCGCGATCTGGTTCAATGCCTCACATATATAATACTCATTGCCGGCAAAGGTGAGCCCTACCGCATCCTTGGCCGCTGCAAACCAGCCGTCTCCGGTTACCCACCCTAAAAACAAACCCATTTCTACGCCGATATCGTCCTCTTTTGCAAATGAACCGGCACCGGATTGTATCAGAACAACATCATGTTCAGTTAAAGTACCAGCTTCTTTCCAGCCTTCGGTTGTTAAAATTCTGTGATCAGCAGTTACTTTTATTTCCTGTCCATTTTTCAATATAACCGTGCAGGTTTTTTTAACACCTGTCGGTAAAACGTATGCCGGTTTTAATTCAACTCCGTTTTTATAATAAAACCGGCCGTTTATTTTTACTTTTTCACCCTCTACTCTTTTGTCAACATATATGTTAAATGATTTATCCCCGTACTTTCTGTACAGCTCACGAATTGGTACAAGGCCCTCCTCGGTGGAAATGAGCGTATCCGGATGGAAGCACGGGTTGGTGCTTTCGATCTCACCCAACTCCGGGGTAACATTATCGCGGTTTAAACGATCGAGGAATATTATACCGGGTTCTCCGTTTTTCCAGGCCATTTCGACTATCATGTCAAATACCTTGCGGGCATTCAAACTGCCTGCTTTAGTTTTCGTTTTCGGATCAATCAGATCATAATCGGTGCCAAGCTCTACGGCTTCCATAAATGCCTCGGTCACTCCGACGCTTATATTAAAATTCGTTATATCATCGTTATTCTGCTTGCACGTAATAAACTCAAGAATATCAGGATGATCAACCCTGAGAATGCCCATATTGGCGCCTCTCCTGGTTCCTCCCTGCTTAACCGCTTCTGTCGCTGCATTAAAAACCTTCATAAAGCTGACGGGTCCGCTTGCGACCCCTCCGGTAGAGTTTACCGAGGAGCCTTTAGGACGAAGCCTTGAAAAGCTGAAACCGGTTCCGCCCCCGCTTTTATGTATCAACGCCGCATTTTTTACACTGTCGAAAATGCCTTCCATACTGTCTTCAATCGGAAGAACAAAGCACGCGCTGAGCTGTCCCAAAGGCCTTCCCGCGTTCATAAGAGTCGGTGAATTCGGTAGAAAGTAAAGCTCGGTCATTAATTTGTAAAATCGTTCCTCAATTTCGGCCAGCTCATTCTCATCGACATATTCCGCATCTGCGGACGCTACGGTTTTTGCCACTCTTCTGAACATTTGATCAGGCGTTTCAATCAGATTTCCGTTTTCATCTTTCGCAAGATATCTTTTTTCCAGTACTTTTACGGCATTATCCGACAGTTTCATAGCCTTTACCTCCATATTTACTATATATTGTGCGTTTTTTTCAAGTATTAACCAAGATATTGTATATATATATCATATCGGCATCATTATCATTTGTAAAGAACGATCCTGCCGGAATTTTTTCATTAATCTCTTTTTATTTTAAAAATTCGCCTTTATTTTCTCTTTAGTGTACCACCCGTGATTTTTCTCAGAATGTCACTCGGATTGATTACAGGCTTCCTTTTCTTCTGGCTTGGATATATGCCAAGATGCGCCGCTCTTGCGGTTTCAACGGAATAAAATATTTCCTGGCCGCCTTCATTAACAATGGAAAGATATCTCTCCAGGTCTTTTCTTTTGATAACCGAGTACAATATTGTTACCTTACCGGTTGAACCCTTGGCTTCGATGGATGTTACCCCAAACCCGGCATCGCTTATTTTTGCACGCAGATCTTCCTCACTTTTGATTACAAAAAGACGAATCACTAAAAACCCGATAGCCAGTTTCTCTTCCGCTTCGATACCAAGGTAATTACCGATGGCAAACCCGAATGCATAGGCAAAATAGGTAAGGGGGTTGTTAAGGTTCTGCATAATCTGGCCTATTACAACAATCCAGATTAAAACCTCAAAGAACCCCAAAATGGGCGCTATAAGTCTGTTGCCTCTTGAAACAAAGATAATTCGAAGTGTTCCCAGCGTAACATCAAGCATTCGGGCAATTACGATTAGAAAAGGCAAAACCACCCATGCAAAAAACCCGCTTTCAAAAAACCCTGCCAATTGTACCCTCCCATTTCATAGGTATTCAGTGTCTTTATTACAAACGGCGAATACACCGTTTTTAACCTGTTAAACCACTCTTGTACCTGCATGTTTTCCTGCTTTGTTTTTGGCCGATATAATGAAGATTTCAACCATATGTCAAGAGTTTACATCAATAATTTTTTATCAAAACCTCGTCCACTTCACCGCGGCGATCAGCCTTCGAGTTTACCGAACGTTTCGCTTTTATTATCATAATGGTATATTCTTTGTATAAATCAAATATAAAATCCGTTGCGCTGTTTGACAGAAGAAATTTTATACCCTTTTTGTCAAGCCTGTCACACACCAGTTTCAACCGTTTTTGTTCTTCCCTGTCAAATCCTCTCTTGTCATATCCGGTAAAATTTGCACTATCCGACACCGGGTCATACGGCGGGTCAAAATATACAAAATCCCCTTTCTGCACCCCTTCCAAAGCCTTTTCGAAATCCGTATTCATAAGTGTTATGCCCGGCTTCCTCAAATACCTGCCCATAGCCAGCAACGCTTTTTCATTTACATAATCGGGATTCTTATAACGCCCGAAAGGCGCATTGAACTCTCCCGCCCGGTTTACCCTGAATAATCCGTTATAGCAGGTTTTATTCAGATAAATAATCCGTGAGGCTTTTTGTACGTCGCTTTTTTTTTCGTACTCGTCTTTATTCCTGTCCCAGTTTCGTATTTTATAAAAATAACCGGCCTCGTTTTTGTGCTGTTTCAGCGCTTCTATCAATTCCTCGGTATGATCTCGAATAACACGGTATACGCATATAAGCGACGCATTGATGTCATTTACAACAGCCCTTTCGGGCTGCAAGCCGAAAAACACGGCGCCGCCTCCTAAGAAGGGCTCGTAATATGTTTTATACTCCGGTATATGTTTTGTTATTTCACCTAAAAGCTGGCGTTTCCCGCCAACCCATTTCAGTATGGGAACAACGGAATTTTTCTTCAAGACATTCTCCCTTTTCAGGTATATATTTACCAAGTCCATTCTATCAAAAACTTCGTCGTTTTGTAACTAATCAAAATAACGAAATATAAGTTCAGCTTTATCGCCCGGAGTATTTTATAAGGGAATTGAAAACATACCGGAACAGGCGCGGAAATGATTGTTACAGGCTTCTTAAAGCATCGATCGGGTTTAACCGGCTGGCCTTTTTTGCGGGCATATATCCAAATACAATGCCTACCGCGGCGGAAAATCCCATTGCAAGCGCATTTGTTGAAAACAATATTGAAATGTTGATACCGATAAAAGCCGCAAGCACATAAGCAAGCAGCGCCCCGAAAAAAAGACCTAAAAGCCCGCCAATTACAGACAAAAATATCGATTCTATCAGAAACTGAAGGCATATTGTGTAGGGTGTTGCGCCCAAAGCTTTACGCAGTCCGATTTCCGTAGTGCGTTCGGATATTGTTACAAGCATCATGTTCATAATACCGATTCCGCCGACAATAAGGGAAATAGCGGCAATACCCGCAAGCAACAGCGACATCATTGACATGATCGATTGAAACGATTCAATGATATCGCCCATGTTAAAAATCGTATAAGAGTCCTCCCTGTAATTGAATGCACGGTTCAGGACCCCTTTAATTTTAACAACGGTTTCATCGGCAAGACTGGTATCGTCAAGATAGACGTCAAGACTCGATATGTCTTTTATGCCAAGGCTTTGAAGCGCGGTTGTATATGGAATAATTACAACATCGTTCGTGGAACTCATGCTGAACCCTCTTGTTGCTTCAAGTGTTCCGATAATTGTATATGTGTTTCCATTTATCAGTATTTTTTCCCCGATTGGATTTGTCCCGAAAAATAAATCTTTAACAATATTGCTGCCGATAATCGCAACACGGCTTTTATTTTCCAAATCAAGTATATTAATCGCCCTTCCGCTACGGATAAGACCGGGATCGGCTTTGAAGTACACTTCATTTTTCCCTTGGATTGACACATTTTCAATAACATTGCCTTTATATACAATCGCGGTTTTGCCCGATATTGTCGGCGATATGCCTTCAACGTTTTCGACACTTTTTATTATCTCCGCATCATCACGGGATAATCCTTGCTTCAGCGGAGTGCCGATTATATTTATGAATATCTTGTTGCCCCCGAGTTCGGTAACCTCCGCGCTGATATTGTCCGCAGCGCCGCGAACGAGAGTAATCAATGCGATTATTGACGCGACGCCGATTACAATGCCAAGCATCGTTAAAAATGAACGCAGTTTGTTTTTTGTTATGTTCATCCATGACATCCTGATACTTTCAAGAAACAAATGGTTTCAGCTCCTGTTCGGATACTATCCCGTCAAGTATATGGACGATTCTTCCCGCACGAACCGCTATATTGCGGTCATGAGTTATCATTACTATTGTTATGCCGTCACGATTCAATTCTTCAAAGAGCGAAACTATCTGGTTTCCTGTCTTCTGATCGAGGGCGCCTGTCGGCTCGTCGGCGAGAAGAATTGACGGATTCGTAACCATTGCTCTTGCTATTGCGACGCGCTGCTGCTGCCCACCTGAAAGCTGGTTCGGCAGGCTGTGCATTTTATCCGCAAGCCCAACCCTTTCAAGAATCTCCATAGCCTTTGTTTTCCGTATTGAAAAAGGCACACCCGAATAGATCAAAGGAAGTTCTACATTCTGAAGCGCCGTGAGCCGCGGCAGAATACAGAAGTTTTGAAAAATAAACCCGATTTCTCTGTTCCTGACCGAAGCAAGCTCGAATTCATCCATATCAAGAATATTCCTGCCGGACAGTATGTATTTGCCCGATGTCGGAGTATCAAGGCAGCCGATAATGTTCATAAGAGTGGTTTTTCCGGAACCGGAAGGGCCAAGTATCGATAAAAAATCGCCTTTTTGTACGGTAAGGTTCACGTTTTTAAGGACTTTTAATTCACCCGTGCCTGTATAATAGCTTTTACAGATATTACGCATTGAAAGAACAGGCTGCATCAATCTTCGCCTCCGATGTATACCCTGGCATTTTTTCCTCCCTCCGGGAAGAGGATGTCTTCGAGTGCGATGCTCCTTTTGTAATAAACACTTTCTCCCGGCAAAACACCGCTTTTTATTTCAACCGCGGTTCCGTCGGTAATCCCTGTCGTAATCATTGCCTTAACGATCGACCTTTTTTCATCGAGTTTCAAAACATAAGGATTGTTCCGTTCGTCGAACTGTATAACATTCATCGGTAATAAAACGGCTCCGCGGGCATTATCGCTTAAAAGCGTTACTTCGGCGGACATACCCGTTCTGATGCCGTCTTCTTTCTCTATATCAATGGAAGCTGTGTAAAATGTAACGCCGTTCATAATTTGTCCTTCTTTTGATATATCACTTATTACGCCCTTAAACTCTTTGTCTACCGCTCCGATCCTAACCGTTGCCATCTTCCCGACTTCAAGACGTGCAACGTCATATTCGTCAACCTTGAAAACAACCTCAAGGTTATCGAAATCCACAATGTCCATTATCTCCATACCGGCCATGAGAGGTGCGTTTTCTTCCGCACGGATATTGACGACCTCGCCTTTTATTTTTGATTTAAGTTTAGCTCCATCTGCTGTCGTTGCGAGGAGCGAACCCTCTTCAACAATATCTCCTTTTTTTACATGAATTTTTTTTATCAGCATTACATTTTCTGCTATAACCTTTTGCCTGTTTTTTGATACAACATTCCCGGAAAAGGAATAATAGGTTTCAATATCGCCGGTCTGCGCTTTTACGCTCTTATATCCGATAGTCGACGGGCGCATTGCTTTGTACGCTATATACCCTGTTACGGCAGCGGCAATAATTCCGGTTGCAACCCACTTTGCGAGCTTAAGTTTCTTTTTTATTCCCATATTAAAAGACCTCTCGTGTTAAAATAAAAAGGAAATGATTAGGCGAAGCGGCCTATATATAGGTTTTGCCTATGATGGTACAAATATGCACTTAAAATATAGCGAGAGAAGAATAATTTAAGGATTCAACTTCCCTTATTTTGGATAAAATCCCCAATGACTGTTTTGATAAATTGACAATACAGATATTATGGCATACACCCAAAAGGGTAATAATGATAAAAATTTTGATGTTATTTGTGATACGTCTCGTTATTTATTATTTTGAAACAGCGGTATATCTGCTCAAGAAGAATTGCTCTTGCAAGCTGGTGGGGAAAGGTCATGTTCGAAAGACAAAGATTGTAATCGGCTTCTTTAACAAGCTGCCTGTCAAGGCCGGTTGAACCTCCGATAATGAAAGATATCCGGCTTTTGCCCGCAATCATCAGTTCGTTCAGTTTTTGGGCAAACTGCAGGGAATCAGGCTGTTCTCCCGTCAGATCGAGAGCGATAACATAGGTATCCTTTGCCAGAGCCGCCCTTATTCTTTCCGCTTCCTTTCTGCGCGCCTGTTCTTCTTCGCGGGTGCTTAAAGACGGGGGCACTTTCTCTTCCGCGACTTCGACAATCTCCGTTCTGCAAAAACGCGAAAGCAGCTTTGTATAATTATTAGCGGCGTCTTTCAAATACTTTTCCTTAAGTTTGCCTACGGATACTATTTGAATATACAAGAAAGCTTTCCTCTCATTTTCCGGCATTACTCCATACAGTTATATATTAGCAGCCATTTATAACTGTGTATCTGCCAACACTTCCAACCCGAAAATCAAATAACCAGTGATTCGCTCACCCTGTCACGGTATGCTATACCGACATAAACGTCGCGTCCCGTCGTAATGGATTTTTCCGTTAATGCATTCTTTACCGTTTGAAACGCCAGTTCCGGAAAATTGTTTTCCTTACTTAAGTGCCCCAGCAAAAACTTCTTTGTGCCATTAACGGCAAGATATGCGACAACTTTTGCAGCGATATCGTTGCACAGGTGCCCTTTATCACTCATAATGCGCTGCTTTAAAGGCCAGGGGTATCTTCCGACTTTCAGCATTTCAATGTCGTGGTTCGATTCCAGCAAAATAATATCGCTTCCGACAAGGTTATTTAATAGCGACCTGTTTATATGCCCGATATCGGTGGCAATCGTTGCTTTTTTTCTGTCGCAGCAGAAGTTGAACCCTACCGGCTCAACCGCGTCATGGGGCGTATTAAATGTGTTTACTTCAATATCTCCTATTTTAAACGGCTGTCCGGTTGAAAAAACCCGGATACACTCGGGGTCTATTTGTTTAATGCATAAGCGCATGGCTTCCCATGTCTTTTCATTTGCGTAGATCGGGATTTTATAACGGCGTGACAAAACACCCGCACCCATAATATGATCGCTGTGCTCATGGCTGATTAGAATTGCCTGAATATTTTTTATATTTCCTCCGATGTGAGCTAATGATTCTTCTATCCTCTTTCCGCTTAACCCCGCATCAACAAGAATGTGCGTGTTTTTGCTTGATATATAGACAGAATTCCCGCTGCTGCCGCTGTATAGACTTGCAAGTTTCAACATGCCTTTATCCCCTAGCTATTCTTGTATTCTTCTTCTGTGACCGGAAAAAGCCGCAATGACCACGTCATCATCAAAAACTAGCTGTTCCTGTACTCTTCATCTGTTACGCGCCGGATGTCCGCTCCAAGGCTTCTAAGCTTCTCTTCAAGCCTCTCATAGCCGCGGTCGATGCATTCTATATTGGATACAACAGTTTCGCCGTGTGCCATCATCCCCGCAATTACCATCGCCGCTCCGGCCCTTAAGTCCATCGCCCGGATTGGAGCGCCGCTAAGACGGGTAGAGCCTTCGATTACGGCCATTCTGCCCTCAACTTTTATTTTCGCACCCATTCTTTTCAATTCATCGACATATTGAAAGCGGTTGTCCCAGACTCCCTCTGTAATCGTGCTGGTACCGTCGGCTCTGCATAACAGGACGGTGGAAGGCGGCTGGAGATCGGTTGGGAAACCCGGGTACGGCAGAGTTTTTATATTAACTTTCTGAATTTTGTCCCTGGATGATACACGAATGCTGTCATCAAACTCTTCAACCTTTACATTCATCTCCTGGAGTTTTGCGGTCAAAGATTCCATATGCTTCGGGATTATATTCTTAACAAGTACGTTTCCGCGCGTGGCAACCGCAGCTATCATAAAAGTTCCCGCTTCAATCTGATCAGGAATTATCATGTAAGTGTGTCCGCCCTTCAGTTCCTTTACGCCCCTTATTTTTATAACATCGGTACCCGCTCCTTTTATATCGGCACCCATAGCATTGAGGAAATTCGCAAGGTCGACTATATGAGGCTCTTTTGCCGCGTTCTCGATTGTAGTTATTCCTTCGGCTTTAACCGCGGCAAGCATTATATTTATTGTTGCTCCAACACTGACGACGTCAAGGTAAATCGGCGCACCAACAAGCTTATTCGCAGCAATTATTACTTTCCCGTGTTCTATGTCAACTTTTGCTCCGAGAGCTTCAAACCCTTTTATATGTTGATCTATTGGCCTGACTCCGAAATCACAGCCGCCGGGAAAAGTTACAACTGCCCTTTTGAATTTGCCAAGAAGAGCTCCCATCAAATAATAAGAAGCGCGAAGTTTGCTAATCTGACTATCTGTTGCCACATACGAATTTATATCAGAAACATCGACTTTTATCGTGGAACCGTTAATGTTTTCAATTTTAGCGCCAAGATTAGTCATAATATTTTTAAGAATTGCTATATCTAATATATCGGGAACGTTTTCAATTGTACAACTGCCGTCAGACAGAATTGAGGCAGGAAGTATTGCTACGGCGGCATTTTTTGCTCCGCTGACGGTAACTTCTCCCTTTAGCCTCTTTTGACCGTGAATAATCAGTTTTCCCAATATGAAACACCATCTTTCCAGTTCTTTTGTAAAAATATAATTTTATAGGTATTCCGGCATACTTTACCCAAATTTGCCGAATTACACTACCAGGATTTCATAAAACATTATACCACTATATAGTATATATTCACAATCCGATTTTTCCTGTTTTCAAATAATTTAAACCGCCATTTCTCCCATAATAACAAAGGAGAAATTTAATTATAAGGGGATATTTTCCGCCTCGTTTTATATAATCGGAAAAAATTATATTTTAATTCACTTCCAGCCATTCGCCGGTATAAGCGTTAAAATAGACTTTACCCCCGGATTCAAGGCTGAGCCTCCAGACAGGTATATCAAAAAGTTCTTCATCCTGCGGCTGTAAATACCCTATCTCAACAGCGGCGATAATATCCTCAATTCTGTCTTTGTTTGTCAACAGAGCGATATTCACCGGAACTATTGTGTCGGCTTTGCTTAATTTAATCGTGTCGAATATTTTAAGGCTGCCCTCGGCTTTTATAAGCTTAGGGCCCGAGAAATGGAAGACGATTTTATCGTCGAAAAGGGGAAATCCGCGGTATTTTCGTATAAATTCAACAGTAACGGCATCATTGTCCCTTATTATGCGATCGGGCTGAAATGATTCGTTTGATATGCCTTTTTTATCTATCCACGCTGATAATTCCCTGTAAAGTTTTCGTTCATTTTCTAATGAAAAAACCTGTGTTCCGGTATCATCAACATATATAAATTTTTCTTCTTCCAATATAAAAGAAAACCCGTTATTCCGCCATTCACCGCTGTGCTTATTTTCAGTCGGCTCATAGGTTAAGCCGGTCAATCTTTCGACAGCTTTCTTATACCTGTCAGGATCTGCCTCGATATAACTGATCCTTCCAAGCGGTCTGCTGTAGAACGGTATTTTCCCTTTTATTACAATACCCGCATTTTCAAGCGCCTGCTTAGCATCTTTTTGGTATTGGCCGGTAAACTTGAATACATCTTTTACGCTCATAACGTTTATCAATAAAAAAATATTCAGCAGAATCAGCAATACAAGTATAATGTTTTTTGCTTTGAACCAGTCCATGCAATTATTCCTTTCCCTGCATTCCAACAAAGATTAACTGGTTTGAATTTGTCTCAATCAGCCAAAAAGGTTCTGCCCTTGTTCCGATATCCGAAAACAGATATTCATTTGAAACATCTAAAATTACAGGTTTATTCCGAAGATCCGGATATTCTCTTATAAACTGTCTTTCATAAAACCGGAAAAAAGACATGTTATAAACATTACTGTAATCGTTGTTTGCAAAGGTTTTTATATACCATTTCGCATCAAGCACGCGATCCTTTACCGCGTTTATAACTATAGCCGGTTCCACCGTGCCCGTGCGGGTCCTTAATACTTTAACTTTCATATCGTCAACGATATAATCAAATGTAAAAGCATAGTATCTTCCTTTATCGCTGATATCCGACAAGATTATATCGGCCCCTTCTATCAAATCCCTTCTCCGGTATTCAATAAAAGTCAACGCTTCCGCGAGCGCTTCTTCAACACGGCCTTTGTCCACCGCCTCCTTATACCGGTTTTGGTACTCCAAAAGACCGTTATTGTAATATCGATAAACTTTTTCCGGATCGGAGAATATAATATTCGTGCCGTCTTCACTCCATTTCGAAACCATCGAGCCTTTGTATTCGTCAAGAAGATAGTCCTGTACTGTTTCGATGTTATCTTTTTTCAATACTATTCTGTCTGGTGTGGTTAACAATAGATCCCAAATTTTTCTCTCCTCGTCGGACAGGCATACAAGGAGTTCCCGCTGCTCTGTTATCGGATTATACGTAATCAGTCTGTTCATAGGAACAACAAATTCGTTTTCTGCGGCAGTTTCTATGGCTTTAATGTAATCTTCCTTTTTCATGTTTCCCTGTTTAATTGTAACCACATATTTGTAAACATTGCTGCCATCGTATACATAAAGCGTGTTCTTATCATTATTTATGTCTTCAGACGGGTGAATGGCAATTTTGTAAATGTTTGGAATGGCCGACAAAGAGGCGGTGTCAAGGTTCTCCATCCATTGGATTACACCGGATGGGATTTCATATCCAAACTCAACTATTATTGATTTCATCCTGCTTAAATATTCCCAGCTTTGTTCGTAATCTTTATCCCGGATACTGGGTTTTGACTGAATTATCTGGCTTAAGTAACTATCTTTAAAATCATTCCATATTGAACGGTAAAGATTGCTCTTTGAATCAAGCTTCCAGTATAAGTCACCCTTACCGCTCGAAATTAATATTTCTTTTGGGCGGTAATAATTTTCTTTTACTTCGTTAATATCTACAAAATCATTGCCTCTTACACTATGTGAAAATGAAAAAAGAACTCCCGGGTTTTTTTCACTCCAAAGAATTCCCATTTGAAAAAAGCAGAGTAAAAACAAAAAAATCATAAGTATCGATTTTTTGAAATCCACATTGGATAATCGCATGTTTTTACTCCGATTCATATATAATATCAAGAAAACGTTTTAATGACTGTTGTGCATTTATAAGATATTCCTTCAGTTTCGGTACAACAACAACATGCTCCATATCGGTTATCTGAAGGTTTACATTAAGTTCCAGATTGTTGTAGCTGTTCTTGGGGAAAACAACAAACCTCATATGGTTCGGATTATCTTTCCCTGCATTAGGAAAACTTACTTTTGTCAGGAACCATGCATATCCCTCCACAGGATCTGTAAGGGGTTCAAATTTGTTGTCCTTTTTTATGAATATCATTAAAACCAATGATTCATCATAGTCAAGGTCAACATCGTCGGCAACAAGGGCGGAAATCATACAGTCCCTGACATTTTTGCTTTTACCGTCATGCTCTATATTTATTATGTTTATAAACTTAATTTCAGATTGAACCTCTTCATCGAAAAATAAAGAGCCATATCTTTCGATCACAGCTTCCGCCGAGTATGCTTCATCAACAGCATCCTCCGCAGCTGCTGCGGCAGTTTCGTACTCCGGGCTGTTTCCAATAAAATTATCAAACAAATTACCGCTTGTTTCTAAAGGGGTTTCAGTATTAGCATTATCATTATTTAAAACGGTGCTGTTGTCTTCATCCGCCATTGAAACAACCGAACCGGCAAGTATTAAAATAAAAAGCAGTGCAACAAATAAAAACTTTCTCGCCATATATGTCCTCCAGGTGAACCAAACACATAGAAGTTACAAAAATATTCCTACTATAATTATACACTGACTATTGTTACAATTCCATTACTACGTTTTTAAAATGCAGTTACCAAAGCTTTACCTTATTGCTCAGGCACACATTCAAAGCGGTTTTCCGAGTTTCGCGCAGTTTTCAATTCATCCAAATAAAGATGCATACATCCGAATTAAGCTGCCTGACTAATTTTTCACATACTATTTTTATCATTTACCGGTAAAAAAACAGTTATTTCCGTACCCTTCCGCAGTTTGCTCTTCGCCTGTATCGTACCGCCGTGCGATTCGGCTATTTCCTTAGCTATTGACAAACCAAGGCCTGTACCGCCAAGCTGCCTTGATCTGGCTTTGTCGACGCGGTAAAACCTTTCAAAAATCCTTTCCAAATCCTTCTCCGGTATTCCAATACCCGTATCAATTACTTTTACACTAACTCCATTTTTTTGATGCCCAACATGTACTGTTATTATACCATGTTCCGGGGTATATTTTATCGCGTTTCCTATAACATTCAAAAACAATTGCTCCAGACGATCCCTGTCCCCGTATATGTCAGAAATATTCTCATCGCTGTAAATGTTTAATCTTTGTTCTTTTTCACGCACCGACAGCCTCAGTTGTTCAACAACGGAATGTATCAGCTCAACCGGCGATATGCGCTGAAAATTCAGTTTTATCCCGCTGTCATGCTTCGATAAAAGAAGCAAATCTTTAACAATGCGGTCCATACGGTTTGATTCGGAATAAATGACACGCACAAAATTCCGTGCTGTTTCAGTATCTTCAATTACTCCGTCCAAAAGTGTCTCGGAATAGCTTTTTATTGAAGTAAGCGGCGTCTTCAATTCATGCGAAACATTGGCGACAAATTCTTTTCTCATGTTATTAAGCTTGTATTCTTTAGTATTGTCCTGTAGCACCATAATAATACCATCAACATTGTTCTCCTTGTCTGTAAATGCCGCGAACTGTATTTTTAAAAACATGTTCCTTATTTGAACACTGCACGAAATATCGGACAGGTTTTTGCTGCTTAACAGTTCATGAAGCGTATAGGGAACATTAAGCACTTTTGTAATATCCGTAAATGTTTGATCCGGTTTTTCCGATTCAAGAAAAGCGGCGGCAGCGGTATTTATATGAATGATATGCCCGTTGCGGTTAAAGGCTATGATTCCGTCGGTCATATAATTTAATATCATTTCAAATTTGTTTTTTTCGTTTGATATTTCACTAAGCATACTTTTTAACTGGCTCGCCATATAATTAAACGTTCCGGTTAATTTGCCGATTTCGTCATCGGATTTCACTTCAAGAACCTGGTCAAAATCCCCGGAGGTTATGCTTTCCGCTTTTTTGGTAATATCGGTTATCGGTTTCGTGATGGTCCGGGAGAGTAAAAAGCCTATTATTACTGCTACCGCAACGGCTAATATCATTCCGATAAGAATTGCGTTATTGAACTCTTTAATAATAGCTATCGCCTGTGAACGGTTATACTTAAAAAACAGGACATAATCACCGTCGAGCAAAGGCTGCCTTTTGACATAATCATAAAAATCGCCGCTTTGCGACTTCGTAACCGTCTTTCTTTCCCCGACTGCATTGCCGTTAATAACGGACATAAGGTTCTCTGACTTTAATATTTCGTTCCTGAATTCAATTTTATCCTTTCCATATAACGCATCGGAAGAATAGACAATTTCCAAAGTGTCTGCGTTAATGATTGTATAACTTTTTACTTCGCTGACAAGCTGGCTTAGTATTACCGGATCATCTTCAAGCTTGGAAATAAGCTCTTCCGCAGACATATTGCTGTTTATGTTTAAAGTGGCATAATTGCGCGAAATCGTACCCTTGAAGTCATTATAAAAAATATCTTCCACTTTATAAGTCAGGAAAACCCATATCACGGACATCAATATGAATGTAATCGTTGCAATAATTATTATAAGCCGCCATTGCAAACTTCTTAAAAACATTCTATCCCCCGGTGTTACAGGATTCCGCCGTTTTTACCGGACGGATCGGCAATAGGGTATTTGCTTAAAACAACGGAAGAAACTGTGTCTTCCGTCTTGTCAAAAGGTAGGGTTAAAATAATAGCCGACACCCCGCTTGGTCAATATATATTCGGGTTTACTTGGCATTCTCTCGAGTTTTTCTCTCAGTCTTCTTACCGTAACATCTACCGTGCGCACATCACCGTAGTATTCATATCCCCAAACCTTTTCCAGCAGACTTTCTCTTGAAAAAATCTGCCCTCTTTGCGCGGCGAGAAACTTCACAAGTTCGAATTCCCTAAGCGTCAATTCAATAATCTCATCACCGCGTTTTATTTCATAACGGTTAATATCAATCGTCAAATCGCCGCATTTCAATATCTCTCCCTGCGTTTTCTGCACATCTTCCGACATCCTGCGCAGGTTGGCTTTAACTCTCGCCATCAATTCACGCGGACTGAACGGTTTTGTAATATAATCATCCGCGCCCAGTTCAAGCCCCAGAACTTTGTCTACTTCCTCTTCCCTGGCCGTCAGCATAATTATCGGCGTATTCATTGTTTGCCTTATTCTTTTGCATACCGTGAAACCGTCATATTCCGGCAGCATTATATCCAGCAGGATCAAGTCTGGATTTTCCCGTTCAACCATTTCCAGAGCCTGTCTTCCATCATATGCTTCAATCGTATCAAAACCTTCTTTATTCAAATTAAACTTAAGGATATCAACTATGTTTTTTTCATCATCAACAATAAGTATTTTTCTTTTCACCACATTCACCTTCTTTTTTATTTTCTTGTTTTAACCCCGGACATAATTGGCATTAACGTTATCAACCGCATGATTTTTATCTGTTCATTAATTTCCAGGCTCGCGAACCGGTTAAAAAAAGCGATTAATTATGCTTCTTACGGCATTCTGTTTAACTTCTGTTAATGCAAAAACGGTTAAGCCCGCAATACGGCATCTACGATCTCCGGCTGATAATATTATAACAGAATTAAAAAATTTTTATAGTATAAATCGCATTTTTCGGTC
>LFRV01000116.1 GCA_001512485.1 Clostridiales bacterium DTU069 | reverse complement strand
TTGAGCCCTTTATTGGCGACAGCTTTTATATATTATCACGCCCTCTCTCGTTTGTCAAGCACCTAAAAACAACTTTTTTTATGTAAATTTTTCGCAGCTAAAAAACATAATTCTTATCGTATTTAGCTTCTCAAAAGAGTGATTATATAATAGGAAAGTTTCAATGCGCTGTAATATCGGTTCTGTTTCTGCATATATATTATATATATGAAAATACAATAAATAATAATACTGTTTTATAATAAACGGCCGTTTTTTTATTCTGTTCAAATACAAAAAGACACTGATATACCCGGTGCCTTTTTTAAATTATGTATGTATGAACTTAATTTATAAACTTTTTGTCAGACCATTTAAAATTTAAACTATTCCTTCGTTTTAAGGACCTCGTAAGATATACCTCGTATAATCTGGTTGTTTTCCTCACATTCGACAATTGTGGTAGAGTAATTATAGTTACCGGTTAACACCTTTTGGGCAATTTTTGAGTACTCAACTATTTCAGACCATTCATTAACACTTGTTCTGACGTTCTTTTTTACTATCTCTGCAATTTCATTCAGTTTTCCAAGGTTTTTAAGGTTTACATGCTGCTCATAAAAGGCTTTTAAAAACGCATTCTGGTTCTTCTGGCGGAAATATACCGAATAAGTTTTAAACTCCCCTTCAGGTGTATAACCCTGCCTGAACCTTACAAAACCTTCAGCCTGTTCACCGTTTAAACGCTGAGGTCCCGGTTCAAGGTGAATATACAGGTTTTGAAACGGATCTTCATAATGCATATATACTGGAACATCAATATAAACACCGCCGAACGCATCAACAATCTCACGAAAGCCGTCAGTTCGTATAATAATGTAATCGTCAATGGTGATCCCGAATATCTCCTCGAGAAGATCCGCCCAAAAATTCATATATGTTACTTTGCCGAACTTTCCGCCGGTTTCATATTTGTACAGCAGACTTATTCCTATTGCATGCGCCGCATTCATTTTTTGAATGCTGTTATCCTTAGCTTTTTCAGGATCAGCTTCCTTCAACTGATTTAAAATCTTATCATTATAATCGATATAAGCGTCTCTTGGAAAATTAATAAGTTTTATTTCTTTATTCTTTTCGTCCAGGCTAACGACAATTATCGTATCATATGCATGGTATACGGCATCCTGACCAATTAATAATATGTTTTTGCTCCCCTCGGCAACAAGATCCTTATAATATCTCTGACCATTGGTAAGCCCTTCAGGTTCAGGCTCTTCGACTTCTTCTTCCGGCCCGCTAACGTCCTGAGGTTCGGGAGTTGGGGTAATATTATCTATCTCATCATCCTGGGAAACCGTTTCAACAGGTTCATTTCCCGAAGGTCTTATGATTATTATCAAAATGCCGGCCAAAACAATTATTGTTGTGCATAATATAATTAACGCTATCTTTGTTTTTTTCTGCATCCTTTTCCCTGCCTTAAATGAAAATAATATTTATGCAAAGCGAAATAACCAGCCCATTTCAACGAGGCGGAAGAATTCAACTTTCCGCCTGGCTGATGATGGATGCCCGCCGCCTATAAAAGGACGGGGACATTTTCTACCCCGTTATTATAACATAAACGGTAACGTTTATTATATACTTTTAACTAAAAACCTTCCAACATTAACCCCTGTAATTATCGCAGCATACAGAACAGAGCGGTAAGAAGGCTCCGGTTAATTAAGCTGTTTCTGAATTTTACATTTTGCTCTTAATGAAGTTGATTCTCTCTAATACCTTTTCATACAATTCGCTGTATTTTTTTTGTTTTTCTCTTTCTGCTTCAACTACCTGCGCAGGAGCTTTCGAAACAAAGTTTTCATTGCCAAGTTTTCCGTTAACTCTCTCCAACTCACTCTCCAGATTCTCTTTTTCCTTATTAAGTCTTTCCATCTCTTTTTCAAAATCAATAAGGTCCTCAAGCGGAATGAATATTTCAACCCCGCTTATAACGCTTGAAACCGCATCAGTCGGTACCCCGGACTTGTCACTTGATATAGTAAACTCCGACACTCCCGCAAGTCTCATAAATGTAGACTCTTCATTCCTGAAAATAGTTCCCAGTTTTTCATCTTCAATAATAAATAATGCTTTTATCTTCCTCGTAACAGGTACCTTCATTTCTGCGCGGATATTGCGGATACTTCTCACCGCTTCCATTATTACGGACATTTTTTTCTCGGAATCGGGATTGTTCCATTCCAGCCTGTAAACCGGCCACTTGGAGACCATAATGCTTTCATCGTCGGTGTGCAAATGCCTGTAAATTTCTTCGGTTATAAACGGCATAAACGGGTGTAGAAGTTTCATTGATATCTTTAACACTTCGTTCAGCACAAACAATGCTTCGAGCCTTCCGGGTGCTTCGCGGTTGAAAAGCCTGGGCTTGACAAGTTCTATATACCAGTCGCAGAATTCTTCCCAAATGAATTCATATATCTTCTGAAGGCCGATGCCGAGTTCGAATTTTTCGAGATTCTCGGTAACTTCCTTTGATACAGTGTTAACGCGGCTGAGTATCCAGTGATCGGCAAGAGTGAACAACTTTGCATCCACTTTCGAAAAATCGACTTCTTCGTCAAAATTCATCATCGTAAAGCGGAACGCATTCCATATTTTATTCGCGAAGTTCCTGCTCGACTCAAGTTTCTCCTCCGAAAAACGCAGATCATTTCCCGGGGAAGTCCCGACAGTAAGGGCATACCGCAGCGCGTCTGTTCCGTAATTTTCAATAACGTCAAGAGGATCAATGCCGTTGCCCAACGATTTGCTCATTTTTCTTCCGAGCGCGTCACGAACCAGTCCATGGATAAGAACATATTTAAACGGTTCCTTTTTCATGTGCTCCATGCCGGAGAAAATCATGCGCGCAACCCAGAAGAAAATTATGTCGTAAGCGGTAACAAGGACGCTGGTCGGGTAAAAATAGTTCAAATCCTCGGTTTTTTCAGGCCAGCCGAGCGTTGAAAACGGCCACAGAGCGGAACTGAACCAGGTATCCAGAACATCCTCGTCCTGCTTGAGATTAAGGCTATTACATTTTTCGCAGCGTTCAGGTGCCTTTCTTGCTACCTGCATATGCCCGCAGTCCCGGCAGTACCATGCCGGGATGCGGTGCCCCCACCAAAGCTGGCGGGAAATACACCAATCCTGTACGTTTTCCATCCAGTTATAGTATATTTTTGCGAAGCGTTCGGGAACAAACTTGACCGCTCCGCTTTTTACGACATCAATCGCGGGAATAGACAGCGGTTTCATTTTTACAAACCACTGCAGCGAAACCTTCGGCTCTATTACGGTATTGCAGCGGTAACAGGTTCCTACATTGTGGCTGTGCGGTTCGATTTTTTCAAGTAAACCGAGCTTTTCCAGGTCCTCCACAACCTTTTTCCGAGCCTGGTAACGGTCAAGCCCTTCATAAATGCCTGCATTTGAGTTCATTGTCGCGTCATCGTTCATAATGTCAATAACGGGAAGATCGTGCCTTATCCCCACTTCAAAGTCATTCGGATCATGGGCCGGGGTAATTTTAACAACACCGGTACCGAATTCCATATCGACATAAGTATCCGAAATAATGGGAATTTCCCTGTTCATCAACGGCAGGATCACAGTTTTCCCAACCAAATGAGAGTATCTTTCATCGTCGGGATGAACGGCAACCGCGGTATCGCCAAGCATTGTTTCCGGACGCGTCGTGGCAATTACAACATACTCATCGGAATCCTTAATCGGGTACCGTATGTGCCAGAAATGCCCTCCCTGCTCTTCGTATTCGACTTCCGTATCGGAAATTGACGTAAGACAGCACGGACACCAGTTTATTATCCTTTCGCCGCGGTATATCAAACCTTTTTCATAAAGACGGACGAACACTTCAATAACGGCTTCCGACAGTTTATCATCCATCGTAAATCTCTCGCGCTTCCAGTCGCAGGAGCTTCCGAGACTTTTTAGCTGCTCTACAATTCTTCCGCCGTATTGTTCTTTCCATTGCCACGCGCGTTTAAGGAACTTTTCGCGGCCGAGCTCTTCCTTCGTTAAGCCTTCTTCCTTAAGTTTTTCGACTATTTTTAATTCCGTAGCAATGCTTGCATGATCGGTGCCCGGAAGCCAAAGCGTGCAATACCCCTGCATCCTTCTAAACCGTATGATTATATCCTGTATCGTATTATTAAGAGCATGCCCCATATGAAGCTGTCCGGTTATATTCGGTGGGGGTATCACTATTGTAAACGGCTCTTTGTCCCTGTCAATTTCCGGGTGGAAGTAATCTTTTTCCATCCAGAAATTATACAGCCGTTTTTCCACATTCTTCGGATCATAATTTTTTGGTATATTCTCTTTAATCATAATCATTCCTCCATGAACCATGTTTTTCCATATTTAAGCAATCTGTTCCAGACAAAATAGCTTTTTTCCCTTATATATTAAAGTTGTTTTGCATTACAGCAATTATTTGCTATCTAAAAGCAGCAATTGCAATAACCGCTCCAGCGATAACAAAACAAGCTCCGACCTTTTTAATATTCAGTACCTTTTGATCGTCTCCACTGTTGCTACCTTCGGCTTCTCCACTATCGTTCTCTGTTTTTATTTTTTTGCTAATATAGCCTGCGCCGTAAACTATAAAAGCGCCTATCACAATAAAAGCAATTGATATTATTTTTAATGCGGTATTCAAAACCACTCACTCCTGTTAAAAAACCCCTTCATCCAATTATTGGACGAAGGGGTATTCCTCCGCGGTACCACCAAAATTCCTTACCGGCAACTCAAGGAACGATATCGGGTTCCACCCGGCACAGCCTACTTGTTTTTCAGCCGTGCGGCTCCGGAGCGACCTTCAGCGCTAAAGTTACCGAATGCGCTCGCAGCCAAGGCGCATACTCTCTGACGGGCTTTAGTGCCTACTTCTCTCCATCATGGCCTTATATTAACCTACATTCTTGTTATACAAATATTAGCCGATAGCTATTATTTTGTCAAGGAATGATCGGGTTACTGCGATTCTAGAACCAGTTTTTCAAGATTCAGCGGATCTATATACTCGCCGTCTTTATACGCTCTCATGTTGCCGCCGGAAATCTCATCGATAAGAACGATTTCGCCGTCCCCTATCTTCCCAAATTCAAATTTTATATCATATAACTCTATACTTATCTTCTCCAGTTCTTCCTTTATTATATTACCTATTCTTTTTGCGAGTTCCTTAATTGCCTGGTACTCGCTTTTTTTCATAATACCAAGCATGTCAAGAGCATCCTCGGTTATCGGCGGATCATTTCGTTCATCATCCTTGAGCGTCATTTCAATAAAACAATCTAGGGGCTGGCCTTCCTTAATGTATGTGCCATAACGGCGATAAAAGCTTCCAACAGCCCTGTAGCGGCAGATAACCTCCAGCCCTTTTCCAAAGGGTTTTGCTGGCTTTACTGTCATTGTCGCTTCATCAATGTTTGAATCGATATAATGGGTGGGTATTCCTTTATCCCTGAGAACTTTGAAAAAGTGTACGGATAGACTTAAACCTGCTTTCCCCGCGCCTTCTATAGTCAGACCGACCTGGTTTGCGCCCGGGTCAAACACTCCGTTTTCCCCGGTAACGTCATCCTTGAACTTAAGAAGATAACTTCCGTTTTCGAGATCATACACATCTTTCGTTTTTCCCTTATACACAAGCTTCATAACCAATACCTCTTTTTATTTAAAATTACTTTGAATCTGTTTTTTCAATCATAATAACATAACATGAATTGGCTGTCTATAATATAATTTTACGCTTTTCGCATCGTTTTTCAGGTTGAAATGTACATTTAAGTTTTATTATAATTCCGCTTTACTGATATAAGATAATACATATGTGACACGAAGACAAGAAAAAAGGAAAGACCTCTGATATAATGTTCTTTACCACCAAAAACAAGCATCGGAGGTATTTTTCCTATGGCGACAATTATAACAGAAGAGATGAGATTTCGTCAAAGAGTAGTTGAGTACGGAT
>LFRV01000075.1 GCA_001512485.1 Clostridiales bacterium DTU069 | reverse complement strand
TCATTAAGAACTTTCAGCGTTTCATCCGGCTTGTACCCAAGATCCGGTCCATAATGATTGCCATGGAGTTCAATGTATTTTATTCCTGCCCGTTGCAGTCGCTCCGCGGATTCGGCGAGTGATTCGAGCCCGAATCCCCAGTTGCTCCATGATAGTTTAAGCCTGTTCTTTAATTTATCCGGATTGCTCCTTTTTAGCTCAAGAAATGCATTACGAATCTTTTCATTCTTAATTTCAAAATTCTGTTTTGTCATTTGCTGCCCCCCAAATAAATAATTCACTTTCGATTTGTATTGCCTGGATATTTCTATTTGTAAATAACGAAACCATCAGATATGCATCTGAATATGTATACATAACATATTTTATTCTACATAATATTTTATTGCTTGTAAACGCTTTTTGATGATTTAAAAAATGTATGATTGCTTTCTTTTCGATCCCTTAGTATATATTCGCAGGTAAAAACGGTTGAAAACACGGGCATCGGAACAATATAAAATAAATACTTACAGTATGTATTAATTAAACAAAAAGACCCGCGGGTAAATCCTACGGGTCAGTTCAGAAATGTGCGGCATTAGCCGGCGTTATTTGTCTGGTTGTGCATCGACCATTAGTCAGTTTTTCAGCAATGTGCGGCATTGTGTTTACAAGGACAATGTTGTGTCGAAGCTCGCGCTGACCGAGCCCTCTATTTCAACCACCCACAAATCGAGGCTATATCCTACGGTGCAACTGCATCCAATCTCCCAGCTCCTGAAGCCGGCTCCTGATGCAAGTGTTCCGTGGGCGTCGAGATAAAAGCTGATGATGTTGTATCTTTTACTGCCGACTTTTATACCGCCTTCAATACCACCCTTTAAGTAGATGTCCAGCGTAATCCTGCTGCCGCCAGGGCCGCCCCAGTAATACGCTCCGTCCGCGCCTGCGTAGATATAGCCGTGCAGGTATACTATCGCAATCTCCAATTCCTTCTCAAGCCCGAATTCAAACTTAGCCTGGACCATCGATTCATTATCCTGGTCGATGCGGAAGCCAAGACCGACACCTACGTGGACGGGGATCGGACCTAACATGAAGTTCGTAAACAGCGTTTCGGGATACCCAATGTAAACGCCGAACAGGAGTGGGCTGTACTCAAGGCCCAGGCTGCCCCCGAAATCAAATATAACAATGTTCATTCTGTCGAAAGTCATGTTAATGGAGAAATAGCGATCGGCATGCCTGTATTGAATATCGGCTTTCCCTACGTGTCTGGAGGGGTTCCCATTGATTATCGACTCTATGTCGAGCGGTACGTATACATCGCCGCCGGCGGTAACCTTCGGACCTTGCTCAAAGCCGAAGTACAGGTTCTTTATCGTACACAGCTTTAAAATTTTCATCTCACCCTTGATGCCGCCCGCGAATTTACCGCCGCCCACCTGGAGATTTCTGATATAGTTGCTCATATCGCCGGCATTTTCCGGGAATGTCAGCCTTCCCTGCTGATCCTTTCCGACCTGCATGTTTTGAGCTACGAGCCCTGTGAATTTTTCTATGTTGCCCGCACCGAAGTTGATGGGCTTGCCTCCCATAGGTGTAAGCCCCACTGCGAAGTAGAATTTGTCGCCCGCCTTGCCGAAACGCGTGTAGTGGGTCACCGGTAAAGAGTTAAGGCTTTGCCCCAGGAAATTGAGTTCAAGCTCTTCTGATTCAAATTCTATAAGGCCGCCGCTTACGTTTTGGATCTTCTTAGGTACAAGCCTGCCCACAACGTCGATGCAGCCTTCGAAGGAATTATTCAGCACTGAGTAAGACTTGTCGTAAAGCACCGTCGGGATGGCCTCTTTATCGGCGCACTTGACGACAAGAGAGTCGGTTGATTCGTTTGACAGCGCGATGTTGTCCGAAAGCTGTATCGCGCCGCGCAGATTAAGCTCTGCCCAATCGGTTCTTTGCTCGTTCCCGGGCTTCGGATTCTTCGGTCCGGTGTACTTGATGTCAAGTCCGCGCACTTCCATCGGGAAACCCTGGAAGTTGATGTTCACAGGCTTGTCAAGGGGCACGGAGGCATAGATGTTTGTTCCGCTCTGCATGCGTATTTTCTCAAGATCGGCCGGAACGATCATATTGGTGAAGGCCAGCGGGTCCTGTGAACCTATTTCATAGCCGGAGGTGCCCGGCGCGGGTATTATTACCTGACCGCCGATTCTCAAACCCTCTTTTTCAAAATAGCCTCCGTCTATTTTAATGTCAATGCCTTTTGCCAGGCCATCCTCGATTAACGTCGGAGCCGCAGAGCATATGAACCCTTCCTTCTCATCAGTGAAAAGCTTTGCTTCCATCCATTCATGGTGGAAGAGATCGATCCGGACTCTCGCGTTGATTTCAAAATTGACACGGTTCGCGTACATATCGAGAAGGCAGTCCTTAATCCTCACATCCTTAAAACCGCCAAGACTTTCGCCGAACCGCGCCGGTACGCCTTCCGGGTCGCTGCTGTACAAGTAGGTCTGGTAACTAAAACCGTTCAGGTCGTAGATCATCTCGCCCTCTGCGAGTGAAAATTCGATGGTTTTGCCGTCGGCCTGCTGCAGGTAGGACGATGGAAGAGCCAGCTTTCCGCCGTTTATCACTATACCGACCCAGAATGGTTTTCCGACTTCCTTCGGTGTCAGAATCTCTCCGGAACCGTTCTGATCCTGCGAGCTGTCCTGCCCCGGAAGGGAGTCATTACGGTCAAGGTCAACCGACACCGTCGTCGGTGTTACAATTACAGCCTGGTTGCGCTGTTTATAGTCATATTTGCCATGGTCGACGAATTGTCCTTCATCGACATTTCGGTTTGTTACTCTCACGGAATCCATTGTTGACGATTCAACAACAAAACCCTCGCCGTCCCAATCCCTCAATTCAATCGGAATTGATGCGCACTTGTCCTGCAGAGTAAAAGAGCCTGGCAGGATGAGAAGACTGTTTTGCTGTACTATTTCGCCGTAGTGTACCAACATATCACCCGCCGCGTCTCTTTGCCTGTCAGTAAGCCCGCCGCTGCCGTCCGCGAGGTCGTCCATCTCGCTGTGCGCGGGATGTCCGCCCGCGTACAGACCCGGCACGAGTTCGCCTTCGGCGGTGGCCTTTTCAAAGGGCAGCACGAGCTTGCCAATCAGATACCCGCCCGGTTTGAGCTCTCCGTTTACATATTGAAGACCAGCCTGCCTTACACGCAATCCCGCACCGCCCGGCACAAGCAATTGCAGACATTGCTCTTTCGTCGCGGTGAAGACAGCGCTCATTCTGCCCTGTATGTCAAAATTCATCGCACTCATATTAAATTCCAGGCCTTCGTTGCTTAGCGTCTCAAGGTGTGATTTCATAAATACGCTGTTGCCGGACATGGACAGCAGCCTCTTATCCCACTGCTGCTCAGGCCTGAGCAAGATTGTTATATGATTCAGGCTTTTAAATAAAAATTGTTTATAGCGGATTTGCGGCAATCCCTCGGTGATAACGATTTCGCCCGGTTTAAGCTCTGCGTCTTCAAACTCAAGTACGAATAAATCACCCACGAGGTTTTGGCCTTCTTTTGTGCTTTTGATATAACCGCTGACCTTTGCCGTTCTGTTTTCGGGCGACACATTGAGGCTCATGAGCGTCAGGCCTATGCTCGAAAGCTCGGCGGGCTCCGTGATATAGACTTTCCCTTTTGTCAGGAGGTCATGCGCGTAGCCGCCCCCTTCTTCAAAATCGGCGTCTTTAATCCGGACATCAACAGGTGTGTCATATCCGATGTCCATTTTTGCCGTACCGTAATAAAGATTGGTAATCTGATTCTTACTCAGTTTAACATCTTTAAGGAAAAAGTTTATGCATTTCATCTCGCCGGTCTCAAAGTCGTAAGCCATACCAAGCGACTGACTGTGTGACGTTCCGGACGATTGATCGAGAGATGGAGCGGACGGTTGGACGTCCGGATGCCCCTGTATCTGTGTACCCGGAACTACCTGCCATTGGGTGTCCGGCAGCTCCTGGAGCTGACCGGAAGCCGGAGAAGCCGGTTGAAACACCTGGCCGCTCCGTGCGATCATGTTGAAACCCGCCATTGTAGAGGCCGTGGTATTTGACAGCAGTTCCGGTTTAATAAGGCCAATGGGTGAAAACCGGGTCATTACATTGAGGTTCACGACTCTCTCGTCATAGCCGGATTCATTGCTGACATTTACAATAAAACTGTATTTTCCGGCCTTAATGTCTTTGCCGACTTTCAGTAAACCGTTTTTGTCTATGCTTATTTCGGAGGGAAGAGTGCTTATTCGTGATGAACCCGACTTCAGCGACCATTTTAGAGGCTGCGTTCCTGTAGCCGACAGTTGTATTGTAAAATCATCGGAACCAGCGAGCATTATGAAGTTATAGTCATCGTCGCGGCCGGCAAGCTTTGGCGGTACCGCAGCCTTAGCCTTTACCGTCAGCGTAAAGGAAGCCGAATCCTCTCCTGCGGCGTTCTTCGCCGTGACCGTAACATGGTAAGTGCCGGCTTCCAATTGCGGATCACCCTTCACGAGGTTTGCAGACTGGTCGACAGAAAACCCTTTGACCGCGGAGCCGTCGGCAGTGGCTGCATTTACCTTTACCGTGATCGGCTCGGTGCCGGTAAGCTCATATACCGTATTGAATTCGTCACCCTGCGTGGATTTGAAACTGTCGCCGTCAAAAGAGATCCGGGGCGCCGTACCAACAACAGGTTTGGCCGATACCGTCAGCGTAAAGGAGGCTGAATCCTCACCGGCGGCATTCTTCGCCGTGACCGTAACGCGGTATGTACCGGGCGCGAGGTTTGACGGAGCGCTGACTTTGCGCGCAGCCTGGTCCAATGAAAACCCTTTTGCTGCAGAACCGCTTGCAGTAGTCACATTTAACGTAACAGTAATCGGTTCGGTGCCGGAAAGTTCGTATTCCGTACTGAATTTCTCACCCTGCATGGACTTAAAGCTGCTGCCGCTGAACGAGATCCTGGGTGCCGTACCAATAACAGGTTTGGCCGATACGGTCAGCGTAAAGGAGGCCGAATCCTCGCCAACGGTGTTCTTCGCCGTGACCGTGACGCGGTATGTACCGGGCACAAGGTTTGACGGAGCGTTAATTCTACGCGTAGTTTGGTCCGCTGAAAACCCTTTTGCTGCAGAGCCGCTATCAGTGGTTGCATTTATCGTAACAGTAATCGGTTCGGTACCGGAAAGCTCGTATTCCGTACTGAATTTTTCACCCTGAATAGATTTGAAGCTGCTTCCGCTGAAGGAGATCCTCGGTGCCGTGACAATGACAGGTTTGGCCGATACGGTCAGCGTAAAGGTGGCTGAATCCTCACCAGCGGTGTTCCTCGCCGTGACCGTGACGCGGTATGTACCGGGCGCGAGGTTTGACGGAGCATTGATTTTGCGTGCGTTTTGATCTGCAGAAAAACCTCCGGCTGCGGAGCCGTCGGCGCGGGTTGCCTTTACCGTTACGGTGATTGGTTCGGCGCCCGTGACCTCGTATGCAGTCATGAACTCATCACCTTCGGTAATGGAAAAGCTGCTGCCTGCAATACTGATTTCGGGCGCCGAAGGCCCCCCGGGTATATCGGTTAATAGGCTCGTGACATAAGTACCGAGCCTGACGAGTACCGGTTCTGAAAACTCCGATAAATATCCGCCCGTATCAAGCACCTTTACCTTATACCAGTTATAAGCATAAGGATCTGCCGTTTCGTCAACCCAACTGTTAGTAAAGAGCAGCGGACTTGCCTGATAGTACGTTCCATCCTTTGTGTCAGAACGGTAAACGATATAACCCACCGTATCATCAAGGCACTGCTCTTCGGTCAGCGGATACATTTTCGGCAGATTCCATTTGAGACTCGGCTTCATCATTTCGTTAATCTCTCCCGTAAGACCGTCAATCGGGTCAAAAGCACGGTTCCTGCGCGGTGTGGCCTTCACCGGTTCCGGTCTTGAGGAGCCGAGGTTATCATCATTCCATGCCTGCACGGTGTAAAGATAAGTGATGCCGTACCTGGCCGTTGTATCAGTGAAAGAGAGAGGTTTCAGAAGTCCTGTGGCAGGGTCGACCGCTTCAACTGTATCGTAGTCAGCCGGGAGTTCGCCTATCTTCTCCCATTTTATTCTCCTGAGCATTCCAACGCTCAAAACTTCGTAGTCGGCCAATGCAAGAGGACCGTACTTATCAAGAATTTTCTTGTAAGCGATACGCAGTTGTTCGTCATCGAGTTGCTTGAGATTATCTATCACCGAGGCCTCGTTAAAGATGGTAAGGGTTTTAAGCTTACTTATCGGATTGATCAGTTGATACTGATATGATCCCGGAGCCTTCTGCAGTGAGGCGGTTAATCCGGTTCCCGCCCCTGACTGCCCGGAAACCTGTGAAGCGTTTGCTCCGCCGGGACCGGTGTTTACGGGAAGGTTCGGCACAAGCGAATTCCTCAATAGATTTGTAAGAAAAACATCCTCCTCGCTTGGCATCGCAAACAGAGCCGCGTGCAGTTCAAGATCCAGGGCCAGCAATTCTTCGATGTCATCCTGACCCGGTCTGGGAATGGCTGTGCGGTATATTTCATACCGGTCGCAGTGGCTGACCGCCGAGAATTGCACCTTCACACCGTCCTTTGTCTGAAGCGGCAGCAGAAGGTTGGGCGTCTGCGGCGGTTTTGTGGAAGGCACGCGGAAACGCTGCACTGTTCCGGCTGTCGATTCAACGCCCCAGGGGGACACCGATGTGACCTTGTAGTAGTAATAATGCGCGAAGGTTTGCTCGACCTTTTCAGTGTATTTTGGGTGCACGAGCCGGTCACCGACCAGCGTCCATTCAAGTTTGGACTCATCGACAGTTTTTTTAAACGAGGGAACCTCACTGCGATAAACACGGTAATATTCAATCTGCGGGTCGTCGGGAACATCCCAGTCAACATAGACATAGCCGCCCTCCGGGTCTTTTTCGGCCCTGTCATCATCAACGGGCGGTTGACCTATAACCTGCAGATTTTCAAATGTGGAAAGCAGCGATTCCAATTCAGATTCTTCAGGTGTTTCCGGTTCAAGGCATATGAGAAATATCGCAAGGCTTCCCGGTGTGGAATCCATGCCGCTCACAAGCAGTTGGTTCTGCGTCAAAGCCGTTTCGTTCATCCGCTTCCACTCACCCATCCGGAGAAGCTCGTACCGCGACATTTTCTGCATTTCTTCAAGGGGCTTTGCATCGAACAGCGGTCGGTAAACAACATAGCCTCCTAATCCCTCACCGCTGTAGGCCGGCCATTTAAGGCGCGCCGTGCCATTGGGGAAGACATCCTCTCCGCGTACGCCTAAAAACGCATGGAAGTATTTGTCTTCCGGAAGATTGTCATATCTAATGTTGATATAAGGAGGACAATATGATAATCCTCCAATAATTGAACCTGGTGATTCGATACCGAATTCGAAGCCGGCTGAGCTGAAGCTTGCAACAGGGCCGGTCGATTGTATGCCTACACTGGTGAGGAAACTCCCTATCGTAACTCCATCCTCAATCGCATCCTGTACGGTTTCCATTACGGCGCCTTCCGGAGCCGGCCGCTTCGGCAGATCAATTTCGAGCAACAACTCATCATCGGTGACTATGCCATTGTGTATAATCCCCGGAGGATCTGCGGAGTGATCGTATAATATCCGAGGATGCATTGCTATGAACAATTCATCCGGGTCTTTCGGTACGGCACTTGTGGGCAAAGCTATCGAGACCGACTGGGACCAGGCACTTTCGTTGTTCCACGAATCCCATGCCGAAACCCAGTATTTATATGTACAGCCATCCCTGATATCGTCATCAAAGAAAATCAGATCCGGGTGTAATGGGGAAGGAGTTGTAAGCAGCGCGTGTTTTGTTTTTTTAAATAAACCCGTACGTACTACGGATGTTTGATACATATCCGGCTGTGCCGGCTCTAACTCTCCGGCAAGTTCTATTGCACCCAGCCCCTCCGACTGAGCCGTACCAGAAACGGCTGCTTCCGGATTATTATATTCGATGTCGGCGATCGCCTCGGGCTTTCCGAACCCTTTTGCACCGATGGCCTCTGCGCGGTATATCGTGAAACGCACGGTATCGGGCGAATCTGTGAAAATCGGAAGAACAATGCCGCGCTTGTTTGGATTAAGTGAACTTGCTATTTCAATAATGTGCGGCATCTGTTGGCCGGCATCAGGACCCTCGGTTTCGTCGGCAGCGGAAGGCCGTTTTCCTTTTCCGGCATGGATTAACCCGGGTTTTTGAGCGGAGGGAGCATTGGGGGGTGTTACTTTTTCAACTTTCAGACTTAAGACGTCCGAATACTCGCTCCTGCGGCCGAATACATCAATGGAATATATGCGGTATTCGGCTGTGCGGCCGTTTTCGACCGTGTCCTCATAAAAGACCGGCGACTGGAAATAGGCGTCTGTTTCATCGAGCATATGTGTAATTACCATGGGTTCGCTCGTAATTCTCGTGAACTCGCTTTCACCGTCAAGCCTGCGCTCGATATGATAGCCGCTTAATATGCTTCTTTCCTGTTTGGTTTCCGCTTCCGCCCAACGAAGGGGCACCTTTCCGTCAATACCGTAACCCATTAGCCTCTGCGGCTTAGTCAGGTTGTTTTCAGCGCCCTTAATGATTTGAAGCGTTGTTTCCCTGTGAGCGGGCATTTCTGCAACATAGCTTATCTCGGTTCCGTCGGGCAGGTTTAACGCTGACAAATCGTCTCGGATCAGGAACCCCGCCTCCTCGGCAAAATCATCATCAACGAAGGCCAGTGTCGAAAGCCTCTGCCTCGCCGCAAGTACTTCACTGGCAGTTTTGAATTTAATTTCGCCGTCCGGCTGCAGCTTCAGATCATCGATGCCTGACTGCATCTCGGCCTGCTGGATGGAAAATTTCTTCCAGGTGTATGTTCTCGTTTCCGCGCTCGAATATCCGTTCGACTGTCTGCCTGAAACGAGGATCGGCTGATCCAGCATAAGATCGGTTTCAGGAATTTTCTGCTCGATACTCGCCGGGATGGTAATAAGGGCTTCCTTCATCGCCAGAAAGTCGATTTCCCCATCTATGCGCGGCCTCGATTCGAGCGAATAGGTGCGGTATGCCACATTGTTGAACTCCTCTTCGCTCATGCCAAGTATACTCTGCTTATCGGGCGTCAGTTCGGCCTGCAAATAAAGCTCCTTTATCATATCGGCATTTTCATGCTTCAGCTCGCCGTTAAGACCCTGCCCGGATGAAGCAAGCCTTTCGGCGATGAGCTCTTTCTTACCGTTTACAACGCGGTAGAGCTTGTAACCCTCTTCGGGCAGCCAGCCTCCCGAAGGAACCATGTGGATAAGCGCCTCGTCGGGTGACTGCCAGACACCCTTCATATTTAATATTGAAGACTGCTTTACAAGACCACCGCGCGTCGGTCCGGCTAAAAGCCTTTCTACGGCAGACTTTAATGTTGTAAGCTCATTTCTGTAATTAAAAGCGATCTGTGTTGTTCCTCCAAGCGGCAGCGACGTTTCGCCGCTTCGTACCGCTGTGGCTCCCGGCTGCTCTGCCCCGGTCTCTCCAGGGGTTTTTCCGGAATCAGTCAGCTCGCCCGCACCTGCGGCATGGCCTGAAGCGCCGCCTGGTATCTGTGCAGTTTCTCCCTGTTCTGTTGCAGCCCCACCGGAGGTTTTTGCGGAATCATGCGGTCCGTCCGTATCGGCGCCGTTACCTGAATCGCCGTTTTTTACCTGTGCGGTTTCTCCCGGCTGCTCTGCTGCAGTACCGCCGGATGTTTTTACGGTGGTTCCGGATCTCCTGCCGCTTTTTGCAGTTCCGGCCGATATATCGACAACATCGGGTATTTCCTCCTCAAGCCGCTCATTCAACTGTTCACCGAGGCTACGCAGATTATTCAGCGCGAGGCGAGAGTCGACGATATCCGTCAGCTTCTCGGCCTGCAGCAGTTCCTGTGCTATCTTTGGGTTTTTAAGCAGTGTATCTACACTGGGTACATCGCTGTGCAGCAGTTCTTCCAGTGTTTGCGGTTCAGGCTTTTCTGCCGGGGCCAGAATATATTCACGGTTTGACAGGTAAGAAAATGCCGGAACCGACGAAAATACTCCGCAGGCCCACATAATCCCCGCCGCTGCAATCGCCAGGACGGTAATTGAGACCAGCAGAGATCGCACAGTATGGTTCTTAAACTGCGTAATCACCCAACGGAACGGTTTTTTCAAATACTCCATATCGTTACCCCCTGCTTCAAATACTGATCGGCAGTAATCTTGATTCTACGGAATTACACCTGCCGGCACACAGGTTTTTGGCGTTATCTCTCTAACTTGCCGGTTTCTTTATTATATGTTTGCATACTATTCACGTATTTTCTGAAGTATTTCGCTAACCCGGCCGATGCCGCTTGTCTATTGATAGGTTCTCTCAAACCGGATAAACAAAGAGCCCTGGAAGATTAAATTCCCCCAGTCACCCACCCTAAGTTCGTTATAAACCGGCTCCGGTACCATATAGTCAATCGAGTTGCCGTTCACAAATTGAAAGGTAATAGTGTTGTTTTCATTTTTCGCCGCAACAAGCACATTGTTCGCCGTCTGCCCGGACAGGACATTCTGCGTGAGCTTATTTTCGGCACCCCTCAGGGATTTAACAACAGCGAAAATGATCATCACGAAAAACAGCAGTGTACCCGCAAACACAAGGTATCCCGGAGAACTTCCCAATTTGGGAAGCTTTACGCCGATCATTGACAGTATTGAACCGGCAGTAAAGACAATACCGATCAATATCGGAGCGATATTGCCCGCCGCTGCAGGCTTACCGACCAGAATGCGCTCGGGTTTCTTTGGATCGTAACGAATTTCCAATACCGTTCCGACGTTGTACTTAACCTCCGCTGCGCCCGGACCCCGTGTCCTTACCGGCATACCGTCAACCCTGTATTCAAAAACCGGATGATACTGCGTGCGGCTTTTGTTTTTACCTGCCCTGCTCGTTCTATGTATGTCAACCACGGTGGCACTGACTGGTATGCCTGACCTTTTTATCCGTATATTCCTTAGAATTTTCGCAGCCGGCATTACAATCAGCAATATCCCGAAAGCTAAAAAGATAGTCTCAAAAAGCATTTGCATTTACCTCCAAAACATTATGCGTTGTCTCTTATTTTTCTTTGTGCTACCGGAATTCAAAATACCGTATAACAAGTTCTGTTTTGGTGTTGACATTCAATTTCCTGTATATCCTTTTTATAAAATAGTTTACACCTGAAACACTGATAGACGCTTTGAAAGCGATTTCTTTCGCTTTCATGCCTTCGAGCAGCATATAAAAAACTTGTTTTTCACGCGGAGTTAATATATTAACGGAATCAATCCCATACCGGTTTCCCTTGTCCGCCGCCACGAAAATACCCCCATTCTTTTTAATCGTACAGGAAGAAAATCAAAATTGATAGCTATCAATTTTGGTAGGTAGGCATAAAAAATAGCCTTGAATAAAGCCAAGACTTTTTATATTATCATTGGTCATCCTTCGGTCAATCATTTCGAACCGGTATTATATCCTGGGAAGATGCAGTATATGAAGTAAAACGGGCAAACAATTCCGAACGGTTGCCAATATTAAGTTTTTTATAGAGATTTTTGATGTGGAAATTTACAGTGCTGATGCTGATCTCCAATATCACAGCAATCTCTTTTGCGGATTTTCCCTGTAAAAGCAGCGAGGCGACCTCTTTTTCACGCGGTGACAGACCCAGGCCTTCCAGCATACCCGATTGCTTTATTTTCTTCCCTGCCTCGGCCATATCCACCCCATAAAAATCATCTGACCATTCGGCAAAAAACAGGTGTTTTGAATAGGCGGGAGACATTAGTATAAACACAATAAACACAATGCCGGAAGTCAGCGTTGCCGCCAGCGGCAGCAGCGCGGGCGCATATGACGCGAAAACCCCGGGGATTACATAGGAAAGCATACTGATAGGCAGGATCGTAACTAGGCACAGCTTGAAAATGCGGAAATCCGCGTGCTTCTTAAAGACACAGCCGAGAAGGTAATATGCAGCAATATACCCTATCTGTTCAAAACCGTGGAGAAAACGGGCCAAACTTCGTAAAACAGAACCCTCGGGCATAAAATACAGTATATACGTACCGATTTCAGCGACAAAGAACAGGTTGCACATGTTCCAGACGCTGCGCCTGGTAATAAGCTGTAAAGCTACCACAAGACATACCGACAATATTCCGACCGCTCCGTTCGCGATCATGGCATTGGGCATAGATGCCCCGGGCAGATACGTATAAAATATTTCGACAAAGTAATGAGCAACAAAAAAATAAAGCGTCAGCTTAAGGGCGGGATTAAGTACCGCTTTCGGTCTATTTTCGGCCGCGGAAAAATCACTTGTTTTGTATAGCAAAAGGCAGACGCAGCTGCCCGCCACAAGCGCCGTTAAATATGCCTTATCGAAAAAGCCGGACAGGAGGGACAGGCCGTAATCAATCTGATTCAGCGCAAAAAAAGTAGAAATCATTGCCGCGCCAAGCAGCCTTTCGGTATTGTTCAGCGTGAAGGTGTAGGCAAACGCCGAGCATGCCGCACAGCCGCCCAAAAAGAACATGAATATTATCGCCAGAATCAGGCTGAGCAGGCTTTCACGCATTGCAACCCATGGAATATAAGCAGCCGTCATAATTATTGCTGATATGCGTGAAATCTTTGCAATATTTTTAACATCCGAAAACGCAAACAACGCTCCCGCACCGATACAATACGCACTTCCCATGAGCGTCATGGCATCCAGCCCGAAAAGCCGAATCGAATTGCTGAATAATATGCCCTGCATATTCGCAAAAACAGGTGCTAAGGGAAATATTAACATATATTTTAAATGATCGAGTCGCACATTGCGAATATTGATGTTGTCTTTTGAACGAAACAATGCAAAAAAAGAAGTAGGAATGCTTATTCTCATTTTCCGCTCCACATATGTAATACGTCACTCTTTGCGCTTCACCGGAATCATCGCTGCCGTATGGCTTTTATGGTATTGAAATACCGCTCCATGAAATCAAAGCCATATCTAATATTTATTAGGGACATTATACAGCGAAACAGTTAAGAATACAAGGCAAAACCCGGGAGAGTTTGATTTACACGTAAAAAGGATAAGGAAATATTTATTTGAGTCGTTTCTTTTTAAAGGATTTGACAATATCAGCGTAAATTAGGGTTTGCATACCTGACTTAGGCATGCAAACCCTAATAAAACCGTTCCCCGTTATTCGCTATATTTTCTCTACGGGTATCCAAATTTCACAGTAATAATCATCAGGATTCCCTTGCATCGG
>LFRV01000108.1 GCA_001512485.1 Clostridiales bacterium DTU069 | reverse complement strand
CTTTCTGGCTTTTGAATAATAACTTTCAAATCATTTCTCTGCCATATGTTCTTAATATTTCTTCTGCAACCTTTCTTCGCGTTATCCGCATATCCATTGCCTTTTTTTCAATATATCTGTGAGCTTCGGATTCAGTTAACGAAAGAGATGTAAAGTGTCCCCCTTGTCAAGACAAAAATTTTAATTTTCTTAGTGAACCAGATATTCCCAATAATGATTAGTTTGGTTATGGCTAGGGTTTAGTCATCGTCATCATCTTTAATAATCGTCGGGGCTGTGGAGAGTGTGGACAACATGGTTTTTGTTGTCCAAGCCTTGTGGGGCAACCTGAAAGGTTGTCCACATGGCGGCACTATCCATCAGCCCAATTGCTCGAATATCCTATTTGTAGTGTTACGCCGCCTTTTTTCCCTGATATACTTCTTGCGGAGTTAAGTAGTCGTGGGTTTCATGAGGCCGTTCTGTATTGTATTCCTGAACATATTCCCGGATCCCGTTCCTTAACGCTCTGGGTGTTAGGTATTCATGGGTATAAATTCGTTCTGTTTTTAGACTCCTGAACCAACGCTCTATGACAACGTTATCAATCCAGCGGGCTTTGCCATCCATGCTTTGTTTGATATTCGCTGTTTTTAAGTAGCTTGTATAATCGTCGCTGGTAAACTGGCTGCCTTGGTCACTGTTAATGATTTCGGGCTTGCCATACCTTTGGATAGCATTTTTGACAGCTGCTAAAACCGGGGCGGTATCAAGGGTATCCGATAGCTCCCAGCCGACGATGTAGCGGCTGTACCAGTCGATAATAGCGGTCAGATACATATGACTCTTACCCATTCTTATGTAGGTAATATCAATGGCCCAGACTTGGTTTGGCCGGTTAATATCCAAGTTCCTTAACAGGTAAGGGTATACTTTATGCTCTTTATTTCGCTTTGATAGATTGGGCTTGGGGTAAACTGCATAAATTCCCATTTCGTCCATGTAACGTTTAATCAGTTTACGGCCGACCTTAATATGGTCTTCATCCTGTAACTTTCTACGAAGCTTTCTAACGCCAAGGTAGGGCATCTTGGTATGCCAGTAGTCCAGCCGGCGTTTAATCAAATTTTCTCTTTCCCTGTCAGGTTCGGCAGGCGTGTAATAAACACTGCTTCTGTTAACATCCAGCAATTCACATTGTCTGGTAACAGTGAGTTTTTCATCTTTTGAAACCAGTTCTAGTCTCCCAGTCGTAGCCAAAGACTTCTTTAGATTTTTTTTTCAACCAATCATTCTCGATGGTGAGTTGACCGACTTTCGCCATTAATTGGTTTCTTTCTTCTTCCAAGGCTTTTTCCTTGGCCAGGAGTTCTTTTTCTTGTTTGCTCTGGGAGAACACTTTTGGTGCGTTTTCTAAGAATTCTTTCCTCCAGTTGCGTAGCTGGTTGGGGCTTAATTCATATTCGGCCGCTAACTCGCCAAGCTGTTTTTCTTCCTTAAGGAGTTCCAATACAACTCTAGTTTTGAATTCTGCTGTAAATTGTCTCCTTTTGGCCATGTTATGTGAACCTTCCTTCCTGACAGTTTCCTGTCTTTTATTATATCAGGTTCACTTAGATTATCGGAAATTTTGTCTAGTTTTATGGGTACATTATAGAAAATCGCGTTTGTACAAGACGCTGCCTGTCCAAACTCGCAGTCTCTTGTCAATGAGAACCTCGTTTAGCACTTCTGCTCCCGTTAGACTCCTGTACTTCGGCTTGCTTTCTTGATTGTAATTGCCATTTGGGATCTCGTTCTCATCTACGGTCTGGTATCTCCAACAAACGATATCTACTTCAGGATTAGAACGAAGGCATGACTCGACTTCGTTTAAAAAACACACATCTGCATAGTCATCGCCGTCCAGGAAATAAACACATTTCCCTGACGCTGCAACTAAACCTTTGTTTCTCGCTCCCGCTACCCCCATATTTTGCTGAGTTATTATTTTCCAGTTTGCGAATCCGTTCTCATTGAATACCTCTCTGGCAGTAATAGCCGTATTATCCGTAGAACCATCGTCTACCACAATTATCTCAAACTCCTTATCGTGTTGTGCCAAAAGCGATAATAACGTTCTTCTTATGAAGCTTGATACATTGTAAGCCGGAATTACCACACTTATCAGCATTTAACGTCTCTCCATTCTATAAGTGAAACGATCTGTTCGTACTGGTGCAAGCAAGAGATGAAGCTTATTCTGGAACACGATACTCATTTCTTCTTTTCGGCAGGAACATGCCAAAACCAACAACAAACCAAAACTGAGCGTTGTACGTAAAAGTACCGCTAAACATTAGCTCTACAGCTACCACTAGAGCAATAGAAAACACTAAAGACACAACCCAGTCCGTCTCCTTATTCTTCACGTATTTAGCGAACACGTATAAGAAGAGAAGCATCCATAAAATCGTTCCAACTATACCATAGTCACATAGCAACTCAACGAAAATATTGTGAGGATAGATATCGTATCCACTTTTTATCGCAAATGCCTGGGGGCCATTACCAAAAAGCGGTTTGCGCAGGAACATATCTATTCCTTTTCTATACATAAAAATCCTACCGGTAGATATATCATCGCCACTACTTATTCTCAATATAGTAGCAATTCTCCCAACCGAATTAGTGAAATGTGGTAAACTAGGAACGGCTAAAGTTCTGTAGATTAGAAACATTATAACTCCAAACGAAACCACTTTCGTAAGCTTTTTCCACGAATTATCTCCCGACAAGAGAACAAGAAAATATAACAACAGAAAAGTCATTGCTATAACCGGTCCTCTTGAGGCTGAAAATAGGACCACTAAAATCTGAACGAACAACAACAATAGGAGAATGAGTCTCTGAAAGCTACTATGTAAATAACCCACTTTAACCATTTGGCGTTTTTCTCGTTTCATATGCAGCAAACATAATGTTACAGCCAAAAGCTGAGCGGCGTAATATCCGGTGCCTAAACGATTCATGCCTCCGAGAGATTCTATATAACCAACATCTAGCTGTCTCATCATATTGTACAACAGTAGCAGCGTTGCAATAGGTATGAACTTAACCATTATTGTTCCGAGGTACTCTCTATGCATATCATCAGAACAGATTACACCAATAATGAACGATGGACAAGCCATAGCCAAGAAGGCGCGTCCGTATCTAATAATTATAGGATCTAGATGAAATAGAACAGCGCCAATTCCATAAATACACAAGAATATGATGGAAATCATTATGTATCCAAACAAGACGCTTGCTTTCTTTGTATAGTTTGCTGACAAGACCAACTTAACAGTCAAAAGTGCAACGAAAAAACACACTCCTGCCCAGTAATACACATATATGCTACTTTCTGTTATCCCAAGATAACTCATACCAAAAACCGTCAAGATGGTAAAAAACAGGGTTTCACCGAAAACACCGCATAACAAAATCATCTTCGCAATCATTACAAATCCTACTTTCTCGATGCCTTTACGAAATGCTTGAGGTCACGAACATAAGATTTAAACCAAAACATCCCTTTTCGCATGTAGCTTTTCTTATTGCCGTATACCAACATCAAAGAATCCTCTGAAGAAACACTAGCCATAATACAGCTATCCAGTTCCTTTGACCACATTGCGAGTATCTTATCCAAGTTAAAGTTCTGGCTGACAAACTTTTCAGCGTTATCCCCAAGCTCCCTGTTAAGCTCCTTATTCTTAAGAAGTGTAATGATATATTCCGCGAAATCTCTTTTTCTGTTAAATAACAAGCCTGTACTGTTGTGTAATACTACTTCAGATTGTCCATATTTGTTAATTGAAACAACTGGTATGCCACATGCTGCCATTTCTAGGATACTTGTCGGTAACGCCTCATATCCAACCGGATTAACAACACCCACCATTGTATTTCTAAGAATGCTTATTTTTTCTTGACCCATTATCCCATGAAAAAATACAGACGGTAGAAGCACATCTTTGTCATCAACAATGTACCTCAAAAAGCGCTTTTCATAGGACTTCGATGCCACACCCAATCGACCCAATTCTAAGGATCGGTCATATAAGTTTGCCGCACCAATTACATGCAACTGAGCATTAGGTACACTATTTAGTATTTGCTTCCATTGGCTAGCGAGAAAATGGAATCCTCTCGGCTTATCCAAATGACCCATATATGTAACAATCGGTTGCTCAAGATCACGCTCGACCAGATGTATTTGAGGCACTGGATTATGGATTACGACTGTTTTTTTCATGACTTCATGCCCAAACATTTCCAATGCTTGTTTGTATCCTACACATACATTCCTAACTATGTTATTGCAGTCTGCAATCATACTTGCGGTTCTGTACCAAATCCTATTATGAGACCATGTAATAATTCTTCTCCCACTTTTGTTAATGTATTCATAGACTGCAGGGCTTTCGGGTGTTCTTATAATCAACAAGTCTGTTTGGTATCGATCTATGGCATCATATATGTCACTCGCATATAAAACCTCTAGATTCGTAGGAAGTAAACATGGGGAGTCTGTTATAAACAGGATATCGTATTTATGTTTGAATCTCTTTTTCAACTCAGACGCTATGAGGACAAATAGATATTGTGTTGCGCCAATTCCTGGATTCCCCTCGAGCGGATTGCTTAAGTCTGCATGCGAAACATTTTTCGTTGATACAAAAAACGCAACTGAGCGCTTTCCCATATTGCCATCTCCTACTCATATGTAATACTAAAGCTCTACACATTCGTGTATTTCGGTTAATTCGATCACCGAATACGCTTCAATCCGATCACTGATTACGTTATGAATCGATCGCTCAATTCGGTCCATGGCGATCACTGAATTACGAGTCCAAAT
>LFRV01000067.1 GCA_001512485.1 Clostridiales bacterium DTU069 | reverse complement strand
AAAACTATTTAAAATATAGGTTATTAGCTAAAATCTCCGCCTTTTTTGAACTAAATTGTAATATCTTCAGCCGTTATAAAGCCTGCAAAAAAGCCTTCTTGCCGTAACATGACAAGAAGGCTCAATTGTTGTCTTGGTTTTCTTAAAACTTTTAGGCAAATTTAAGCCAGGTTCTTCAAATAAGCAAATGTTAATGGACCTCACTCAGCTTTAAATTTCTCATAAATCCTGACTGCCATCAGGGTTGCCTGTTCGCAGGTTGTTGTTGCATAACCGCTTGCAATTTCCGCCGTAGTAACGGCTTTTGGCATGAATTTGCCTTCTGAGCCTTTAATTACGCCGATTTTGCTCATATACTTCACATGTTCAAGCGCCCAATCGGATATATCCTTTTCATCAGAAAATGACGGAGCCCCTTCAGTTGAGAAATCCGCATCAGGAACCATGACCCTGATTGCCCGGCTGAGCATTGTGGCTACCTGTTCACGGTTCGTTAACGCCTTCGGGTCAAATTTATTATTGCCTACACCGGTTACTATGCCAAGCTTGTACGCTTTTAACACTTCAGGGTTGCTCGTGTCCGTAAATGGATTTGGTGATTCGGGCTGAGCTGTTTTTTCTGTAGTCTTCTGATACAGAAGTACAGCAAGCTCGGCAAATTCCTCCCTCGTAATTGGTTCACTCATTTTATCCCTTATTGAAGAAGTAATAAGCCCATATTTCACAGCTTTATCAAGCTCCGCGGTTGCCCAGTCGGACGCTCCGCTGTAATACGCTGTGTTTCCTACGGTCGCAATATTCGAATAGTTTGAAACCACCCTGAAGTTTATCCAGTCACCTTCATATCCCCAAAGCGAGTAAAAGTATGCACGGAACGAATATACTTCTTCCTTAATGTTAACCGCACCGGCATCATCAATTTCTTCAAAAGGACGGTATTCATAAACTCCATTCCACAGAAAATCTTCAACAGAAATACTGGTGCTCCAGTAAAGTGAAGGCCCTTCGTTCCAGTCATAATCCGCGTACTTGTAGTCTACCTGGATTTCAATGGGTTCGCAGCTTTTTCCCTTAAAATACTCACTGTCTTCAATCAGCTTTGCGTCTATATCCTTTACGCTTTGAGGTATGTCAAGTTTTATTTCAAAATAAGGTATATTGTCCTGATCATACTTCAGTTCCGCTGTCAGGTTCTGCGGAGCTTCAAGCGTAAAAGGCTCGTCCCCGTCATCCGGAACGTTTGCCTCCGGCCTGTCGGTTGTCTCTGCCTGAGCGCCAAAAGAAAAAATACTGATAATACACATTACAAGCATGATTAAAAAGATTCTTTTTTTCATTCGATTTTCCCTCCTTAAATTTATCTGCCCACTGTAAAAGAGCCAATACCAAACTTATATTTTGTGCTTTTTTCCTTTATCGCCAAGCCGGTTATTGTGGACTTCCTTACAACAACCCGCTCGCTTTTACCGAAATTACCGATACTACCGCCCGACTCCCGAATATAGATTATGCCCCTGTCCGCAATGGTGCCGTCCTTTTTCACGCAGACATAATGACCCTGAGATACATTGTTTGAAAAGCCTATTCCTACTTTACCGATAACTTTTTGTCCCTTACCTAATGCTTTTTTCACATTTTTAAAATCTTTAAACCAGTCGGTACTGCCCTGCGCTTTTGCACCCACGGCTGTATATGACTCTAAATATGCTCCCCTGGAAGGCTTGTCGTACAGGAAATTTTTAGAGACTTCCGAACTTGACACAGGAGTTTCGAGGCCGACCTTAAGCCTCTCACCATCAGTTTGCAAGCTGGCGCCAAAGCCGAAAATATCACCTTCAAAACCCACATCGGGCAAATCTCCTTTTTCATCAAAATTTGTGATTGCCTGTTCTTCGATATCGGGTATCATTTCGTCATTCTTTTCTGCCTTTTCGATCCGGCTCATAATCTCTTCATAATTTTCTGATATCATTCCCATTGATTCTAAAAGCGATATTATTTCCCCGGTATAAAACATCGTAGTTTCGGCTACGACAAGGTTCCCGGCCCAGTACAGAAGGTTGCTGATCGGATAATTTATATATTCATAAACAGTCATCGTACGCTCATAATCAAACTGTTTAAGTATGTCTTCTTCGGTGATGTACTTAATGATTCCGCCTGAACGAAGCCAGAATTCCTCAAGGATTTGTTTTGTCTCGTTATATTGTTCCCTGCACATCGATATTACTTCAGGTGTATAACTGTTATAAACCTTTTTTATTTCCTTCAGGACATTGTTGTATTCTTCCATAGCTTTTCTCTCTATTTCGAAGAGATCTTCAGGCCGCATCGGTTTCATTATATCAAAGTCAAAACTGTCTTGCCCTGATGCCTGCTTTTCGTTCAGCTCATCCATCATTTTAAGTTCCTTTTCGCTTGCTTCATCGCTAAACTTATAAATTTTATTTTCGACTTTGCGAGCGCATTTCTCAAGCTTAAAATTGTAATAAGATTGCAGCACTTTAAAGGCATAAATCTGCCTCAGGTTATTTTTGAACGGATAGATATCTTTTTCTGCTGATGAGGGTTCATTCAAATAGTCTTCAACGGCATACTGGTAATTGTAGTATTCCCGCCTGACGTCGTCATGTACCATTGATATTTCACCCTGCATATCGAATAATTCCTGGTTCATACTTTCCAGTCCACTGTCGTTTATTTTGGGAAAAGGCTTAAGCGTAAGCTGGGCCTCAGGTGTATCAATGCCTTCCCTTACAAAATTGGTGTCTACATTTTCTTTTGCTATCAGATAAAGTTCTTTGATATACTCTTCCATAAGCGGGTATTCATCTACTTCGGGATCCAGCTCTGCAACTGCTTCAAGGAACGAATCAAAGTGGTGGATGGTTATATCATTAAAACAGTGTTTTGCACTTTTAACCATAGTTTCAGCTGCTAATATATAGTCTTCGTTTTTTAAATGAATGGTGGTTAGGATCTGATAAGCCGGGCCATAGTCAGGTGCAGCTAACAGCGCTTTTTTCGCACAGTTTTCCGCCTCTGTGAAGTTATCTATTTCAATGTACAGATATGCCGCATTAACAAGGATGACCGGATTGTCCGGCGCTTGATATAATGCCTGTAAAAGGAAAAACAACGAATCTTCGGGAGACTTTTCAGCTAACATCGCACCAAAATTATTCAGAAGCAGTGGATGAGGATATGACTTAACCACTTCGGCAGCAACTTTGAATGTTGTATTACTCTCTAAGTCAAAAACACACGACATCGTCATATCATCTGCAAGTCCAAGCGCTATATCCACTTTATCCAGATCATCTGCCTTTTCAAACTCTTTTATGATTGGGTGTTTTTTAACATCAGGCGTATTTTTTGCGTATTTCCTGATTAGTTGATCTATCCTTTTTTCATATTCGCCGGTTTCTATCCCTTTTTCTGATGAAGATACTGCTACAATATTGCTGTAACTGTCATCTTCAGTTTTTTTATTTTTTGACCGGCATCCCGAAAACATACCGGTAACAAGAAAAATAACCGCAATAACAGCACAGGCTTTCTTCAAGCAATCACCTCCCTACAACAAGTCTGCATTATATGCAAATCTATCGTAACTTATGGCAAACTGAATTGCTTGCTGTATATTGCACAAATATGCTATTATTGCTCTAATTTAGTGAAATTTTTATATATGGAAGGTGTAATACCTGCTTTCTTTTTAAACGTTCGTATGAAATGGCTCATATTATTAAATCCACATTCGTGGCAAATATCAGTTATTGACATATTACCTTTAGTTAGAAGCTGTTTTGCATTCTCAATTCTGATATCTAAAAGGTAATCATAAGGTGTTTTTCCTAAGTAATCTTTGAAGGCCCTGATAAGATAGAATCGGCTTATACCGGCGATCTCGGATAATTCCTCTAATGAGCATTCCTTCTGATAATTTTCTTTAATGTAATCAACAACTTTTTTAATTTTAATTGTTACGGCATTAAATGGTTTACCCAACAGAAATAAGTTTGACTCTTTTTTTATATCCCTGAAAATAAGTATTGCAATTGTATGACTCAGGTTTTGAAGCATAATACGCCTTTCGGGAGAATTCATCGTGCTTTCCTTGATAAAGATCTTTATCAGGGAATAGAGCTCCATACTTACCGGATAGTTTTCATTGCGGAACAGAAGATTTTTTTGCTTGAATGCATCACATATTATTCTGTTGAAAAAATCTTCATCAAATAAGATATTTATGAACCTTACATTTTCCATCCTGCCGCTGACACCGTGTTCCTGCATGGGATTGATCGGTATCACATGGTATTTGCGTGCATAAACATCTTTGTTGTCAATTTCCACTAAAGGCATATCAGTTATCGGCAGCATAAACTCATAACCCTGATGCTTATGGCTTCCGCGAGTAAAAAAGGTAAAATCGTCTTTAGGAAGCGAAATATACATACCCACGCTTTCACACATTAAAATATCAGGTTGAAACTCTATCACAGGTGCTGGTAAAGAACTTTTCATAAAAACGTCCTCAGCTATCTCTTACGTAGTGTCAAAAATTCTGAATGAATTTTGACCTAAACCATTTATTTCACTGGCTTACA